>JBDLIT010000098.1:0-15427 GCA_039714735.1 Pseudomonadota bacterium
TCTTCACTTCATGTCGCGGAAATCCCGATCCAGACCAAACCGTTTGGATGTGACATAGGACTCCAGGCGACGCAATTTTCTCTCCAGTTCCCTGAACTTGCGTTTGGTTTCACCCAATGTATCTCTTGGCGATCGGCGATAGGAGCGCCAGAACTCTTCGTTATTCTGATCTTTGTAAAGATCATCTGGCTTTTCCGGCAATAACCAGGCCGCTAATACATAGATGATGAGCGTGGGGAGCGAATAGATTAATCCGATGGCAACTGTAACCACCCGTACGACATTCACTGGGACGTCAAAATAGTCAGCGATGCCAGCACACACACCCGCGAACACCTCATTATGTGTATCACGATAGAGATGGTTCGGGTTGGATATCTGGGATATGGGATACTTCATTGGCGATTCCTCCAGCCGGGTATTTCATCATCCAGGATCGTCTCGAGTGACTCGATCCGGCTTTCCATCTTGCTGGTTACCTCCCAGAGATCAGACATCAGCGCCTCGTCATCTTTAGAGAGACCTTTGGCCGTCCTGATCTTTGACAGATAGTGAAACAGCAGCCAGATCGGCATGACAAATATCATGAAAATTATTAGCAGTGCCACTATGCCACCCAACAAATCATCCATCTTCAACTCCTCTCTTTTAGTTACCTACTCCAGGGGGATTTATTGCTCCAAATCCTTGAAGCGTTGTTTCAGATCGTATCCGTCACTGGAGACGATGGCCTCCAGCACCTGAATACGCTTTTGCATGACTTCCTGATGACGCTTCAGATCTGATACTTCCTGATTTAGCAGGCCTTGCTGGCCAGTCTGTTTGACCTTTAATTTCATGTATTTCGTGACGATCCCGCCAAGGATACTCAAGGCGACAATCGCCACGACCATCTCGAAAACCTGCATGGAATAATCCCTCCCTTATTGCAACCATAATGGTTATTTCTCTTCGATCTTCGCCCGGATCTTTGCCAGCTCTTCATCGATCTTATCTTGCGCCTCAAGTTCGGCAAACTCCTCCTGCAGCGACTTGGAGCGACCGAGATCGAAGGATTCGATCTTGCCTTCCACATTATCCATCTTCCGCTCGAGATCTTCGAACTTGGAGAAGGCGTCGTCGACCCGGCGGTCATGCAACTTCTCACGCACCTGCAGTCGACCATTGGAGGTGCTCTGCTTCATGGTGATTGTCTTCTGCCGAGCTTTCGCATCATCCAGTTTGATCTGTAAGCTGGCGATATCCTCATTCAGCTTGGACAGTTGAATTTCCAGGTCTTCCATATCCTCATTCAGCACCTGCACTACCTGCTCCAGGCTGTTCTTTTCACCCAAAGCGGCACGGGCAAGATCCTCTCTGCTCTTGGAAACAGCCAGCTTAGCCTTGCGCTCCCATTCCTGTATCTCTTCCGAGAGACGTTCAATCCTGCGGCGCTGTTTCTTCTTGTCTGCGATGGTGCGTGCGGCATCGGAACGGATTTCGACCAGGGTGTCCTCCATCTCCTGGATCACCAGGCGGATGATCTTCTCCGGCTCCTCGGCCCTGTCAAGCATTGAATTCAGATTCGCGTTGATAATGTCATTCAGGCGGCTGAAGATACCCATGATTAACTCCTCTTACTGCGGTTATGGCAATCTTTGCATTCAGGCAGGTTGATATTCTCCACTACCTGGTCATTTAAGATGATCTGCTGCTTCAAGGCGGCTTCCAGCTTCTCGACTCCAAGTTTGCCCCAGTTCGCATCTTGTTTCAGCTCGTGGGTCATCTCCTGCAGAGCGGCGGCGCCTTGCTGTTTGATCTCTTTTTCAAAATCAGCAGATACGGGGTTGAAATTCTCATCTGCCGCTATGTCCTGGGCCACTGCTGCCAGGAGCAGTGCGGCGGCCAGCTTTGCGATCCCTCTCGCCCCTGCTCTCTTCGGTATGTGAGTACCCTTTTCCATCTTCTCCTCTCCATTTTCTATCGGCTAATTGATCTCTTTACTTTCTACATATCAAGATCCGCGCCAACCTTGCTTTAATTAGCTTATCTTTCTGTTTTTTATAATTATTATGTTTATTGACGAGCACTCGGGGGGTTGAAATATTATGGCATATTATGCTAAGTTTTAGTATTATTAACTAATTAATGGTCATTTTAGTATGCAGGATGCTCGTCAGCACTCTCTCATCGGCCAGTCAACCAGTATCTTGGAGGTACTCGATCAAGTCTCTCAGGTTGCCCCTCTCAGCAAACCTGTCCTGATCATTGGTGAGAGAGGAACGGGTAAGGAGATGATCGCCTCCCGAATGCACTTCTTATCCCAGAGATGGGACAAGACTCTACTGAAGACCAACTGCGCCGCCCTACCGGAGACACTGCTCGAGTCCGACTTATTTGGTCATGAGGCCGGAGCCTTCACTGGCGCTACGCGCAAACACCAGGGGCGTTTCGAACGGGCGGATGAAGGCACGCTCTTTCTCGATGAGATCGCGAGCATGTCCATGCGAGTGCAGGAAAAGCTTTTGAGAGTAATAGAATATGGCGAATTCGAACGGGTGGGCGGTGCTCAGACCATCATCTCCGATGTGCGTATCATCAGCGCCGCCAACGCAGATCTCCCGCAACTCGCAATGGAAGCCCGCTTTCGGGAAGATTTGCTCGACCGGCTCTCCTTCGATGTGATCACTCTCCCACCGCTACGTTACCGCAAGGATGACATCCCCTTACTGGCAGAGTACTTTGGATTGGGTATGGTCAAAGAGTTGAAACGGGACTATTTCCCGGGGTTCACGGAATCAGCCTTGGAGAAATTGTATCACTATGCCTGGCCAGGCAATTTACGCGAGCTGAAGAATGTCATAGAACGGGCCGTCTACCGCAGCGAACCCGACCAGGTGATCGACGAGATCGTCTTCGATCCCTTCGCATCGCCATTTCGCGAACAAAAACAAAAAGCCCCACAATCCCCGGCTGTGCCTTATGCCTCCCCCCAACCCGTACCGGCAGCCACCCTCAGCTTTCCCATGGACTTCAAAGAGCAGGTGCAGGCATATGAAATCCGGCTTCTGCAGGCGGCCTTGAAACAAAGTCATTATAATCAGCGTCAAACTGCACAGGCTTTGGGGCTGAGCTATCACCAACTGCGCAGTCACTTGCGCAAATACAAGCTACTGCCGCGTAAGCAAGATAAGCAACAGGACAAAGGAAGCTTGGATTAAGCACATCCCCGCGCTTATCAGGGCAGCCTTATGATGCCGGGATGAATTCCTCCAACACTGCTTGACGCAGCAGATCCAGCGGCAACAGACCCTGGGCGATAAGGAAATCGTGATAGGTCTGCTGATCAAAATCCTGCTTGAGCTTGAGCTCGGTTTCCGTACGCAACGCCATCAACCGGGTATAGCCATAAAAGTAAGAGGTGGCTTGTCCTGGCATTTGAAAGGTGTAGCGATCGACCTCCTGGCTTGCCATGCCCTCTGAAAAACCTACCTGGGTAATCAGGAACTGTTTGGCTTCATCGGGTGTGATTTGGCCCAGGTTGAGCATAGGGTCGAGAAATGCCCTGGCGGCACGCAACAAGCGCAATTGGAGAGTGAAAAACTGCCCTTCCGGTGGGAAATAACTTTGCATAATAGCTTCCGCGTATAAAGCCCAGCCTTCCACATTGGCGGAGTTAAAGGCATACAGCGCACGGGCGAGAGAAACACCCTGCTCGATCATGCTCGACATTTGCAGCTCATGCCCAGGGCGAACTTCGTGAGCGGCCAGGGTCCAGGCAACCGCAGCGAAGGTAAAATCGTCCAACGCGCCTCCCTCCTTTGCATTGGGATTGTTCAATGGAAGGACAAACTCGGGGGTTTGCCCGGTATTGCCCAAAATTTGCGGCGTATCCAGGTATGGGGCTGGGATACGCGCCGATTCTGCCTCGGTGGCAAGACGTATCGCAGTTTCACGTTGAGGCAAGGATATAAGACGGTTTTGTTTGATGATCAAGTCGATTTCGTTCATTCGCTGTTGATAGAAATCGACAATGCGATCGCTATCAAGCTGATCCTTCTTAAACGCATCGATCACATCTATGTAGTCATCGGATGGGAGCTTATGTATCTGCGCCAACGACTTTGCCAGTGATTGCATTTCATTGCGGATATCGGAAAAACTAAATTGAGCAATCCGCATCAAGTCCTTCGGATCCATCTCCACTCCGAAATCCTTCAGATTCTGGGCATAGATCTCAGGGGGCAACAGATGGGATGCACGAGCTCGCGGCGCGACGTTTTCAACAATCCATTCATCGTAACCCAATAATTGTTTTTTAAGGAGATCAAATTCCTCCTGCCAACCATCCAGTTTGAGCGTCTTGAACAGATCGCTTATTCCCTCGATATAGCGTGTCAGATTTTCCCGATCTTGATTCAGTTCCACGATGTATGGCCCGATCAGCTGGGTGTTTTTGAAGGCTTCACGAGTTCGGTCCTTGGCCAGCTCAACGATGGGCGTAAAGCCTTGCTGTCGACCGGTATATTTCTTCAACCGGCTCAAAGCCGCAGGGTAACGCCGTGAATCCACCCGCTTGTCAAGCAAGGATTGGAATCCGGAGTAGAGCCATTCAGAGAGGTTGTAATAGGGCAACATCAACTGGTGATGCAACTGACGGGCTCGAAGATTGTCCTGTAATCGTTTGGTCAGGATATGCAGATCCTGAGTCACTCGGGGTTCGACAGTTTTGTCGAGTTCCTGTTGCAAATGCTCGATCATCCGCCGGGCATCCTGCTGGCGACGTTCGAACACACCCTGCCCCAGATCCATTATATTTTCATCGTACGACTCCAAACCCTGCGCAGAGACCCTTTCCGGATTATATCGGGCGTTCATTTCCATGACCTGGCGCGCATGGACATTACTCTGCTCTATCCAGCTGGAATCGGCGTGAGCGTTGGCGATAATGAGCGCTGTCAGGATGAGAATTAACTTATACATAGCGAGACTTCAACTTTATTATTAGGTAGTGTCATGATAACAATTTAATCGCAATGGCTCAGATATTCCCTTTTATCTGCATGCTGCGAGCTTTTTTCTGGGATTACAGCCAGCAGAGCGTATTGACCCGCCTGGGAGGATGAGGAATGAACAGTCAGAATAAGATGAAAGCACTATCTACGCTTGGTACATTTATACTCATGCTCTCGCTACTTGGCATTTTTTCCGCCCAAGCGAAGCAACTGCCCGTAGAGCACTTTTTCAAAAACTATGAATTCACCAACCTCAATCTCTCGCCTGACGGGAAGCATCTGGCTGCCATAGCCCCTCTCGGCGACACCCGTAACCTGGTCGTGATAGATCGCGCCACCAACAAGGCCAAGGCGGTCACCCGCTTGAGCAAGACGGATATCGCCGGATTTGCCTGGGCAAACAACTCACGCCTGATTTTTTATCTCGAAGAGGACGGCAATGAATCCCTCGGCATGTATGCTGTCAACCTCGATGGATCCAAGTCCAGAGTTCTGGCAGAAGCGGAAAAAGGCATCACGCTGGTACCGCGTTATACGCGCATGTTAAATCGTCTCAAACAGGATGACGATCATATTCTGGTAGTCAACAACCAGCGCCGGGCAAGATACGCCGATGTCTACAAGATGAACATCTATAACGGTCGTATGACCCGGGAAGTGACCAATCCAGGGAAAGTGGAACATTGGTTAGCGGATCATGAGGGGAATGTTAAAGCGGCGGTTGAAATAAAGCTGGGCCCCGACAACGAAGAACTGCTCTACACCCTGCTCTATCGGGCAGATGCCGAAGCAGATTGGACCCCAGTGCTGGAAGTAAAATTCGGTGAAGAACCTATCTCTCCCGCGGGATTTGCCGCAGACAACAAGACCCTCTATGTACTGTCGGCAAAGGGACGGGATAAGGCGGCGCTGACAACCTTTGACCCGGAAACCAAGCAGTTCGGCAAGCCCATCTTTGCGCACGATCAATACGATGTTGCAGGCCAAATCCTGTCAAAAGCCGAACACAAGCTGCTGGCTGTCAGCTACTACACGGACAAACCTCAGCTCCACTATGTCGACAAAGCGTATGAGGCCCTGCACCAGGGAATAGACCAGGCACTGCCGGATACCGTCAACAAGATCATTGACTGGACTGAGGACGAATCTCTGGCGTTGGTCTACTCCTATAACGACAAAAACCCTGGAGTCTACTACCTGCTGGAGACCAAGCCGGTGAAGTTGATCTATCTGCTATCCGTTGCAGATCGATTCAAGGTAGATCAGTTGGTGGACATGAAGCCTGTCGAATATCAAGCCCGGGATGGCCTGACCATTCATGGTTATCTGGCCTTGCCCAAAGGGAAAAAGGAAGACCCTGTTCCCTTGATCATCAACCCTCATGGTGGTCCCTATGGAGTAAGGGATCACTGGGGGTTCAACCGGGAGATCCAGTTTCTGGCGAATCGGGGCTACGCGGTTCTGCAGGTCAACTACCGCGGATCAGGCGGATATGGACATCGCTTTCAGAGGGATGCCTGGAAGCAGTGGGGTCTCAAGATGCAGGACGATCTGACCGATGCGGTCAAATGGGCGATTGCTGAAGGCATAGCCGATCCGGAACGGGTGTGTATCTATGGCGCCAGCTATGGTGGATACGCAACAATGGCAGGAATCACTCTGACACCGGAGCTCTATAAATGCGCCATCAACTACGTCGGTGTGGTGGATCTCGAAATGCTGCACTCCTGGAACACCAGGGTCAAGCACGATCCTGGTGGCATTCTGGCCTCCTGGTTTCATCAAGCGATCGGCAACCCGAAAGATACGGAAGATGGCAAACGGCTGCAGGAGACTTCACCAATCCATCTGATCGAACGCATCAAGGCGCCGCTGATGGTGGTGCATGGTGTTCGCGATCCGAGGGTGGAGATCAATCAGGCTTATAGTCTACTGGATGCCCTCAACAAGCATGACAAAGAGTACATCAAATTAATCAAACATAAAGAGGGTCATGGTTTCAGAAAGGAGGAGAACCGGCTGGAGCTGTACAAGATGATGGATGCATTCTTGCAGCGGCATCTCTAAAGATTTTCGAAGATCTTATTTCCTACCACCTGGATGATTATCTGTTGGGGGATTCATTTCCCCCAGATGGCTTTCTAGTTTATGCATGACTAATCCAGTGACTGGAAGCCCATCAATGCTCTTTATGACTAGGGTATGCTTGGCCTCAAATCCAACTGACTGTATATAATTCCCACCACTATTCGCCCTCTATGTCGCGGACTGTCGCCAAAGTTGGCCAGGCCATCGTTTCTCAATCCACAGCTTATTTGAGTCAAGTCATATAATTGATTAATTAATTAATCGTATTTATACCAATTTTATTTATAAATTTATTTAATGAAAATATTGTTGTTTTTCCGTCACTTGTTGTCTTTTTGTTCATTTGGGATAACAATAGCCGCGCATTATTCTCAATCAACAACAAAAGGGAGTAACAACATGAGATTTAAACTAAATAATGGAGTTACAATCCTAATGTGCGCCGGGCTGGCCATGTCGGGACTGACGCTGGATGTAATAGCAGAAGAGGATCCTGCTGCACTCGAAAAGGTTGAAGTAACCGGTTCACATATCAAACGAGTTGATATCGAGGGACCGTCCCCCGTACTCGTCATCGATCGTAAGGATATCGATGCCTCTGGCGGATCAACGGTTGCCGAGGTCCTGCGCAGCATTACCTCCAATACCGGCCCATCTTTTGACGAGAAATTCACCAACTCATTCGCACCGGGCTCTTCAGGCATCTCTCTGCGCGGTCTGGGCCAAGACGCCACACTGGTGCTGCTGAATGGGCGCAGGATGGCCAACTACGGTTTTGCGCAGAACATCAATGACTCCTTCGTTGATCTTAACAGCATCCCTCTGGGCGCGATCGAGCGCATCGAAGTGCTGAAAGATGGCGCATCAGCCATCTATGGCTCCGACGCCATCGCCGGCGTTATCAATATCATCCTGCGTAAGGATTTTGATGGGGCCGAGGCCACCGTCGATTATGGCGCGAGTGATAAAAACGATGGCAATACGTCAGGTTTCAACCTGCTGACTGGAACCACGAACGCCAACAGCAACCTGACCTTCAACCTGAACTATTTTCGGCGCAAGGCAGTCATGCTCAGTGATCGAGATTTTTCCGCCAGCGCCAACCATGATGGCCAGGAAGATAATGATGGTTATGATTTCAGCAGTTCCGCCAACCCTGTCTCCAATGTACGATCGGCGGAAACAGGTGATTGGCTGGCGATTAACGGTTTCTTCGACTACAACCCCTATATCACGATGATTCCGGCTACGGAACGTCTGGGAGCCATGATCAACTACAACCGCGAGTTGACAGCGGATGTGAATTTATACACTCAGCTCATCTTCAATCAGAACCAAACCGACGCACAGGCCGCGCCAACCCCACTGTTCGGTGACAACGAAGATGTCGTGGTCAGTGCTGACAACCCGTATAACACATACGGCGAAGATGTCTATACTCGCTGGCGTATGCTGGAGGCAGGTCCCCGCCTCTCGCATATCGAAACCGACAGCTATCGTTTCCTCACCGGCCTGAACGGCATGGTGGGCGCCTGGGACTGGGATGCAGGGTTCAACTTCAGCCGCAGCAAGACCGTGGATACCGGCAGCAACTACATCAACCGTCTAGCGTTGATCAGTGCCATAGATGAAGGAGAGATCAACCCATTCGGCACCACGGAAAATGATCCCGATACGATGGAATCCATCAAAGCAAGCACCAGCCGTACCGCCGTGTCCGAACAGAAGGGCCTCGATGCCAAGACATCCACTGAAATCATGGAACTGGATGCAGGCAGCGTTGGCCTCGCTTTGGGTATGGAATACACCGAGCAGTCACTCAAGGATTCGCCCGACAAGCTCTCGGAAGAGGGGCAGATCATCGGTTCGGGCGGAACATCCTCGGAAGGGGACCGTGAACTAACCTCCGCCTATGTGGAGTTGAGCGTTCCAGTCCTGGAAACCCTTGAAATGCAGTTGGCGGTGCGTCACGAAAATTACAGCGATTTCGGCACCACGACCAACCCCAAGGTTGCTCTGCGTTTCCAACCTACCGACTGGGTGATGGTACGCGGTTCCTGGGGAACCGGCTTCCGGGCACCTTCCCTGCCTGAACTCTACTTGGGTGCTTCGGAATCTCATAATTTTCTCATCGATACCACCCGCTGTGAGATTACCGGGGCCGATGCGGATTGCGGCGGATCTCAGTATCAGGTCGTATTCTCGGGTAACCCAGATCTGGACCCGGAAGAGTCCACCAGCTGGTACCTTGGTTTGGTTGTCGAACCCATGGATGACCTGACTATTGGAATAGACTACTGGAAATACGACCATACCAATATCATCGACACTGATACCCAATACATTCTTGACCATGAGGATGCCTACCCTGACGTAGTCGTGCGTAGTGACCCTGCATTCGATGGAGATCCAGGCGAGATCATCTACATCAATGACTCCTTCATCAATATCTCAGATCAGAAAACCGATGGTTTTGATCTGGATATCAAGTATGAATTCGATATCGAAGGAATCGGTGACTTTGGCGTCCAGACGGTCGCTACCTATGTCAGGAGCTTCGAACGCCGTCCGGTTGCTGATGAACCCTACGAGGAATTGCTGGGAACCTATCAGTATCCCAAATGGCGCGCAACCGCTGCTCTCGACTGGGAGCGTGGAGATTATAAGGCACGCCTGGCCACCAATTACATCGATTCCTATGAGCAGTTTTACACCGATTGGGACGATGAGATCTCCTACGTCGACAGTATGTGGACCTGGGATGCGCAGTTCGTCTATTCAGGGATCGAATCCACGGATATAACCCTGGGCGTACTGAACCTCACCGATGAAGAACCTCCGTTCAGCAATAGCGAGATCGAGGGTTATGACTTCGCCACTCACAACCCCATGGGGCGCTTCATTTATACGCGTTTGAATTACGCCTTCTAAACCTGAGTTAAAGTGGGTGGGCCCTAGGGCTCACCCACTTTTCCATCCTCGCTACACTCATGTAAGATAATGACCCATCAAAATGGATTGTCGTTCCAGGGTGTTTATCGGCTAATAATCAGAATGATAAACATCAGCCAAACCTTTCAAGAAATCTCAGGGACAGGGTTATCTGTTCGGTTTATCAGTAACCGAGAGGGAGATTGACATGCGTATAAGATCGTATTGCGTGGTTATCCTATTGACCTTCATTGTGGTTTCACAGACCTCTGCCGCGCCTGCAGAAACACTGAAAACATCTATTGCGATACAAGAGAAGGTCGAGCAATCAGCGGTTGGCTCGCAAAAGAAAATCGATAAGATCGCCAGTGAAGCCGATCAGATGCTCACTGAGTACAAGCTGACCTTGCGTCAGTTCGATTCGCTGAAATCCTATAACGATCAAGTGGCAAAAATCATTTCCGCCCAAGCGGAAGAGATGGACTCTCTGGGGCATCAGCTGTCCGAGATCGAGGCGACCAATCAAGGTGTTCTGCCACTAATGGCGCGCATGGTGGAGACCCTGGATCGATTCATAGCCCTGGACCTCCCCTTCCTGGGCAAGGAGCGCAGCAATCGATTGCAGGAACTCAAACTGCTTTTGGATAGAGCGGATATAACCGTCTCGGAAAAATATCGAAGAATTCTGGAGGCCTACCAAATCGAGATGGAGTATGGACGCACCATCGAGGCGTACAATGGCAACATAGAGACTGATGGCAAGAGCAGATCGGTCTCATTCTTGCGTATCGGCCGTGTCTCCCTGCTCTATCAGACGCTGGACAGAAAAGAGACTGCGGTTTGGGATAAAGAGAAAAAGAGCTGGCAGGTATTGACGGAAGAGTATCGCACGCCGGTACACCAAGGACTCAAGATTGCAAGGAAACAGGTGCCGCCCGATCTGATCAAACTCCCCATTCATGCTCCGGAGACAGTGCAATGATGAAGCGAAGCGGATCCATCTCCACTCTCATTGGGGCGCTGCTGTCGCTGAGCGCAATCGGCATCGCCCATGCTGGGGAGCTGGACGATCTATTGCGGCAGGTCAAGCAGTCCAAAGTGGAGGAAACCAGGATCAATAAACAAAGGGAGGGTGAATTCCTTGCGGACAGAAAGCGTCAGAAGCAGTTGCTGCAACAGGCCAAGACGGATCTCACGGCCCAGAAGAAGCGAGGCAAGACGCTGAAAACCTCATTCGATGATAACGAGAAGAAACTGGCCGAACTGGAAGAGACGTTGGAGCGCCGTCAGGGCAACCTGGGTGAACTGTTTGGCGTCGTCCGGCAGGTGGCGGGCGATACAGCCGGCATACTGGACAACTCCCTGGTAACGACCCAGATCAAGAACCGGACTAGTGAACTGATCAGACTGAGTAACGAGAAAAAACTTCCCTCCATCGAGGAGATGGAAGAGGTCTGGTTCCGCATGCAGGAGGAGATGACCGAGTCGGGCAAGGTCAGCCGGTTCCGTGGCCCGGTAGTTGCTGTTGACGGCACCGAAGAACAGCGTCATATCACCCGTGTCGGTGTATTCAATGTTGTCTCGGACGGTAAATTTCTGCAATTTCTGCCCGAAACTGGGCAACTGGTGGAACTTCCCAGGCAGCCTCAAGATCGTTTTTTGAAAATGGCAGCCGACCTGGAACAAGCAAACAGCGGTATGAAAGGCATGGCGGTCGATCCGTCCCGGGGCTCCATCCTGGGATTACTGGTACAGGCTCCAGATCTGAAGGAGCGCATCCAGCAGGGTAAAGAGGTCGGTTATGTGATCATCGCTCTGGCCTTGTCCGGTTTTATATTGGCGCTCTATCGTTTGGTGAGTCTTTCAATCACCAATATCAAGGTAAAAAGCCAACTCAAGCGGGATAAGGCAACGAAAAACAATCCATTGGGTCGAGTGCTGCTAGCCTACTTCGATCATAAAGATGTGGATCTTTCGACCCTGGAACGCAAGATCGATGAAGCAGTGCTCAAAGAGTTGCCCCGATTGGAGCGTGGGCTCTCGATTCTCAAGACCCTGGCGATAATCGCCCCCCTGCTGGGCTTGTTGGGCACGGTTACCGGGATGATCCAGACCTTCCAGTCCATTACCCTGTTCGGAACGGGTGACCCCAAACTGATGGCTGGTGGTATCTCCCAGGCATTGGTCACCACGGTCTTGGGGCTGATGGCGGCTATCCCCTTGACTTTCTTGCATGCCCTGGTCTCCTCGCGCAGCCGATCGGTAGTACAGGTCCTGGAGGAGCAGAGCGCCGGTATCATCGCCGGCCATGCAGAGGAAATGCAGTAAGCAGCAGGGCGTATGGCTATGAAATACACACTGATCGAGATCTTCGAACGCATCCGGGACTTCCTGGAAGTGGGAGGTCCCGTCCTGCTGGTGATCCTGTTTACTGCCGTCCTGATGTGGACCATCATCATCGAACGGTACTGGTTTGTCCGCATCACCTACCCCAGACTGGTTAAAAAGGCGGTGGTGGAGTGGAATACGCGGAGTGATACCTCCTCCTGGTATGCCTGCCAGATTCGTGAACAGTTGATCTCCCGCATTTCGGTGCAACTGAATCGATCATTGATCATGCTGCAGACACTGGTGGCGCTCTGCCCATTATTGGGTCTGCTTGGCACCGTATTCGGCATGATCCACGTATTCGATACCATGGCGATTACCGGCAGCAGTAACGCCCGCCTGATGGCGGCCGGTATATCCATGGCCACGATACCGACCATGGCAGGTATGGTCACGGCCCTGTCGGGTCTCTATTTCAGCGCCAGACTGAAGCATCACGCCACCTTCATGACACAGTTGGTAGCCGACCAACTGACCATTCAAGATACTAGATTGCGGATATCGAGATGAGACGCAGATATACCAAACAAGACGATGAACGCAGCATCGATCTGACTCCCTTGATGGATATAGTGTTCATCATGCTGATCTTCTTCATTGTCACCACCTCCTTCATCAAGGAATCGGGTGTCGACATCAGCCGGCCATCGGCGAATACAGCGGAGCGCAAGGAGCGAGGCAACATCCTCATCGCCATCACTGCCAATGACGAAGTCTGGATCGACAAACGTAAAGTGGACATCCGCGCCATACGGGCCAACGTCGAGCGCTTGAAAGCAGAAAATCCGGAAGGTTCTGTAGTGATCCAGGCTGACAAGGATTCCAAGAATGGCTTGTTGGTGCAGGTGATGGATCAGGCGCGCTTGGCCGGCGTCAGCAATGTCTCTATCGCGGCCATCAAAGATTGATGATGGCTCGGCTCCCCATTGCGCTGATCTGTGCGGTAATCGTTTCCTTGGCGCTGTTTTATGCCATGCATTTCATGATCAATCAGGGGAAAGAGGGAATCAATAAGGCTGAAGATTATTCGGTAGTCGATTTTATACGATTGAAACGCGAGGCACAGACGCAGATCAAAAAACGGGTGATCCCCAAGAAGCCGCCGCTGCCTAAAGAGCCCCCGCCACCGCCTCAATTGAGTGTTGCCGAGGAGCAGAACGTCAGCATGCCCCAGTTAAAAATGGAGGTGCCCAGGATTGCCTCGAGTGGCATCAGTGGTGGACCCTTCATGGGAATCATGGGGGGTGGCGTCACCACTGAAGAGAATGCGGAGTTGATTCCGCTGGCCATGATCGCCCCCATGTACCCACGCAAGGCTGCCCTGGAGGGCAAAGAGGGTTGGGTCAAATTGGAGTTCACCGTCACGAAACTGGGTACAGTCAAGGATGTGAAGGTATTGGGATCGAAGCCACGCAGGGTCTTCGATCGCGCAGCGATGAAGGCAATCCTGAAATGGAAATTCAAACCAAGAGTCATCGACGGTAAGGCCGTAGAGCGTCGAGCGACCCAGGTTATCGAATTCAACCTGACGCAGGATTGAGCCGATGTCCAGACTCCTCAAAATATCATTACTGACCCTCTGTTTGCTGGCCGCAGGCGGTGCATGGGCGGTTGGAACGCTGAGCGAACGGACCTATAAACGTCTTACAGTAATCCACCAATTGATTGGTGACAGCAAGTACGACGAGGCTTTGGAACGCCTTGAATCCTTGCGGCCAAAGGTCAAGAAAAAACCATACGCATACGCCACAGTCATGCAGACCTTCGGATTTGCCTATGCCGCCAAGGATAAACCCGGCAAAGCGGTTGAATCTTTCTCCGTAGCACTCAAGCAGAATGCCTTGCCTGATGGGGTTCAACTGGGGATGCGTTACAACATCGCCCAGCTCTATGCGGTAATCCCGGATTATCCGGCAGCAGCCAAATCCTATGAAGAGTGGTTCAAGATCGCAGACTCCCCTACTGCCGATACCTTTGTCTTTGCGGCCACCGTCTATGCACAGATCAATCAATACGACAAGGCGATCGAAAAGATCAAGATCGCCATCTCCATGGCGGAGAAGCCCAAGGAGAGCTGGTATCAGCTATTAGTCTCTATGTACTTCGAACGGAAACAGTACTCAAAGGCAGCGGAGGTGCTGAAAACCCTGGTCTCACTGATGCCGCAAGAGAAGAAATATTGGAAACAGCTTTCCAACGTCTATTTCACCCTGAAGAAGAACAACAAGGCCCTCTCCGTGATGGAGTTGGCCAACAAACGTGGGTTTCTCACGGAAGAAAAAGAGTTGATGAACCTGATCAATATGTATCTCTACCAGTCCAGTCCCTATAAAGCGGCTGTATTGCTTGAATCGGAGATCAATAAGGGCAGAATCCAGGCGACTGGAGAAAATCTGCATAAACTGGCCGAAGCCTGGATGCGGGCCCAGGAAGACGATGAGGCTATCGCATACATGCTCAAGGCGGCTGAAGCCAAGGCTTCAGGCAAGCTCTATCTGAAAGCCTCCCAGCTCTGTCTGGAAAGGGAGGATTGGCCGAAGGTTCTGGAGATCACAGGCAAGGCCCTGGGCACCGATAACCTGGATAAAGCGGGCACCACGCATCTAGTCCGAGGTATGGCCTTCTACGAGTTGGGGCAGTTCAAAAAAGCCCTCACTGAATTCAAGCAGAGCAGTCGATTTCCAGAGACCAAAAAGCAGGCCACCCAATGGTTGGCTCATATCAATACTGGGCAATAACACCTCCTGTCGAAGGTCGCAGCCTGTCCCCGGTAATTGCCACCGGTATCGATGAGATTCCACACGACTGCGTTCTCGATGAGGAACCTTTTCCCTCGACTGGAAATACGCACCCCGGAATAGTGGTCGATGAAGCCATTTTTCTTCACCAACGCCAAATGCCGGGAGCGCTCTTCCTGATTGGGTGACTCGGCCGATTTCCTCGAAGGAAGTCGGGTAAACTCGTCCCAGGACATCTCGAAGAGCTGCATGGCGATGCGGTTTGCATAGTTGAAGACGGGATCAGGC
>JBDLIT010000099.1:0-15362 GCA_039714735.1 Pseudomonadota bacterium
CAAAATTGGAGGGCTCATTAACAGACAGCGTCGAGTCTGGTACATAAGCGGGATACCCGTGACGGATCAGGAATCGGGCAAACTGTCGGGCCAGACAAATTCTGTTCTGCTGTGTAGTCCGCGCCTCATGATCTCGCTTAGTGAGCCATTGTTTGGTGATCGCTTTGGGCAACTGGATAGCATCTAAGCCGTACTCAGATAAATAACAGTCAAGATACCACAGGCCTTTGGCTCCAGCGATGCAGCGGTAACCACAGGCTCGCTTCTCCTGAATAAACTTCTCCATAAAAGGCGCGAGGACACTTTGGAACCGGTATGTTGCGTGATCGACCGACATCTCACACCTCCTCCGGATCTATAGCAACACTGCGCAACCCGTCCACATCCGTTTTGGCATAGATGCGGGTTGTGTTGACCGAGGCGTGCCCTAAAATATCCGATATCGTTTGTATGGGTGTCCCCTCATGCAGTAGTTGAGAGGCACAACAACGCGATGAGTTATTTCCAGACTAATCGATATCGATTGATAGACCTTCTGCTGTAACCGAGCTGTCTGAGTTGGCTTATGGCTTTTGAAACCAGTTGCTCCAAGGGTGTGTCATGAAATACCTGACAGTCTGATTGAGCCATGATCGACCTCCAACCATTAAGCGGTGGCCCCCGTGGCCACCGGGGAGGTCAATAGTGGAATGTTATGTGCAGTAATCCAAGAAAAAGATCTTTGATATCAGAGGATTAATTTCCAACTCTACATAACGTGCTACTTGGCACAATGGTGATACTCAGCCGCAAGGCGTGCAGGCCCATTCGCGTACCGACTGTGCCGTATCGTTGGTCACCTACGACTGGGTGTCCTAGCCATGCCAGGTGGGCACGTATTTGATGCTGGCGGCCGGTTTCCAGTTCTACCCGTAACAGGGTTCGCTGACCAACGCTACGTTCGGTGGTGAAATGGGTCATCGCGCGCTTGGCGTCGGGGTGTGGCCCGACATGCATCTCGTAGATTATCGGGTCGAGGCGCAGCGGTTGATCGATGGTGCCCCCCGCAGGCTTTGGGCAACCCTCTACGATCGCAAGGTAGCTTTTTTCCGCGGCTTTCCACCCCTTCATCACCGCCTCCCGCATCTCCCGGGAGGTAGCGAAGAGCAGTACCCCCGAGGTATCGCGATCAATTCGGTGCACCGGCCACAGTTTTATCGACTTGTTACGACGCGACAGCTGGTCACGCAGTATGCCCAGCGCATGAGGCTTCTTGTCTTTGGGGGAACCAACCGACAACAACCCGGCGGGTTTATTGATGGCGATCAGATCCCGATCCTCATAGAGGATGCCGAGCTGCGGCCGCACGCTGACAGCGCCTCGGACGGAGGCTTCAACAATTACCCGGTCGCCCGCCAGCAGGGCGTGGTCATGTCGGGTAACCTGCTCGCCGTTAACGCTGACGCAACCGCTTTTAAGGCGCTGCTTGATCGTGCTCCGCGACCAGCCCTGAAGCTGGGTGATAAGGAACGTGATCAGGGTGGTGTTCGCCTTGACCGTTAATCTATCTGACATTGGCGATCTCCTTTTAAGAGGTGCGTATAATCGATGGGGTCAGTCTCGATAGATATTGGCTGAAGTCTTGTTGATAGCAAAAAAAGGATGTCGATAACCAGAGTGCATTTGATCTCAATCTGGTAGGAGATTGGGAGGGTTACCAGACTATCTGGACTCAAGCCGAACCGGACGGTGATGCAGCGGTTCAGTTTTAAGAACGGAAGCCAAGGCCTTTTAATGCATGGATTTTATATCATCTTACATTCACTGCCCAGCGATAGATGTCTGACACATGAGTCTCATGTGTGAGGCTTAAAGCTCAACCAATACCGGTTTGACCTTCCAGATCTCCTCACAGTACTCGCTGATAGAGCGATCTGACGAAAACTTGCCCATGCGCGCGACATTGAGGATAGACATGCGTGTCCATTCGCTGGTATGCCTGAATGCCTGGGAAGCAGCCTGCTGACAGTCCAGATAGGATTGGTAGTCCGCCATCAGCATATAGGGATCAGTGGTCATCAGGGTGTCTATCAATGGTTTGAACAGTTGAGTGTCTCCGTGGGAGAAAAAGCCGGATGAGATAAGATCGATACTATCCTTTAGCTCCAGATTGTCATGATAATATTCCCAGGGTCGGTAACCTTCCGCCTGGATGCGGTATATCTCCTTGCAGACCAGTCCGAACAAGAAGAAATTTTCAGCTCCGACCTCTTCTCGAATTTCGATATTCGCGCCATCCAGAGTGCCAACGGTCAGTGCGCCATTCAGAGAAAATTTCATATTTCCTGTACCCGATGCCTCTTTGCCAGCCGTGGAAATCTGCTCCGACAGATCGGCAGCCGGATAGATCTTCTGTGCATTTTTGACATTGAAGTTGGGAAAGAACACCACTTTCAGCCGGTCGTTCACATCAGTGTCCCGGTTGATCATATAGGCGACGGAGTTGATCAGTTTGATGATCAGCTTGGCAATTTGGTACCCGGGGGCCGCCTTGCCGGCAAAGATGAAGGTGCGTGGGGTGATGTCCGCGTTTGGATCATGTTTCAAACGGTTATAGAGGGTGATGATATGTAATATATTGAGATGTTGTCGTTTGTATTCGTGAATGCGCTTGGCCTGAATATCGAACAGGGAGTCGGGGTTGATGACCTCTCCGGTACGCTGTTTGATCAATTCAGCCAGTGCGATCTTGGAGGCGCGCTTCTCCTGTTGCCAGAGAGTCTGGAATTGTGAGTTGGCTGCGACCTCCTCCAGCTGTTTCAGTTGATCCAGGTCCCTGGTCCAGTCACAACCGATCTGATCACGGATTAGGCGCGCAAGTCCCGGATTACTCAACAACACGAATCGTCTCGGCGTAACCCCATTGGTTTTGTTACTGAAGCGTTCGGGCCAAAGGCGGTAAAAGTCCTGCATCACATCCTGTTTCAACAGTTCGGTATGCAGCTTGGCAACCCCATTCACTGCAAAACTGCCGACAAATGCGAGGTTGGCCATGCGTACATGTTTCTCCTCGCCCTCTTCAATAATCGAGAGTCTGTCAATCTGCATGTCAATGCCATACATACGGCGCCGCGCCTCATCCATAAAACGATCGTTTATTTCATAGATGATCTCCAGGTGCCGTGGCAACATCTTCTCGAGCAGAGAGAGTGGCCAACGCTCCAGAGCTTCGGGCAATATGGTATGGTTGGTATAGGCGAATGTATTGCGGGTGACATGCCAGGCTTTTTCCCAATCCAGGCAATGTTCATCGACCAGCAGGCGCATCAACTCGGGAACTGCAAGGGCTGGATGGGTGTCGTTGAGTTGTGCCGCAAATTTCAGGTGAAATCTTTCCAGGCTCTCACCTTTCTGTAGATAGAGGCGGAGCATATCCTGTAGTGAACAGCTGACGAAAAAATATTATTGCTGCAAGCGCAACTGCTTGCCGGCTGTCGGTTCATCATTTGGGTAAAGTACCTTGGTGATGTTTTCCGATACGACCTTTTTGTCGACTGCAGCGTAGCAGTCCCCCAGGTTGAAGGCCTGGAAGTCGAACGATTCCGGGGCTTCCGCCTTCCACAACCGCAGTAGATTTACCGTATTCACGCCGTATCCGAGAATAGGCGTGTCATAGGCGATGCCATGCACGACCCGGTCGGGAATCCAGCGTACCCGGAAGCGGCCTTCGACGTCGTCCATGAACTGTTCCGTATGGCCGCCGAATCTGACATCGAATATCAACTTGTGTCTGCGCATCTCCCAGGGATTGCCATGGCGTAACCAGTTGTCTGTCTTTTCCACCTGCCATCCGTCACGGATCTCCTGGTCGAAGATACCGAATTCATAGCGGATGCCATAACCGATAGCGGGGATCTGCATGCTGGCAAGAGAATCCATATAACAGGCGGCCAGACGTCCCAGACCACCATTGCCCAGACCGGGCTCCTGTTCCTGTTCCAGCAGCTGATCTATATCCTGGTCAAGTTCCTGCAGGGCCTGCTTGATTTCATCCCTGATGCCCAGATTGGTGATGTTGTTGCAGAGATGAGGGCCCAGCAGATACTCTGCTGACAGATAACAAACAGTGCGGCTGCCCTCATCTTTATAGGTTTGGGCTGTACTGATCCAGCGACGAACCAGCCGATCACGCACGGTATAGGCGAGCGCCAGATACCAGTCATTGGCGGTAGCGACATCGGGGTAACGACCCTGTTCGTAGAACAGATGATCGATGATGGCGCGCTTGAGCGCTTCAACCCCAAGGCCGGTTCGACTGTGGCTGTCGTTATCTTTACTTCTCATTGGTGGAGTTGTTTTTCATCATCCTTCCTAGTGGAAAATCAGATCGAACCGGTCCTTTGAATACCTGGCCTGGATCACTCTTCTCTTCCTTAAGAGGCTGTGCGTGTGATCTTGGCAGATATCATAGGAGCCCGATACGATGTAACGAGTTCAGACTATTGTTATGACATCTGTTGCTGCGGAAGATGTTGTTATTCTGAAATCAGTCAGGAATCAGATACTCTTTGAGTATCCAGCGCGCCAATTTATATTGGTGCTTTTCCGCCTATTATACCTGTTCACGGTGAAATGGGTTTAGGTATTTTGGTGGCTGGAGAAGGGATGAATGCTCTGCTGTGGGCGGGTGTTCAACAGGGATGAGTCAAAGGGTCTTATCCACGGCGTCGGTAGCTTCACTCTGCCGATTGGGTTCAATCAGTGACAGCAACTGCTGAGTGCAGGCCTCCCAATGATGAGAGATGGATGATCAATGGTCATAGTAACCTGGCTTTTAGTTCTGCTGGATTGACGAGAAGGTGTAAAAACCGCGCCTTGTCATCGGCTTACTGGGCATTGCCCGTGAGAATGAGATAAGATCTGCAGACAATGCAAAATCTTGAACCTTCCATAAGAAATGCAGTGCGGGCAATCATCGTGCGTGATGACGCCATTCTGATGCAGAAAAAATGGTCAGAAATAAAAGGCTATTGGTATGCCCTGCCTGGCGGTGGACAGGATGTTCAGGAAACGTTGATTGAAGCCCTGCAGCGTGAATGCAAAGAGGAGATCGGGGTAGAAGTTCAGATGGGTGAACTGATACATGTCGCTGATTTTTATAAACAGCGGGAAACCGAATTTCCCTCCACCCGCCATCTGGTTGAATTCATGTTTGTCTGTGCCGTGCCGGATGACTACCAACCTATCAACGGTTCTCACCCGGATAAGCATCAAATCGATGTAGTCTGGCTGCCGTTCAACGAAATCGCCAAGCACCGTCTGTTTCCTGCAGGCCTGGCAAACGTACTGGCGAATCTGCATGCCGGAAAATCAGGCTGTTATCTGGGTATCCTGGACTGAACATGGTAGTCCCCAAGGGTATTCGCGAGAATCTACGCTTTCTGATAGCTGAGGTCAGCGGTCAGTTGGCTGTGCTGCAAAGCTATCTGAGCACTCCCGTAGCTACATTAGGAAAAAGAATCCTGGATCGTGAAGGCTATGCAGGAAATTTAAAGCAGCGCATCCACAACAGCAGTCTGGTGCAAATTTCAAGTGCATCTGAAGGGGATGTGAGCAATCAGATGAACCGGGCCGTTGAAATGATTGCCACTCATCTGGATCGGATGGCTGAGCATGCCCGGGAAGTGGTTCAGCAGACCAGTTACCTGAATGATTCCTCTGTCCTCATGGCGGAGGAGTATGACCCCCTATTGGCTCCACTCCTGCAGGGGCTTGATTTAATCGAATCCGCATTTTGTGAACAGGACAACCAGCAGGCCCTGAAACTTGGAGAGGTTGAGCAGGAACTGGACACTGCCTACAAGGGCTATCTGAAAAGGTACACCAAGGCATTGCGGCAGCGGAAGCAGACCGAAGACCTGGTCTGTCTGATCTTTGTCGCCCACCACATGGAACAGATGGGGGATGAGATGCTGAACATCAGTGAAGCGATCATCTCCGCCAACATGGGGCAACCATTCAATACCAGCCGCTACAGCACCCTGAGTGCATCGATGGCCAAGCTGGGTGAGAAGAATATCGAAGACCTGGTGTTCGAACCCATTGCCGAGACCCGTTCAGGCAGCGGTATCGCCGGTATCACCCTGTCCGATAAGGGAGGTGATGGATATGATGCGATCTACAAGGATGGTCAGAAACGCAAGCTCAAAGAGGAACGGCAGGGTGTCGAGAGTTGGCATGAGATATTTCCGGGATTGGCGCCCAAGATTCTCTCTTACCATAAGCGGGGACAATCTGCTGCCTTGCTCATTGAACACCTGGCTGGATTGACCTTCGAACAGATTCTGCTGCACGAACCGAATAAGTTGCTCAGAGTCACGCTGCGTCATCTGACCGGTACCCTGGCTTCAGTCTGGCAGGAGACCCGCTCTAAGAAAAAGGTCTCCGCTGACTATATCGGACAGCTGTCCAAGCGACTGGATGATGTGTATGCCATCCACCCGGAGTTTCAGCAGGAGGAGAGCCGTGTCGGGACCTTGTCTCTACCCTCATTTGAACATCTACTGGAACAAGCGGTAAGTTTAGAAAAAAAGATTGAGGCGCCATTTTCTGTCTACATCCATGGCGATTTCAATGTAGACAATATCATCTATGATCCGGTGGAAAAGCGCATCAGTTTTATCGATTTGCATCGTTCCCGCTACATGGACTATGTACAGGATGTCACGGTATTCATGGTCTCGATCTACCGGCTGCAAGTATTGGACAAACAGGTTCGCGGGCGGATTCTCGATCTCGCCGTGGAATTTTGTGAGTTTGCCAGAAAGTTTGCCCGCAGGCGGGGGGACGAGACCTTTGAAATCAGGCTGGCGCTGGGTCTGGTGCGCTCATTCGCGACATCAACCCGTTTCATTCTCGACAAATCGCTCTCCCGGGCCATGTTTCTGAGGGCCCGGTATCTGCTCGAACTCGTCCTTCAGGTAAATCCCAAACAGCCGTCAGGCTTTCAGGTTCCGATTAAGGAGATTTTTGTTGGCTAATCTAAAAATAGGTGTGGTGGGCATTCCTGGTAAATGGTCCACGGAGGCTCTGGCGGATGCGGTGGAGGCCGCCACCGGGTTTCGACTGGTGGTGAACATGGATCAGGTGGTTACCGATCTGGAGCAGGGACAGCTCATATTTCATGAACATGATCTCTGTACCCTCGATGCGGTCATTGTTAAGAAGATCAGCGCAGCATACAGCCCCAACAGCCTGGACCGGCTGGAGATTCTGCGCATGTTGGAGGGCCGGGGTGTGCGCGTGTTCAGTAAAGTGGGCTCGATCTTACGGCTGATCGACCGGCTCAGTTGCACCATGACCCTGCACAATGCCGGTATCCCCATGCCGCCGACCCGGGTCACCGAGAGTGTGACAGCTGCGGCAGCCGCACTCCATGAATTCGGTTCAGCCGTCTTCAAACCCCTCTACTCAACCAAGGCGCGGGGCATGGCGGTCATCGATGCGCATGATCCGCCCGACGAGATGGGGCGGCAGATCGAAAACTTTCATGCCGCCAATCCGATGATGTATATCCAGAAAAGATTGCATCTGCCCGGGCAGGATCTGGGCATGGTGTTTCTTGGTGGCGAATATCTCGGCAGTTATGCGCGGGTGGGTGATAGCGATGCTTGGAACACCACGATTCACAGTGGCGGTCATTACGAAGGCTATGCGGCGGATGATACCCTGGTCGAGCTGGGCCACAGGGCGCAGGCCCTGTTTGATCTGGATTTCACCACGGTCGATGTGGCTGAAACCGAGCAGGGTCCTGTGGTATTCGAGGTCTCCGCCTTTGGTGGATTTCGCGGCGCCCTTGAGGGGATGGGGGTCAATGTCCCGGAACGCTATGTTGCGTATGTGCTGAAGATGCTGAAAGAACAATGAGTGAGACTATGAAGCAAATCAAAGATCTTGCCACTGCGGTTGAACTGTTTGGGGGTAATGCAACCCTGAGTGAAGCGGTTCTGACCCTCGATTGTGATGGTTGTATTCTTCGGCTGCGTTCCAATTCGGAGAAATTGATTGGCCATCTGACTGACTATTTCTCACACCTGGTTTGTGAAACGACAAACCCTGACATGGAGATCCTTGCCATCGAGAGTGAGGTGCTGAATCTCGCTGATGAGTTTATCGACTGGCAGCGCGAGCCCGGCAAAGCCGGCAGAAAAGACGCCTATCTGGATATCCCGGAGGCTCGGCTGGTCAAGAAGGTGCGCACCGGCATGCTGTTTCTGCAGAGTGAGACTCACCGGATTGCCGCAGGTCCCTGCCTGGAGTACGACAATCAGGTCATCAATTTCATCAATGCCCAGTATATGAACTGGCTGCAGCAGCGGGATTGGTTGATCTGCCATGCTTCAGGACTGGTGCGCAACGGCGTGACACTGGGTATGGCGGGCCTCTCCGGTGGGGGCAAATCCACCCTCATGCTGCAACTGCTGGAGCATGCGGATGTGGATTATCTGACCAATGACCGGTTGTTTATCTGCCAGGAGGCGGGCAGGGTGGAGGCCCGGGGAATTCCGAAGCTGCCGCGCATCAATCCGGGAACCATCGTGACCAATCCCACCCTCGAGCGGATGATTCCGGAGCAACAGCGCAAGGCGCTGCTCTCACTGCCAAAGCAGGAGCTTTGGGAGTTGGAAGATAAATATGATGTGGATGTAGAGGCAATGTATGGTGCGGGACGGATCACTACCCAGGCGCCCCTGCATGCATTTCTGGTGCTCAACTGGCAGCGGGAGAGCGATGAGCCTCTGCAGCTGAAGCAGGTTGATCTCGATCAACGGCCGGATCTGCTCTCCGCCATCATGAAATCACCAGGCCCTTTCTATCAATATGCTGACGGTGGTTTTTTTCAGGATACGACAGCGCTGGACGAACAGACCTATCTGCGGCTGCTCAAGGATATCCCGGTTTTCGAAGCCAGGGGTAAGATCGACTTTGCAGGCCTTAAGCATCGCTGCTATACAGAGTTATTGCATCCATAAATCAAACGAGGTTGGGAACCGATGGCGCGCGAGCTGCTGATTTTAAGACATGGTAAATCCGATTGGAGTGAGGATGCCGATGATTTTCACCGTCCGTTGAAGGATCGGGGAAAACGTGCGGCGCAACGCACGGGTGTTTGGCTTGAACAGCAGGGATTGCTGCCCGACTACATCATCTCATCACCTGCAGTCCGGGCGCTTGAGACCGCACGCAAGATATCCAAGGCGATGGGTATGGATAGCCGGCAGATCAAGCAGGAACAGGCAATCTATGCCGCAAGCCTGTCCGAACTGCTTGGCGTGTTGGGCAACTGTCCCAAGAAAGCCGGTCGGGTGATGATCGTAGGCCATAATCCAGGCTTCGAAAATCTCTTGACGCATCTGTCGAAGACCAGAATTCCTCTGCCAAAAGACGCTAACCTGCTGCCCACCGCTACCCTGGCCAGATTGAAACTGCCGGATGACTGGCGCGGTCTCAAGGCGGGTTGTGGTGAGTTACAGTCGATCACCCGACCCAAGAATCTGCCGAAAATATTCCCTTTCCCGGATTTTAAAGGTGAGGAGCAACGGGACCGCCCAGCTTATTACTATACCCAGTCATCGGTGATCCCCTATCGGATGCAAGGTGACCAGCCGGAGATACTGGTGGTGATGTCGAGCCAGAATAAACACTGGGTAGTGCCCAAAGGAATCAGTGACCCCGGTATGACCTTGCAGGAGTCGGCGGCCAAGGAGGCCCTCGAGGAGGCGGGGATCGAAGGCGAGGTGGAAAGTCTGCCACTAGGCAGCTATACCTGCGAAAAATGGGGAGCTGAGTGTACGGTGCATGTCTATCCCATGATCGTCACCCATGTGTTGGATGAATCGGTCTGGGAAGAACGTCACCGTGGCCGGGAGTGGCTGAGCCCGGATCAGGCGATGAAAAAGGTCAGGCAGACGAAGCTCAAACCGATGATCGAGGCGTTGGTAAAACAGCTGAAATCCAACTGAAACAGTTTTTATGGCAAGAGTGATAGCGGCCCTGATCCGGCATGGAGATTACCAGCAGCTGGCCGATACCCCGAGCGCCCTGCAGCCTTTCCCACTCAACGACGAGGGCCGGGCGCAGGCAAGGGAGGCGATTCAGGAACTGACCGAAATCCGGCAACAGCATGGCTGGGTGCTGCATCCACTCATCGATACCTCCCGTCTGTTGCGCGCCTGGCAGACCGCATCGCTGATGGCCAATGAGATCGCTGCCGGTTCTCAGCTGGATCTGCGGATAGAGAGCTATGATGATCTGGCTGAACGCAGTGTGGGCTCGGCCGCGAACATGACCATACGGCAGATCGAGTCCGTGATCGCCATGGATCCCAGATTTCCGGATCCTCCCGCCGATTGGAAATCCAACAGCCATTACCGATTGCCTCTGCAGGGGGCGGAATCCCTGCTGGATGCCGGGCGGCGTGTTGCGGATCACCTTGAACAGAGTCTGCGGCAGCTTGCCGGGCAGTGTCAGGTCGATACCCTCAAGCTGTTCGTAGGGCATGGCGCCGCCTTCCGGCACGCGGCCCATCACCTGGGGATTCTTACCTTTGAACAGATTGCTCAACTGAGTATGTTCCACTGCCGTCCGGTGTTCATCGAACGGCTGGACAGCCGCCATTGGCGGCATATTGCTGGAGACTGGAAGCTGCGCAAACGACATGAAAGTTTTACCGACTGATCGAGTTGGCGGATTGAAATGAGTGAGAAGCATAAAAAATCCAGGCTGCCGCGCTATCAGGGACAGGAATGGCTGGATATGGAGCTGCCGGTAAAAGAGCAGCCCTGGTTGCTGGGTAAACAGCGCTCCGTCAGCAAGGACCGGGGCCATCGGGCATCGTCCAGCGAGACACTGCAAGGGCTGCTGGATGACAATCCCTGGCGCTGGCCGAAGAGGCCACTCCATCGCTTGATTGATGAAGGTGCCAGAGTCCGCATATTGGCGGGCAATCACGATATCCGGATTAAACTGGGTATACGTTCGGTGGGGATGGAGCGGGATCCTTTGCATGATCACTTCTTCATCCGCACCAAGTATCGTGAGGTCGATATGCCGCTGACACATAAAGGTGTCAGGCTGATCCATGAGGCGGGTATCCACGCCATTGTGCACGGTCATGACAACAGGCGCCATGGGCAACGGATCATGGTGTGCAAGGGCATGGTCAATTTCGAGTGTGACGCCACTATCGACCGCAACACCCGCAAGAAAGAGGGGCTGACAGGCTGCGGGGCTGCAGTGACCATCTTTCACCCAGACAAACTGGTGATGGGGGTGAGTACCGACTACCCCTTTATCAAGGTCTTTGATCCCGCCTCTCTTAGTTGACTGTATCAGGTGATGAAAAATGAAACAGGGTAAAAAAAGCTTTCGCCATGAGTCATTGCAGGATGCTAAATCGATTCAGGCCATCTTAAAGGCCGTCAGCCAGGGAATAGGCAAGGGCAGACTCAACCTGAGTGATGAAGATGATGAGATACTGCTTGAGCCGGATGGCCTGCTGCACCTGAAACTGACCGCCAACCAGGAGGAGAATCGTCATCGCATCAATCTGCGTATCACCTGGCAGTCAGAAGGCGAGAAACCCAAGAAAAAAAATCTCCAGGTTTCATCCAAATAAGCGCTTGTCGATGACGGAAAAAGGGGCAAGTGGACTTGAGCAGCTGGCCAATGAGGTGGCGCAGCTTTTACATGAGCAAAAATTACGTCTGGCGGTGGCGGAATCCTGTACCGGTGGCTGGGTCGCCATGGCCTTGACCGGCGTCGTGGGTAGCAGCGAGTGGTTCGATCGTGGGTTCGTCACCTACAGCAACCAGGCCAAGCAGCAGATGTTGGGGGTTCTGGCGTCGACGTTGGAAACCTACGGAGCTGTGAGTGAGCAGACCGTTGCTGAGATGACCCAAGGGGCGCTCACTGCGAGCGGTGCAGATGCAACCCTCGCGATCAGCGGCATTGCCGGACCCGGAGGTGGAACACCTGAAAAGCCGGTGGGTACGGTCTGTTTCGCCTGGCAGTTGAAGCAGGCAGAGGCAGTCACTGCCACGCAGTGGTTTGCCGGAGACCGCCAGGCGGTGCGCAGACAGGCGGTCGAGTATGCATTGAAGCAGCTGCTGGAGGTGATCAAGGGTGGCTGAGGGCAGGCTCTTTTTCGCCCTCTGGCCAGAGCGGAAGGTCCGTGACCGGCTGTTCAAGCTGGCCAAGTGGTTCAACCCGCAGGGTGGGCGCCTGCATCATCCTGATGATCTGCATATCACCCTGGTCTTCCTGGGGCAGGTGGATGATTCGCAACACCTTTGTATCCAACAGGTGGCGGACACTATCGACTGTTCCGCCTTTACCCTGCAACTCGATACCATAGGTCATTGGCCCCGGCCAAGGATTCTCTGGTGCGGACCTGCTGAGCAACCGGATGCGCTACAAACCCTGGTGAAAGATCTGCAAAAGGGCCTCCTGGATTGCGGTTTCGAGCCGGAGAGGCGACGCTACTCGCCTCATGTCACGCTGCATCGGAAGGTGCGGCATGCCGAGGCCGGTTTGATCGACAATCCTATAGAATGGCAGGCCGGAGAATTCGTGCTGGCCACGTCATGGGGTGGCGTTCCGGGACAACCCAGGTACCGCATATTGCATCGCTGGAGTCTGAATTAACCCTACTTTTTATGAAAAAAGACGCCTCACGGACTCATGACCTGAGCCTGTGGCTATGTGATAATTCCGCATCTCTTAAGTTGGTTCCGGCCTGGACGCTAGGTAAGCTGACTTCTCCTACAGATTTTCAATGAGGACAGAACGAATGGATCAAAACCGCGCAAAGGCCTTGAGCGCCGCCCTGGGGCAGATCGAGAAACAGTTCGGCAAGGGCTCCGTGATGCGCATGGGGGACACCGGTGCCATGAGCAATATCGAGGCGATCTCCACCGGCTCGCTCAATCTGGATATCGCCCTGGGTATTGGCGGGTTGCCAAAAGGTCGGGTGGTGGAGATCTACGGTCCTGAGTCCTCGGGCAAGACTACCCTCGCCCTGCAAGTGGTGGCGGAGTCCCAGAAGCTGGGTGGTACCGCGGCCTTCATCGACGCTGAGCACGCGCTAGACCCGCAATATGCGGAGAAACTCGGGGTGAATGTGGATGAATTGCTGGTCTCCCAGCCCGACACCGGCGAACAGGCCCTGGAGATTACCGATATGCTGGTGCGCTCTGGAGCGGTGGATGTGGTGGTGATCGACTCGGTGGCTGCCCTGACCCCAAAGGCCGAGATCGAGGGTGATATGGGCGACACTCATGTCGGTCTGCAGGCACGCTTGATGTCCCAGGCCCTGCGCAAGCTCACTGCCAACATTAAACGCACCAACTGCATGGTGATCTTCATCAACCAGATCCGCATGAAGATCGGTGTCATGTTCGGCAGCCCGGAGACCACCACCGGAGGCAATGCGCTCAAGTTCTACGCCTCGGTACGTCTGGATATCCGCCGCATCGGTGCGATCAAAAAAGGCGACGAGGTGGTCGGCAACGACACTCGGGTCAAGGTGGTGAAGAACAAGGTGGCGCCTCCCTTCAAACAGGTCCAGTTCGAGATCCTCTATGGCGAGGGCATCTCCCGCGAGGGCGAGCTGATCGAGTTGGGCGTAAAGCAGAGCATTGTCGACAAGGCGGGCGCCTGGTACAGCTATAACGGCGACCGTATCGGCCAGGGCAAGGAGAATGTGCGTAAGTTTCTCAAGGAGAATCCGGAGATCGCTAGTGATATCGAAACGCGCGTCCGGGCGGAACTGTTGCCTCAGCCGGAAGCAACCGAAGCCGCAGCCGCAGCCGAGGCGGACACCTGAACGAATCCCAGATCAACGAGGTCGAGCAGACTGCCGTGCGCCTGCTGACGGCGCGCGAGCACTCGCGTAAGCAGCTGCGAGGCAAGCTCTCCTCCCGGGGCTATGGGTCGGAAGAGATAGAGCAGGTGCTGGATGATCTTGCC
This sequence comes from Pseudomonadota bacterium, assembly GCA_039714735.1. GTDB lineage: Bacteria > Pseudomonadota > Gammaproteobacteria > Chromatiales > Chromatiaceae > JASJBU01. Next base: position 14,008 of record JBDLIT010000099.1, read on the forward strand.
CGTAGGGACCTGCAGAGTGATGATCGGTTTGCGCAGATCTATACCGAGTTTCGCGTAGGCAAAGGCAATGGACCGATACGCATTCGTGCTGAACTGCGGGAGCGGGGTATCAGTGATGGTCTGATCGCCACAATGCTCGAAAACTATACTGAAGACTGGCCGGATGAGCTGCGCCGGGTGCACGACAGAAAATATGGCGCAGAACTCCCCAGCGATCGTAAGGAGATGGCGCGTCGCGCAAGGTTTCTCGAATACCGGGGCTTTCCTGGGGAGCTGATCGGGCAGCTCCTGTTTAACCACGATTTCTAATACTCCATCAAGATTGAATTAGCCACGGAAAATCAATAGGAAAACGGGCATTTTCTGCGCGTTCCTGTTATCTTGTCTGGCTTGTTTTTTTCGGTTGATTTCGCTTTCCCAGACATGAAAACCAGCGCAGATATTCGTAAAGCCTTCCTGGACTTTTTTGCCGGCCACGCTCATGAAGTGGTTGCCAGCAGTCCACTCGTCCCCATGAATGATCCGACCCTGCTGTTTACCAATGCGGGTATGGTTCAGTTCAAGGACGTATTTATCGGACGTGACAAGCGTAACTTTGTCCGCGCCGCCAGTTCCCAGCGTTGCGTGCGCGCCGGCGGCAAGCACAACGACCTGGAGAATGTGGGTTACACCGCCCGCCACCACACCTTCTTCGAGATGCTGGGCAATTTCAGTTTCGGTGACTATTTCAAACGGGATGCGATCAGATACGCCTGGGAGTTTTTGACGGTAACTCTGAGCCTGCCAGCCGAGAAGTTGTGGATTACCGTCTACGAAGAGGACGATGAAGCGGTTGAGATCTGGCTGAAGGAGATCGGTGTTGACCCCAATCGTTTGACCCGCATCGGCGACAAGCCCGGTGGTAGAAGATATGAGAGCGATAACTTCTGGTCCATGGGTGATACCGGTCCCTGTGGTCCCTGTTCCGAGATCTTTTACGATCACGGGGAGGAAGTTTGGGGTGGTCCTCCTGGTACCCCAGAGGAGGACGGTGACCGCTATATCGAGATCTGGAACCTGGTCTTCATGCAGTACAACCGGGACGCAGACGGCAAGATGACTGAGCTGCCCAAGCCCTCCGTCGATACCGGCATGGGTCTGGAACGGTTGGCCGCGGTGTTGCAGGGGGTGCACAGCAATTATGAAATCGATCTGTTTGCCAATCTGATCAAGGCCGCCGCCGGGATTACCGGCTGCAGCAATCTGCAAGAGAAGTCGCTGCGAGTGATTGCAGACCATATTCGTTCCTGTGCTTTTCTGATCGTGGATGGGGTTATGCCTTCCAATGAAGGGCGTGGCTATGTGCTGCGGCGTAT
>JBDLIT010000100.1:0-15354 GCA_039714735.1 Pseudomonadota bacterium
AAAATGAGCAAAAACTTCCCGGAATTCCAACGCCCAAACATGTCAACCCGGCGCAGTACATTGTCCACTGACTGAGCGGTCTGCCGCAAAACCCAGCGTAGCGCCTTGCGTCCATGCTTCTCGCCGATCTCCTTCTCATGCATGATGGAAAACAGCACCAGGGTGACGGGTTCTTCATAGCGAGCTGCACGATCAGTAATATAAGTGAGCGTCTGGAGCATAAAAGAGGCCCGGAACAACCCGGTCAATTCATCCCGGTAGTGCCCATCACGCATGCCTTCGTTCAATAACAATCGATCAATGATTAAAGAGAGGTTCTCATAAACCTGAGAGGTGATTCTCGGGAATACCCTGCCGATCCCGTGTAGATTCTTCCAGCGCAACAGAAGCACCCGCACCGGGCCGCCGACCGCCACCACATCGGTAAGTCCTTCGTTGCCTGAAACCAGAGACGTCACCCCAAAGACATCCCCCGTTTCATAGGCGCCATTCTGATAGGTCGAACCGTCAGAACGGGTACGCCAGACTTCTGCCGTGCCCTCCAACAGGACATGCATGGCATCCGTTTTTTCCCCCTGCAGCAGAATCGCTTCATCCCGCACGAATTCACGGACCTGAGTCAGCACCGCCAGTTTTCTGACTTGCCAGGATCGCATGCCCTCAAACAACTTACACCTTTTTACCACATCCTTTCTGAGCCGCAGTGAGAGCAGATCCCAGAAGGTAAACAGGCGAATATGACGCAGCAGCAGAGGCGTCAGCACGAACGTGCCGATCAGGGCCAGCATCATGACCAGTGCGCTCAACATGCCAAACCTGGCGACGGGTGGAAAATTCGAGAACATCAAGGTAGCGAAACCCATCGCCAGGGCGACAGCCGTGGCAATAATCGGCACCGCCTCCTGACGCACGACCTGTTCCAAGGCCTCAGTCTCCGAGCCCGTGATGCGCGCCAGGCGCTGATAGCGCACCATGAAGTGCATCGTGTGATCCACGCAGATACCCAGCGCAATGGCGCCCACCATGGTAGTCCCCGTATCCAGGGCAAAGCCGAAATATCCCATCACCCCAAACAGCACCACGATGGGGAACAGGTTGGCGATCACCGCCACCAGACCCGCCTTGAGATTCATAAACAGGAAGGAAACCAGCAGAAAGATCACCAACAGCATCAGTAACAGTGAACGGACCTGCCCATCCGCCATGTAATCGACCGCCTGACTGTTCAGATAACTGCCGCCGCTCACCATGACTTTGAGTTCAGGGACCATCCACTGCTTCGCATAGGACTCAAGTTCAGCCACCACCCGATTGAGCTGATCGGAGGCGCTGATATTGTGTCTGACGATGATCCTCGCCTGGCTGAAATCGGGTGAGATAAACGCCTTGGCTGCAGAATGATCGAGCAGGGACATATACTCCCTGACCACCTCGTTGCGATCCGGCAGATAGATCTCTCCGGGCCTCGATCCATCCAGGCCGCTGTGCACGACCCCAATGAAATCGGCAAAAGAAAAACTCTTGTCAAACCAATCCAGCTCTTCGATATATTCTTGCAGGGAGCGCAGCTCTTCCAGATACGGCACCTGCAGAAAGGTCTCTTCGGCTCCGCTCACAACAATCGAGATCGCCTGCATACCAGACAGATTGCGGTGCAGCAGCTCAGCCTGGTTTGGCAATTCCGAGGCCGGCTCGAAATAGTCCATCACATTGTTGTTGACCTGGATCTTGGTGGACCAGAAAGAGCAGGTTGCCATCAGCAACGCCACAATCACTCCAATCCAGCGCCTTCTGCGAAAGATGAATGCGTAGAGCTTTTTTGCCAGAATCTCGAATATCCACCCGCCCGGCCGGGCTTGGGTACCTGAGTCATTCTTCACCAAACGCAGGCTGACAGGGACCAGGGTAATGGTTATCAGAAAGTTCAACAGCAATCCTGCTGCGGTCAGCATGCCAAACTGCTGGAGCAGATCAATCCGGTTCATTGCAATGGAGAGAAAGCCTAAGGATGTGGTGATAAAAGTCAGCGCCACGGCCATCCCCATATTGTCGGCCATGTAGAAGATCGCGGATATCCCCCGTTTACCTTTCTCAACTCCGGCCCGGTACTCAGACAACAGATGAATATCCTCGGTGGACCCTACGATGATCAACAGCGCCGGGACGATGGAGGTCATGACATTCACCGGAATATTAAAGGCCGCCATCAGACCGAGAATCCAGACCACGCTCAAACCCGCTGTCAACAATGGGATCAGCGCGGCATTCAAGCGTTTCAACGTAAAACCCAGAGTCAGCACCAGAACCACCAGGGCCAGAGGCAGGATCACCTGCTGATCGGCCCGTAGCTGCTGCGAAATACCCGATCGAACTGACGGGTCCCCCAGGTGAAAGACCTTGCGCAGGCGATCATCAAGCGGCGCAATCGCATGATCGATTGCGCCTGCCACTTGCTCGTCAAACCCTCTGCTGTAATCCTCCATGTCGAAGTAGATATTGATCGCCATCACCGTCCCGTCATTGGACAGCAGATTCCTCTCCACCAGGGGATTGAGTAGCGCAGCCTTAACCAGCTGATCCGCAGATTTGCGATTATCAGGGATATTTTTCAGGTAGGGGTCGGTAAAAACAAAACCATCGACCGTACGCAGATATCTGACCGAGAACAGACTGACGGTCCGTTCAACCTGCTCGAGCTGCTCAATCTCACGTATAGCCTGGCTTATGGCAGTGAGATTGTCTGGTTCAAAGAGATCGGGATCTTCCAGATAGACCACCGTGACATTTTCACTGCCGAAGGTCTGAATAGTCTCCTCATACTTCGCCAATTCCAGCTCATCTTTGACCATCATCCCTTCTGCCGTGATCTCGATGCGCAGCTTGGGCAATTGAGTGAGCGCAGCCAAAGTCACCAATCCAATGATGATCAGGACCCACCATGGGTGCACTGCTGCAAAGCTGATAATATTTTTTTTCATTCGGACACTCCTTGTACCGATTGAATAATGGAAAACTTATAGTATTTGTAAGGTAATATGATATGAAGAACTGAGTTCAAGCATAGTCCATAAATCGACCTGAACGGGTTTAATGAGGAATCATTTTACCGCAGAATCATTTATCATTTATCTAAACTCCAGCAGAGTTGAATGTCAGCGAACCATGTCGATCACCTATTCGAAGTTCCGCCATACTAGTTGTCTTTTTCTCATACTGTTTTCGTGCCATGGCTTTTCACTCGCCGCAAACTCAGCGGCATCCAGCCTCATGAGCCAGGCAATGCTGTCCATGATGGACGCCATGGGTAACCTGGCCCAGGACTATAACCGCAACAAAGGCTGGTCATCCGGCAGCTTTTCCCAACCCTACAACAGCTGGCAGGGGATGAATTACTCACCTTGGGGAATGACCGCTATGCCGGGTGGAGGCATCCCCGGACAGCAACAGATCCAGGGCCTGATGACTCAGGCTCCAACAGCGCCGCAGGGCATGGCCAGCGGCGCCCCGCTGCAATTCCCGGCGCCCCAACAATCTCCACTGGACGGCATCTGGCAAGGCCAGGGTGGGGAGATGGTGCTGGTGATGTATGGCCACTTCCGCATCTATGCCAACGCCGATGCCTACCGCGATGGCCGCTACGAAGTCAGAGACGACCGGCTGATCATGGTCGATCCGGAAACGGGAGCGAAACGCTCATTTGAATTCGCCCTCAGTGAAGGGCGTCTGGTTCTCAGAGACCAGGACGGCAGGCTGCTGCTGTTCCGGCAGCTGCCGATACCAGTCCCCCCCTACACCCTCTTTTACGGTCAGCAGCCCATCTCAACTCACCAGCAGACTGACGCCGATCAGGACTAGAAAAACCCCAAACCCACGTTTCAGCTGCTCCCCGGGAAGGCGATGCGCCAATGCGGCTCCAAGGGGGGCGAACAAACTGCTGGTCATCACGATGATCAGCGCTACAGGCCAGTAGACATAGCCACTGCTGCCGACAGGCAATCCCTCCAGCCCCCAACCCACCACAATAAAGCTCAGCGCACCGGACAGTGCTATTGGCAGGCCGCAGGCACTTGAAGTGGCCACGGCCTTGCGCATTTCGACTCCGGTGAAATGCAGAAAAGGCACCGTCATACTACCTCCGCCTATGCCCACCAACGCTGAAATCAGGCCAATCACCACTCCCACCAGTGAGGTTATGAAGGAACCTGGTGAAAAGCTGCTGTCTTTTGCCAATACTCGGAAATAGAGGTGCAATCCGACCAGCATGGCAAATACCCCAAAAATCCGTTGCAGCATTCCACCCTCCATGGTTCCGGCGAGCAGTCCGCCCAGCCAGGCGCCGAGCAGAATCCCCGGGGTCAGTAAACCAAACCTCCGCCAAAGTACTGCAGCGCGCTTATGATGTGCACGAATGGCTGCAATGGAGGTTACTACTATCGTGGCCAGTGAGGTGCCTACTGCAATATGGGTACTGTGAGACTGGTTGACACCGATGATTGGCAGGCCCCAGATCAAGGCGGGTACGATAATCAAACCTCCACCCACACCAAACAAACCCGCAATGATCCCGACAACTCCCCCCAGTAAAAGAAACAGCAGAAAGGCGTAGAGTCCGAAAGAAGAGAAAAGAGTTTCCATCGGGTTAATGATACTGTTATAAAAACAGCTGGGAAAATCGGTTGTTTCTTCGCGTCATCCTGTTCAAAATCCCAACCACTAAAGATGTTGAAAAGAGGTTATGTGTAATGGCAACAAGCAGGGTCTGTATTCTGGGTGGCAGTGGTTTTGTCGGAACCCATCTGGTTGCTCATCTCAGCAATCAGGGAATCGCCTGCCGCATCATTACCCGCCATCCGCAACGGGTTCGCAACCTGGCCGTGAATCAGGGTGCTGAACTCGTCAGCGCCAACCTGTTCGACAGCAAATCTCTCGCAGCACATTTCACCGGCTGTGATGCGGTCATCAACCTGATCGGCATCCTCAACGAAAACGGCAAGGACCAGACCTTTCGCCGCTTCCATATCGAATTGGTGGACCTGATGGTCGATGCCTGTAATCTGGCGGGTATACCCAGACTGTTGCACATGAGCGCCCTGCATGCGGATGAGGCGAGAGGATCGAGCGAATACCTGAGAAGCAAAGGGGAAGGAGAAAACAGGGCCCATACCCATGGCGGCGCCTCCATCGAGGTCACCAGCTTCAGACCTTCTGTGATCTTTGGCCCAGGGGACAGTTTCTTCAACCGTTTTGCCGCTCTCTTGAAAATCTCACCGCTGACCTTTCCCCTGGCCTGCCCGGATGCGCGCTTCGCCCCTGTGTATGTGGGTGATATTGCCAAGGCCTTTGCTCGGTCACTGAATGGCAGGAGCACTTTCGGAAAGCACTACGATCTGTGCGGCCCGGATATCTTCAGTCTGAAAGAGCTGGTTGAGTATACGGCCCACACTCTCGGCTTGCGGCGCATGATCATCGGCTTGGGTGACCTGCCCTCCAGACTTGAGGCGCAGATTATGGGTTATCTGCCAGGCAAGCCGTTCTCAATGGATAACTATTTGTCCCTGCAGACCGACAGTGTCTGTGAAAGCAACGACTTTGAGGCACTCGAAATCGAACCGCAAAGTGTGGAAACCATCGTTCCGCACTACCTCGGCAAGCAAAGCTATCGCAGTCGTTTCGATCGATACCGGAAGCTGGTGTAAGGCTTCTTGCATCAATACTCTTTCCGCTCCTTGCGAAAGAGATAGTCTGTATTGAATCCAGGCATGTCATGCAACTGCCGGATTCCCTGAATAATCCTCTGCAGCAGCTAATTCGTTTCCCCGGCCGGCAACCAGCCACCGCTGGCGCGATTTAATGAATCGTGAACCAGGTCTCTACCTAAAGCATGATATATTGATATATTATTATTTTATGATATTCTAGTAACCATTAATTTAATTGGTAGTTGTGCGATGAATAAGAAGTATTTGATTCTCGCTGCCATGTTTCTAATTTCAGCATCCTCCCTGGTATCCGGAGAGATGCTCAAATGCACGGCAAAAGATTGGACCCAGACATCCAGAGAAGCCGAACCGTCTAATGCCCCCATCCTTATCGTTTTCACGGCCGACGATTGCGCCTATTGTGAAATGCTCAAGCAGGATGTGTTGAATCCCATGTTTGAGCATGACAAGCATAACAAGCTGGCGGTAGTCAGGGAGGTCGATATCAACGCCGGGGGAAAGATGACTGATTTCAACGGCGAGCGGATTCGCAGCCGCCAGTTCAAAGAACGTTACAAGATCTTCGCCACTCCCACCCTGCTGATGCTCGACAGGGACGGAAAGCTGCTGGCTGGCCCTATCGTCGGTTATAGCTCCAAAGATGAGTACCGGTCATTATTGGAGTCCCATCTTGAAGATTACCGCATAACACAGATACACTGAGGACATTCTCAGAATATCGGTATCAACCAGCGTCCGACAAGCACTGAATGGGGATTGTTTCTATACTCATTTGAATCACCGGCCGTCTGGAAATCCTATCAAGTGCAAAGCGTCATCCCTGGTTTGCTGAGCAGCATCCTGCTGCTCTCTGTTTCGCACCTCTCCTGGTCTCAGGAGCATCGCAGCATTCCTCAAACCACTAACCTGCAAAGGGACGCGGAGCTCGCAAGCCAGGCCGGCAGACCGATATTGCTGATGGTTTCCCAGGATCACTGCACCTATTGTGATTTGATGAAACGCGAAGTGCTGCATCCCATGGAACTGGGTGGGGATTACAAAAACAGAATCGTCATGCGTGAGATCCTGATCGATATGGGACTGGAAATCACCAACTTCCAGGGCCAGCGTCAGGATGCCACAGAGTTCTTTCACGGCTATGGAGTACGTCTCACGCCCACCTTGCTGTTCCTCGACCCCCTGGGGAATGAGTTGGCGGACCGCATCGTCGGCATCAACACCGTCGAGTTCCTCAATTTCTATCTGGATGCGGCCATTGACGAGGCCACCGAAAAGATGCCCTCTAGAACACCTCCGATGCGTCTGCCCTAATCCAGATCCGGCCTCTGCAGCGACTCGGGAAGCGGATATTCCGGGTAGGTGGCGATAAACGCCTTGAGTTCCTGTACCGCCCTGTTGCGTTCCCCTCTGTCGAGAACCATCTGGATATGCGCCAGCCACTCAGCAGGATCATCCATAATCTCGACCGCCGGCAGATCCTGCTGGTTAGACTCAAATGCTTCAGATGCATCCATTTGCCCGAGGCCTTGAAGACTGCCTCCTGCCGGTGCTGAAGTTCTTGGTGCGGCCTTCTGCAGCTTGAGCTTGTCTTTATGCTCTTTGGCGGGAGCGGACATGGATTCCATCATCATGGCAGGTGCGGGCTGGGCCTGCTTCTTTTCCGCCCGCTGAATGGCCCGGCTCTCAGCGGGTTGCTCATAATTGAAGTCATCGATTGATTGCGGCAGCCTGGGCGCCTGATCCATCAGCTTCAGAGTCAATGTCACCCCTAGCAACACCACAGCGGCAGACGAAAGCGGCAACAGCCAGCGCCGACGCTGATGATGGGTCACGGCTTTGGCCTCAGCCAGGATCTTTACATCCAATGCCGCATCCGGCTCCTCAATGCGGGTAGCGCGGTAGAGATGGCTGATGGCCGGATCTTCACCGACTTCAGATTTGTTCTGTTGGTCTGTCACAAACAATCCTCCAGCATCTGCCGCAGTCGTTTCAGTGCATATCGCATCCGGCTTTTGATGGTCTCCCGTCCCACATCGAGCATCTCGGCGATCTGCCCCAGGGTCAGGCCCGACTCCTCTTTCAACAGAAAGGCCTCACGCTGTTCCTGCGGTAACCGCTGAAGTCCCACCTTAAGGCGTTCTGCACAATCATCGGCATGGGATATCTCATCCGGCGTCGGCCCGGGATCAGACAACTCAGCCGGTACAGCTGAATCCGGAACCAGCTGCAAGCGCTGCCGGCGAAAACTGTCGATCTGCAGATTTCTGGCGATCCGGAACAACCAGGCCTTGAATGACCCGCCGGAAAATCGCTCCTTGGCATGAATGACCCGGGACCAGGCCTCCTGGTAGAGGTCATCCGCTTCCGCCTCAGTGGGTGACGACCTGAGCAGGTAGAGATACAGAGACTTCCGATAGCGTGCATAGAGATCCTGAAAGGCCGCGAGATCACCCTTTCGAAATCGCTGAAAAAGATCCTCATCTGTCATCAATTCAATGTCGCCAAGCTGCCTAACTGTTTGGATGGCCTGTCCCAGGCCATCCGGGACACAATCTCACGATCCAAGGCTGGAGGCCAGGTTGACCAACCTCAGGAACTCACCGCGGTAACCGAAACTGTCCTCACCCCTGGCGCCTCTCGCCAGATCCATGACCGATTCATAGTCGAACGACTCGGTATAGCGGCCTCCCCGCAGCAGTTGCCCGAACCCAGCCACCGCCGCACTGAAACGGAATCGATCGCTGGTGCTGGCAAGATCATTGTTGATCGAGCCTGTTCTCACAACCCGCTCGATCAATTTCGAGTTTACGCCATCGGGATCTTTATAACGCAAGCGGAGAAAAGCAATCTCATCGGATTTACTCCCAGTCCCGGTCTGTTGCTGTGCATAGCGCAGCGGCTCCAGTCTGTGTCCCTTGCCTTGAACCAACGTCACCTCATACAACGCCGTAACACTGTGACCTGCACCGATGTCACCGGCATCCACCTTGTCATTGTTGAAGTCTTCCCGGGCGAGCAGGCGGTTTGTGTAACCGATCAAACGATACTCTGAAACCACATCCGGATTCCATTCTATCTGAATCTTCACGTCCTTGGCGATTGTCTCCAGAGTGGCCGTCAGTTCATCCACCAATACCTTCTGCGCCTCGTTGATGGTATCGATATAGGCATAGTTGCCATTGCCCTTGTCGGCCAGCTGCTCCATCAGATGGTCGTTGTAATTGCCCTGACCAAAACCCAGAGTGGTGAGCGAGATGCCCTGCTTGCGTTTCTGTTCGATCAGATCCATGAGCCGTTCGTGGTTCACCGCGCCCACATTGAAATCACCATCGGTGGCCAGAATCACTCGATTGATACCGTTGGGAATCTGCTCCTGTTCCGCCATCGCATAGGCCAATTGGATTCCTGCCGAGCCATGCGTCGATCCACCTGCGCTTAGACGATCCAGGGCCGCCAGAATCTTTGCCTGTTCACTACCTTTGGTCGGCTCCAGCACCACACCCGATGCACCGGCATACACAACCATACTCACCCGATCCTTTTCATTCAGCTGTTTTACCATCAGCTTGAAAGCGGTTTTCAGCAGTGGCAGTTTATCCGCGGTACTCATGGAGCCGGAGACGTCGATCAGAAAAACCAGGTTAGAGGCAGGATGTCTATCGTTTGCCGACTCCAAGCCTTTGATTCCGATATGCACAAGATGGCTGTCCGGATTCCAGGGTGTCTGACTCACTTCCGTAACAACGCTGAAAGGTTGGGCTCCACGCTCCGGAGCCGGGTAGTCATAGTCAAAATAGTTGATCAGCTCTTCGATACGCACCGCGTCTGTCACCGGCAAGCGCCCTTGATTCAGTGAGCGGCGCACCAGGGAATAGGCGCCGCTATCCACATCGACACTGAATGTGGATAGCGGATTTTCCCGGACTGATTGCACGGCATTGTCGGTTATCTTAGCGTAGCGTTCCCGGTCGACAGGTGCTGAGACATGCCGAATGGAGGACAAATCCATACCGGTCTGCATCCTGGCTTGCGGTTGATTCGCCACACTCTCCAGCACAACAGAGGGAGGTGTAATTTTCACCCTCTCATCAGCCTCACTCATATCTGTTTTTTTGAGTTTGGTTTCCTCAGCACGGACTGGTGAAGGCAGACTGTTCGAACTGTCCTTGGCAACACTGCTCCCCACCTCTTTTTCGGGTGCAACGCCACAGGCAGTGATCAAAGCCACAAACAACACGATAATGAGTCTTTGCAAGTATCGAGAGGATTGTTTCATCGGTATTCTCCTTTTTTGGTTTGGTACTCAGGAGAACGCAGGAAATCGATCAGTGGGGTTAAACATTGTCACTTTTACCAACCCAAGCCACCGGACGAGCTATCCGGGGAGGATTCAATTAAAGCTTAAGCCGTTCAAGAAGCTAGTAAAATTGCCGATATGGGAAAATATTGAGTTTCCGCAACAAGATTCTGTTGTATTAAATAAGGCTGAAGACAATGAATCTCTCCACTAAATTGCTGCTAATCATGGCAGGCGTCGGCGCGGTGTTTTCGATTGCGGCCGGAATCACCTTCTATTCACTCAGCCAATCTTAAAATGATGCCTCGATCGTCAACGCCCTGGGACGCCAGCGTATGCTGACTCAGGCTATGGCAAAATCTGCCGCCGCTCACACGATCGCCGGGAATGAGAATGCATTCCTGGAGGAATACAAGTCATCCAGCAAGATCTTCAGCCAGACACTCAATGCAGTAAAAAATGGCGGCCGTTATCCTCTCGATCTTAAGATGACCCAACATGAAACCATCAAGCCAATCCAGGATAAATTGAGCCAAAGCAAGATTTCGGAGATCGAAAAAGCATTTCATGACTTTTCCAGGGCCGTGGATCGGTTATTTTCAAACAGCACATCCACCCCAGAGCTTAATCAGCATTTACGCGATATGCTGACCGACGCCAATCGATTGAGAACACTGAGTAACGACCTGGTTTCTCTCTATACCGAGATCGCAGACCGGAATCACTCCAATATCTACTACACCATGGTGGTGTCACTGGTAACCATCCTGGTGATCGTTACGCTCTCTATTGTATTTTTTAAGCTATCCATCCTCTCGCGATTACAAATGACCATCGATAGCATGTGTGCAATAGCCAAGGGGGATGGCGATTTAACTCGGCGTCTGGATGGCGGTGTGCCGGATGAACTGGGCCAGCTGGCCAATTCATTCAATATCTTCATCGAGAAGGTCCAGACACTGGTTAAGCGCGCCCAAGACATGGGAGGCCGACTCAATGAAGCATCCAATGATCTGAAGGGCTTCGCGAATCTGACCAATCAAGGAATCATTCAGCAGCAGGAAGAGATCGAGATGGTGGCGACGGCGATAAACCAGATGACGGCAAGCGTACAGGAGGTTTCCCGCAGTTCAACATCGGCGCATGAAAATGCAGATTCGGCCGAAGTGCAGGCGAATACTGGACGGGACGTGATGTCTACAACCATGCGATCCATCAACGAACTCTCCACCGGAATGAATGATATCTCCGACGTCATCAATCACCTTAATCAGGAAGGTGAACGCATAGGCAGTGTACTGGATGTGATCCGTGGAATTGCAGAGCAAACGAATCTCCTGGCCCTGAATGCAGCGATAGAAGCAGCCCGAGCCGGTGAACAGGGACGTGGATTTGCGGTAGTGGCCGATGAAGTACGCACTCTGGCGAGCCGTACCCAGAGTTCTACTCAGGACATTCAGGAAATGATTGAAAATTTGCAGCAGGGAACTCACAGGGCCGTGAACGTCATGCAGGCGAATCAGAACAAAGTCAGCAAAACCCTGACCGAGGCGTCCCATGCCAATAACTCTCTCGATAGCATCAATCAGTCGCTCTCTGGCGTCAAGGATATGAGCGCGCAAATCGCCAGCGCCACCGAGGAACAGGGCACGGTAGCCGAAGAGATCAACAGAAACATCCATCACATCAGTCAATCCGCCGGTAAAACAGCCGACACAATGGGTGAACTGTCAGGTAATGCCGCAAAACTCTCTGCATTGGCGGATCAACTTGACCGGCAGGTCAGTCAATTCCATGCCTGAAAAAGAGACCGCCGACACCTTGCCTCAAAGCCGGTTCTGAAGATTCAGAAGACTGAAGCCTGCAAGCTCCGGTTGCATGGCTTTGGTCAGGCCCAGCACCTTAAAACGTTCACCCATCTCTGAAGGCAGAGTCAGGCGCTTCACACCCTGCACCAGCTCCATATGCCTTGCCAGATCATTGGGATCCGATGCAGCGATGATCTCAGCCAGGCCAAGGCCCATCAGAAAGTGCGCCTGGGTGGTATAACCCGCCAGAGTAAAACCCGCCTCCACGCTGACCTCGGCGGCGGCCGAAAAATCCACATGGCTGGTGATGTCCTGCAGCCCTATCCAACGAAAAGGATCCGCATGCGCACGATGCCGGTAATGGCACATCAGGGTGCCGGTATTACGCTGTGCATGATAGTATTCGGAGCGGGGATAGCCGTAGTCGAAGAGCAAAATGGCGCCTTGAGCCATCATTTCTGACAAAGCCCTCAGCCAGGATGCCTGCCGCAGATTGATCTCGGAGACATACCCTTCCCCTAGCCCACCAGCCGCCCGGTCGATCTGTGAGGCCGATTCCACCAGGCCAGGGCTTTCGGGTGTGGCGAAGGCCTCCTTCAAGCCTTGCCCATCCAGCGCCACATAACACTCCTCAACACCCTCCGCTCCGATCCGAAATCGGCTCACCGGCATCGCATCCAGCAGTTCATTGGCCACCACCATGCCCGAAAACTCCCGGGGCAGACGATCCAGCCAAACCACCCGCTGCAGCAGACTCGGCGCCCTCTGGGCCAACATCTCTCTCTGACGCTGTTGCAGGTCCGGACTCACCTCCAGGATCAGGTAACGCTCCGGCAAGGCATCGAGTCGCTCGAGCTCGGCCAGCATGTCGGCCGCCAAAACCCCCGAACCGGCGCCAAATTCCAGAATCTCACCGCCCCCCAGCGATAGCAGAACGTCCCGGGCTTGGCGCGCCAGGCATTGGGCAAATAAAGGAGAAACCTCAGGGGCGGTGACAAAATCACCCGCCTCGCCAAATTTGCGGCTGCCTGCCACGTAGTAGCCCAGTCCCGGCGCATACAGCGCCAACTCCATGAACCGATCAAACGGGATGCGTCCTCCCGACTCGGCGATGGCCTGCTGAATCCGTGCGATCAACTCATCACTGACCTTCAGCGCCTCCGCATCCGGTTGGGGCAGTTCTGTGACTGCGGAGCGTCGTGGGGGAATGAGGCAGTCTGGCATAGTTTCAGAAACCCGGCATCTTTGGTTAGAGTAGGGACATCATTCAACCATGGAGTACAAGTGTGACGCAAAATCCAGATTCACTGAGCGAAAAATGCGCTTTGATCACCGGAGCGGCACATCGCATCGGAGCCGCCATTGCCCGTACCCTGCATGCCTCTGGCATGGATCTGGTGTTGCACTACCGCCGTTCAAGCGCAGCCGCAGAGGCGCTGCAAGCCGAGCTTGAACAGCAGCGGGTGAACTCCGTCAGCCTGATTCAAGCGGATCTGCATGACATCAGTCGGTTTGATCAGTTGATCGCTGAAACTGTCGGTTTTAAAGATCGGCTCGACCTGCTGGTAAACAATGCCTCCAGTTTCTACCCGACACCCTTGGCCGAGACCGATGAATCCGACTGGGACGATCTCCTCGGCAGCAATCTGAAGGCGCCCTTCTTTCTCAGCAAGACAGCAGCCCCGCACCTGCAAAAAACCGCGGGCTGCATCGTCAATCTGGTGGATATCCATGCCGAGCGTCCCCTCAAGAACCACCCGGTCTATTCCATTGCCAAGGCGGGCAATGCCATGCTGGTCAAGTCCCTGGCCCGGGAGCTTGGTCCACAGGTGCGAGTCAACGGCGTAGCGCCAGGCGCCATACTCTGGCCGGAGCAGGGTTTGGAAGACAAGGAGCAACAAGAGATCCTTAATCGCACGGCTCTGAAACGCGCCGGCTCACCGAATGACATCGCCAGGACCCTGCTGTTTCTGGTGCGGGACGCAGACTACATCACCGGTCAGATCATAGCGGTGGATGGCGGCCGGACATTGCAGCAGTAGAGATCTCAGAACTAGATGCACATGCAACATTTGGCTATTCAATCCCTGTAGGAGCTGCCCGTGGCTGCGATTAGCGATGATAGTCGCTTTAGGTGAAGATGCCGAAATGCCTTGCCGCCTTTGGTCGCAGCCATGGACAGCTCCTACAATGGCATATTAGTGTAAAGACATCAGGAACTGAAAAGCTATTACGATCTGTTTAATTACAAAACTCATATCTCGGAGGAGAAACTATGACTCAGTATCAAGGCAGCTGCCATTGCGGCGCGATTCGTTTTTCCTTTGAACATGCGTCGATCGACAAGGGTCTGCGCTGCACCTGCTCGATCTGTTCCCGCAAAGGGGCAATGATGACTCCGGAGCCCATTGCGCCGGAGAATTTCAACATAGTAGCGGAGAAAGGTGTGCTCGGACTCTATCAATTCGGCGCCAAGACGGCCAAGCATTACTTCTGCAAAAGGTGCGGGATCTACCCTTTTCACGAGACCGCGCGCTTTCCCGAACACATGCGGGCCAATCTGGGTTGTGTCGAGGGGGTAGACGTTTTCAATCTAGCGGAAGAGATCTTCGACGGCAAAACCCTGTTGTAATCTTTTGCCTGATCACCCGCGATATGCGGTCATGAAGAAGAATGATTACTCGGAGAACTCTCCAACCGGAGCTGCCTTTTTGCTGGTGATCCACTCCCGCACATCCTCATAGATCGACAGCATCGACGGCACCACCAACAGGATCAGGATGGTGGCGAATCCCAGGCCGAAGGCGATCGAGGTCGCCATCGGGATCAGAAACTGGGCCTGACGCGAGGTCTCGAACAGCAATGGCGTCAGTCCCGCGATGGTGGTCAAAGAGGTCAGCAATACCGCCCGCAGGCGCTGACAGGAGGCCTCCACCAGCGCATCTCTCACCACCATACCCCCGGCCCGGATGTGTTTGTAGAAAGTCACCAGGATAATCGAGTCGTTGACCACGATGCCGGACAGACCGAAAAAGCCGAACACCGATAGCAAGGTCATGTTCATACCCATCAGCCAGTGGCCCAGAATGGCGCCGGTGAGCCCCAGGGGGATCACCACCATCACGATCAGCGGCCAGCCATAGGAGGAGAAAACCCAGGCCAGCACCAGATAGATGAGGATCAGGGCCAGCCCGACACCAAGGCGCAGATCACTCAGGGTGTCGCGTTGACTGGCGGCAGTGCCCTCCAGGGTGTAGCTGATACCAAAACGGCTGACCAGTTCGGGCAGCGTGGATTCAGTCAGACCATTGACAATGTCCTGGGTATTGGCAAGCGCGGGATCCACATCCCCGGTGACCGAGACCGACAACCGGCCGTCGGCATGCCGCAGGGCCTCGAAACCCAGCTTGGAGCGCCACTCCGCCACGCTACTGAGGGGGGCGAACTCACCATTCGGCAGACGGATCGGCAATTGATCGAGACTGGTCAGATTGCGCTGTTCCGCGTCCGGCAACTGGACACGCACCTC
>JBDLIT010000101.1:0-15138 GCA_039714735.1 Pseudomonadota bacterium
CATCATCAATCATGTTCTCTGTTCGGAATGGGGTATTAAAGTATTTCTTTGCTGACGACTTCTGAAAAACCGCTTTCCAGACCATCATAGTCGTATGCAGTTACGGTGAAATAGTAAAAGCCCGGACTGAGTTCGTTAACCGAATAGCTGGTGGTGGCGCTATCATCGAGATCGACCAATGGGATCAGATTCGCTTCCTCGGTCCCATAATAAATCCTATAACCCTCCAAATCACTCAGAGAGAGAAGTTCACCATCTGTTCTGGTGGTTGGCGCGGTCCATGAAAGATTGACTGATTGTTCTAAATCAATTGCTTCACAGCTAGGCATGCAATTGTCAGCCGGTCGGTGCTCACTTACTGCATAAGCGGCTGAACCAAAGAAGATTCCACATGTCAGGAATGTCGCAGCGACGGTAATGCCGGTGTGTAAAAGATTGTTCATTATATCTCCACTGTTTTTTTGAAAAACAGAAAAGTAATTATTTATTATCCTTATGAGCGGAAGGCCTGACTTTATCAAGGCCCTCGGAGGGTATTTGAAAACCATTAAATCCGTTGATAATTAGATTAATGTATTTATGTTTCCTACTTATTTCTTAGCGGGTACAAGTCGCAACGGATTGTTTCTATCTGTTGCATGGATTGAAGAGTTTGGAATCAGTTCTTGAAATGGAGGCATAGTAATATCCTGCCGTAGTTTGGGGGTTACCCGAATCATTGATAGGGATAATTACTAATTTATTTGACGGAATTCCAGCAAATATTTGCGGTAAATCTATCGGGACAACTTTTATTCGTGCTGATAATATTAGCCGGCGAGAATGGATAATAACTATTCAGTGGGAAGATAATGAGAAAAATCTGGTCAGTCAGTGTTTTTTGTGGATTGTTGCCACTTCTTTTCCTCATCTTTATATCGAATCCAGTATATTCAGACGATGAACTGAACTGCGTGCTTTGCCACAAGCATAGAGGTTTGAGTCGGATAGACGAGAATGGCCAGTTCAGGCTGTTTTATATCAATCAGGAATTATTTGACAGTGGTCCTCATCGCAGAACCAAATGTAAGGACTGCCATACTGATATCGATCGAATTCCCCATAATCCCGCAGAAAAAGTTGACTGTACCCAAGAATGCCACGTTATAGAGCCTTCGGGACAAACAAAGTTTTCCCATAAAGCGGTCGCGGAAACACTGGCTAAGAGCATACATGGAAAGTTGGATGAAAATGGTGATCCCAAGGAGCATCAGGAAGATTATCCAGATTGTAAGAATTGTCATGATCAGCCGCTATACAGACCCTTCTCTATCTATAAAGGGGAGAAGATTCCAGGTGTTTCCAAACGCGCGATAAGTCGCTGCAAAAGTTGCCACACGAGCGGTGTCTATGCAGAAGACTTTTATGAGCACATCACCACGCGCCTGCACAAAACCAGATTTCCTATGGAAAACATAGAAGTCTGTGCGAAATGCCACCAGGATAAAGAGTTTAGAGAGAGGCATAACCTGGATGATGTGGTTACCTCATATAAAGAAACCTTTCATGGAAAACTGATCGCATTAGGGTCTGAAGTAATGCCGGACTGTATTGATTGCCATATCGTTGAGGGGGAAAACTCGCATCTGATAGAAGCTAAAGATGTAGTGACTTCATCAGTCCATAAAAACAATGTGGCAACTACATGCAGAACGTCAGAATGCCATGTCAATGCGAGTCCCCAATTGGCAAGTTTCCAGACCCATGTCACCTATGACAGGGAAAAATATCCAATGCAGTTCTATATGCTGATTGGTTTCAAGGCGCTAATGGCGTTTGTGCTGTATTTCTTTCTGGCACTCATCTTCCTGGAATTGATGCGCAGATTATTCCCTCGTTTTTCCTTCTTCAAAGAGAAGCATGCTGAGAACTACGAAGAGATTGTGAAAGAAATCCAGTCGGAAACCCGGTCAAGCGATCGGTAAGGATGATTCAATGAGCAAATATGACCCTATCGTCTATAAAAACGGAAAACGTTTCTTCTATCGTTTCTCTGCTCATCAGCGCGTACAGCATGTCGTGCTGTTTATTACGATTTTTCTCCTGGCCGCGACTGGCTTTCCCTTGAGGCATGCTGAAGAGGCCTGGGCAAGACCGCTGTATGACTTTATGGGCGGAACTGAAATTGCGCCATTGATTCATCGGGCGGCAGGAACCGTTCTATTGTTGCTATTCGTCTACCATACAATTTATTGGATCCACTATTTTTATAAGCATTATCTTCTCAAATTGAAGAAAGAGAAGAAATTGAATGTAAGGAGTTTTACCAAGGCATTACTCTCGCTGGAAATGGTGCCGAACAAAAAGGATTGGGAAGACATCGTGCAGATCTGGAAATATCTGCTCTACTTCACCAATCGTCCTCCGCGGCATGATCGTATGTCATGGCGAGAAAAATTCGATTACTTTGCGCCCTACTGGGGTATCCCCATCCTTGGTCCCGCAGGCGTGGCCTTATGGTTTCGTGACGAATTCTCGCACATTCTCCCGGGCTTTGCATTGAATGCGCTCTACATCATGCATACGGATGAGGCCTTGCTGGCGGTTCTGTTCCTGTTTTTCGTGCATTGGTACAACGTCCATTACGCGCCTGAGAAATTTCCATCGGCAACAGTATGGATAACTGGATACCTCAATGAACATGACATGGTCCATGAGCACTATGCGGACTATGTGAAGATCATGATTGAGAATGGTCTGGAAGATGAGATCAAACCTCAGAGTTTTGCTGGGGAGAATTACGAATGGTAAAGCTTTTCAAGCAACTGGTCTTCAAGGCCTACGTTATTTTTCTGATGGCTTTTACCGTTTGGTACGGCACCTTCATGTACCCGCTGATATTTGGCTTTGAGGGTAAAGAGGAAGCTGAGGCATCGCTGAAAGATCTGGGTCAGGCAGGTACCGAAGAAGAGCGACTGTTCGTCAATCTGATTGCCAGTAAGGGTGAAACGAAAAAGACAGACCTTGGATACCGTGTGATCGAGCAACCCTATATCGCGGGTCGTTTTCATCATATCGGATTCGAGATAGAAGAGGATAAAGCCAGTACCTGTGTAAGTTGTCATGGGAATGTGCCTCACAACAAGTCAAAAGAGGTTCGAAGCTTTCTGAATATGCATGCCTTCTACACGGCATGTCAGACTTGTCATATTCGTGCGGAAAGCGACATGCAGCGTTTGGCCTTTCGCTGGTCAGAGAAAGAGAGCGGGCAGCAGGTTGTTAATCCCAGGGCGCTGGTGGAGATTGAAGATATGTATGCCATTGGGGATGAAAGCTATTATCCAACCTATGGCGACTATGGAGCAAAGATCGCACCAGGAGAAGTGAAGGAAAACACCTTCATCTTTTTAAAGGGCAGCGATGAGAAGGCTAAGGCCGTCATGGACAGGTATATTGCACAGGAAAAAACATTGACGACCCAGCAAAAGTCCCAGATGAATGAGTTCCTGCATAAACGGATCACCAAAGAGCCCATAATGTGCGATGAGTGCCATAATCGAACAGAACCCTACATTCCTTTTGCCGAACTTGGTTATCCTCCTCGCAGGGTAGCAGAGCTGGCGGACAGTTCCGTTGTCGGGATGATCGAGAAATACAAAGAGTTCTTCATCCCTGACTTTATCGCTCCGGTAGAAGAGTCGGTAGAAGTACCGGTAGAAGAATAAGTAAACGGAAAATCTGTTCTGACACTTCGATCACGCAGTAGCTGCAATGATTTCAACAGCATTCTGATCCGGATCCCGGCAAAATAGGGCTTGGCGTCCTGAGCGGCTGGTTGTGTAGGCGATACCTGAGGCCTGCAATCTTTCTTTCAGTTTATTGAAGTTGTCTACCTGTAGCGCCAGATGACGGTCTCTGCCTCCATGCTCTGGACGCTGCTCCAGAGGGTCAGGATTTGGGAGTTCGAGCAGATGTATCTGGGCTTCTCCTAGCTGAAGCCAGGCGCCTGGGTATCCCAGGTCCGGTCGGTTGGTGGAGACTTCAAGCCCGAGCAGATCCCGGTAGAATTCAAGCGACTTTTCTGTATTTGCAACGATCAGGCTGACATGATGAAGTCGGGTCATGGTCCTATCCCTGCAATTTCAATCTGGCGCGGTTGATTGCGGCTCTGACCTGAGCAGGTGCGGTACCACCAATATGATCGCGCGCGGCAACCGAACCCTCCAGAGTCAAGACGTCAAACACATCCTGTTGGATGCTATTGGAAAACTGCTGCAGCTCCTGCAGTGACATCTGCGACAGATCCCGCTTTTGTTCAACGCCGAAGGCCACCGCCTTACCAACAATCTCGTGTGCGTCACGGAATGCAATCCCCTTGCGCACCAGATAATCGGCCAGATCCGTTGCCGTGGCGAAACCCTTCATTGCCGCTTCGCGCATCGTCTCTCTACGGCAACTGATGGCGGGAATCATATCGGCAAAGACCTTGAGAGAGCCCTTGAGATTGTCGACGGTATCGAACAGAGGCTCTTTATCCTCCTGGTTATCCTTGTTGTAGGCCAAGGGTTGACCCTTCATCAAGGTCAGGAGTCCGACCAGATGGCCGAAAATCCGTCCTGTCTTACCGCGAATCAGCTCAGGCACATCCGGATTTTTCTTTTGCGGCATGATCGAGGAGCCGGTGCAGAAACTGTCGGAGAGCTCGATAAAACCAAACTGGGCCGATGACCAGAGGATCAACTCTTCTGAATATCTGGACAGATGCATCATCAGGATGCTGGCTGCGGCACTGAACTCGATGGCGAAGTCCCGGTCGGAGACGGAATCGAGAGAGTTTTCCGAGGGACGATCAAAACCCAGCAACTGCGCGGTATGCTGACGGTCGATGGGATAGGTAGTGCCGGCCAGGGCTGCTGCGCCAAGCGGCATGACATTGAGCCGTTTGTTACAGTCGTTAAAACGTTCCCGGTCGCGCTCAAGCATCTCGAACCAGGCCATCATGTGATGGCCGAAGGTCACCGGCTGAGCTGTCTGCAAGTGGGTGAAGCCGGGCAGGATGGTATCCGCCTCCTGGTCCGCAAGGTCAAGCAGGGCCTGCTGCAGGCGGAGAATGGCCTGAATGATGTTGTGTATCTCGTCACGCAGCCAGAGGCGGATATCGGTGGCGACCTGGTCGTTGCGTGAGCGCCCGGTATGCAACTTTTTCCCAGCGCTGCCGATAGCGTCGGTAAGGGCCGCCTCCACATTCATGTGGACGTCCTCCAGTTCTATCGACCAGGGGAAATCACCTTGTGCAATCCGCTGAAGTATCTGCTCCAGGCCCTGGATAATGGCGTCTCGCTCGGGATCGGTGATAATGCCCTGTGCGGCCAGCATAGTAGCATGTGCGATAGAGCCCTGGATGTCATACTTGTAGAGGCGCTGGTCGAATTCCACCGAGGCGGTAAAGGCTTCAACAAAGGCATCGGTAGGTTCATTAAAACGGCCTGACCAGAGTTTGGCAGGCGCAATGTGATCGCTCATCAAGGAATATCCTGAAGGTGAAACAGCAAATCAGAGGATTATAACAGGCGAAGAGTAGATGCTGCATGACAGTAAGAAAGAGTTGAATAACCCACAGAGCGATAGTCAGCCCGGGGCTGCATTTTTGCCAAATTTCTGTTCTATCCGATCGGTATTCGTGGTGGTGCTTTCCGCTGAACTGCTGGCCGTGATTCTGAGTCTGGCCTCGCTGGAAGAGCCGGGTGATTTTCTGCAGGAATTGAGTCTTGTCTCCCTGGTGACGCAATGGATTGCCTTGATGAGCGCGGCCCTGCTGTGTCTGTTCAGAAAGACGCTTCAGCAATTGCCAAACTACCTGGCGGCGTTGCTGGCCTGGGGACTCCTGATGTTGGTTACCCTGATGGTCAGCATGCTGACGCTGTGGCTCAATGACCAGATTGCATTGCCCCTGGTGACTGATTCTTCATCCCTGTTTTTATTGAGATCAATGGGTGTCGCGGCGATTGTGGGGCTGGTGGTGCTCCACTACTTCTATCTCCTCTATCGCTGGAGACAACAGATGGCGGCTGAAAATGCGGCGCGGCTGCAGGCGCTCAATTCGCGGATTCGCCCCCATTTTCTTTTCAACAGCATGAATACGATCGCCAGCTTGACCCGTACCGATCCGCTTAAAGCGGAAGAGATGGTGGAGAATCTCGCGGATCTGTTTCGGGTCTCTCTCGGTGCAGTGGATCGGCAGTCGACCCTGGGTCAGGAGCTGGAACTGGCCCGCCAGTATCTGAGCATTGAACGACAGCGCCTGGGAGAACGGCTCAAAGTGGTGTGGGATCTGGAAGAGTTGCCGGAGACGGCGTTGATGCCTCCTCTTACCCTGCAGCCTTTACTGGAAAATGCGGTGTATCACGGTATCGAACCATCAGCCGGAGGTGGGACGATCGTCATCACTGGACGCTACCGGAAAAACAGATTGAATCTCAGTATCCGCAATAGCCTGCCGGAAGAGCCTCAGCCAACTCACAGAAAAGGCAACCGATTGGCGTTGGATAATATCCGTCAGAGGCTGAGTGGCCTGTATGATGATGAGGCAAGTCTTAGCGAGAGCCGGATTGATGGAGAGCACCAGGTGCGCATCGTCATTCCCCATCCCTGGAGAGTGGAGTGAGAATACTATTGGTGGATGATGAGGCCCTGGCCCGGGATCGGCTGGCTGCTCTGCTGGCGGAGTTGGGAGAGCCTTACCAACTGGTGGGCATGGCGCAGAATGGACAAGAGGCACTGGATCTTTTCGCCAGCCAGGGTGCAGATCTGGTACTGATGGACATCCGCATGCCGGGTATGGATGGTTTGCAGGCGGCCAGACTGCTGGCTAAGAGTCAGGCGCCACCCGCGGTGATCTTCACTACTGCGTATGAAGAGCATGCCCTGCAGGCATTCGAGTCCCAGGCGGTTGACTATCTACTGAAACCCGTGCGTAAAGTCAGGCTGCAAAAGGCGTTGGAGACTGCTCAGAGGATCACCTTGGCGCAACTCGAGAAGCTGGCGCTAGTTACGGATGGGGCCGTGCCCCAGTTGAGCATCAGCTATCGTGGAGGCCTGAGGCGTCTGTCCTTGGACCAGGTACTCTATCTGCGTGCCGAGAGTAAATATGTGTCGGTTTTCCATAACGAGGGTGAGTTGCTGCTCGAAGAGAGCCTGAAATCCCTGGAATCGAGATTTGGTGATTGGTTTATACGCATACATCGTAATGCGCTGGTTGCGCGTCACGCCCTGCTGGGGTTGGAAAAGTCCACAGGAGGCGTGATGCGGGTCAGCCTGCGCAACTGTGATGAGCGACTGGAAGTGAGCCGCCGCCACCTGCCTGAGGTGCGGCGCCTGATTAGAGGCGAAGGGTGAAACCTTGCTGAATCGACTGAGAATCTTCCTTCCTGCGTTTGTGTTCCTGACGGCCTGTTCCACGCAGCCCCCGGTTGATCAGCGATTAGTGAATGAGTCCGAGACTGATGGTGAACCCTTGCTGATGAAGGGAGACGCAAGTGGGGCGTTGTTGGCAGCCACCTGTTTTGGTTGCCATGGTCCTGAAGGGCATAGTGGGGCCCCGGCCATTCCATCCCTGGCGGGCCTTTCTGAAAGCTACTTTATCCGGGTGATGCAGGCCTACCAGTACGGTGGTCGATACAGTTCAGTCATGGGCCGCATCGCGCTGGGTTTTGAGCGGGATGAAATCGCCCGAATGGCCAAGTATTTCAGCCAACTAGAGTTTCAGCCCCATGCTCAACGAGTCAATTGGCAACAGGTAAAAAAAGGCCGGCAGCTGCACCGGATCTATTGCCTGGAGTGTCATGGAGATCTGGCGCAAGATACGTCTGAGCAGGCCAATATGCTGAATGGTCAATGGATGGATTATCTGCGCTGGACTTTGCAGGACTACCTGATCGGCATCAATCAGGCTGATGCGAATATGTCGGAACAACTTGCAAGGCTGGTCAAGCGACACGGCAGCGAGGGCCTGGAGGCCCTGGTCAACTACTTCGGAAGCGCCAGGCCATAGCCTTGAAATATATGGGTTTCCAGATTTTAGGGTTGTTTGACCACTATAGACGGCCTTCCTCAATCCATCGTACTAAGGTTTCAATATCTGCGCCATAATTCTTAAATGAAATTTCCTTATCAGGTTGCAGGTCTGCTGTCACATTACTAATAGTAACTGCCGTCACTGCCTGATTTCTCCTTCTACTGCGTGAGCTGCTATTTTTTCTGTGCTTTTGCACGCCCTCAGTAAACAGGATTTTGGCTCGTAAAGCATCGAAGGCGTATCCTCGCTCTACGCGATTCATGACACGTATCAGGTTATTCAGTCTTTCGGTATATCCATTAGTAATCGGATGGTCGAAATAGTTAAATATCTCATTTCTCCAGTTTGAGGTCGCTCTGATAAGATCGCTAAAGTAGGGGGAGAGTTCGGTGGAGAGGTTCTTCACCCACCGATCATAAGTCGCTTCTGCTTCATCTCGGTTAGTCAGTTCCCATATTGCATAGAAATCCTCTTTTGAGGCATGTGCCTCACCAAGCAAGGGGAAATTTTCTACCCAGCTGGAAAACTTTAGATGTTCTTCAGCAGTAAGGTCGTGTAGTCTTTTTAATAGTACAAATCTGTCATGCATCAGAGTTCGCCTTTCCTTATTTGACAGGTCTTTTCTAACGGCCTTTCGTACTAACTCCATGGCATCATTGACCATCCGCACTACATGAAACTTATCAACAATCACTTTGGCATGAGGAATTTTTTCAAGTACAGCATCTCTATATGGACGCCACATATCCATTGCTACGTAGTGAATAGTCTGGGGATTCTCAATAGAATTAAAATAGTTAAGTATTGATGCTTTATTTCGGTTGGGAAGCATCTCTACTGCTGTATTCATTTCAATGTTGGTAATAACTACTCTTGGTTTACTGATAATATGAATTTCATCGATCCCCATCCATTTGGGCGCCTCAAATTTTATTTCTTCTGCAAGTTTCGAAACATAATCATGAAAAATATTACGGATGGTCTTTTCATCGATGCCAGTCTCTTCAGCCACATCAATAAAGGTTCGCTTTAATGAATGTTTCTCAATATATTCTTTTAAACGCTTAGTTACCCTGCGTTGACCACTTAGATCATTAATTTCCTCATGCCATAGTTTTTTGCAATCATTGCATCGATATCGTTGTCGTTGTACTAAAATAGAGACATGCTTACCATGGATGGGGCAGTCATTGTAGACCTGTTCTCTCGCGCCGTACTTGCGAATTGAAGCTGAATGACAAGAAGGGCATAATCTTGTCTCTGTAGTAGCGGTGGCATGGATAAGATACCCATGAGCATCTTCTTTTACACCTGCTGTGGATAGAGAAGATAGCCGAAGAAAATCAGTCGACACGAATTAGCTCCTGAAGCCGCATCCCTTCTTGCTGTTCATGCAGGCCAATAATCTTATCCGGCTCAGACATGCACCATGCAAATGATTGCCAAGCAAGCGTTGCAAAGGTTTTTCTGAATGCTTTGTGTTCACGATCCACGTAAGCGGTTACAAATGCTGCGTGTGAAAATTCCAGTCCAGCATCCATAACTAATTGAAGTAACGCTTCCTTTCTTTGATCATTTATAGGGCCATCTGAAGCTACCACCTCTACAAATATAATTAGTGTATGTTTCTCATGAACATCGGCCAGAATAATATCAGGCAAGTGTTTGTCTGATTCTATTTTCAGCCCAATGGCATCGGCAATATTTCGATCACCACGATCTTCCTTATTTGCACTTTCACTTATCCAAACAACTGCTGGAGCTTCTAAAAATCGAATAGCAAAATCTTCTATAACCGCTTTTGCTATTATGGAACTTGGGCCAGGAGCAAGTCGTCTTGTTTCTTTGTTAGGGAATGTCACCAGGATTTCTTCTTCACCAACATCAGCTGCACGTTGCATAAGCTTCTGACGGAGACGAGCGCTATTAGAGAGGTGCTTATCAGACCAACGTACAATAAGTTCTTCTAACTGCTCGCCCTTTACGTTAGGATAAAATAGTTCAGCAAATTCCATTTCCAACGCGTATCGACCTGCACAGGACGTAGTGGGCAAGTCTTTCCTGACTATTACGGCCTTTGCTTCTGCAAGTGCATTACGGAGACAGTCATCTCGAATTCCTTCCCGAGAATTTACATCATACCATCTACCAACAATGGGCTGATCCTTCGGGATACGTCGAACAGATTCTTTCTTCCATATCTGTCTGTCAACGTCATCTATTTTTTTTGACTGGCTATCGGTCATTCGTGTCACCTGATCAGGGCGAATCCAGCATTCATTCCCCTCAATTGCTCCAAGGTAGAGCATGACAAAAATTGTTCTAGCAGCAACAATATTGATATGATTTGTTCGGTTCGTGGTGCCTTCTGGGAATATCAGTGGTAGACGATTCTGAATGGATACTACATCAAGCAGCTTGGGTAAATTGCTCACGATAAGTATCCTCTATCATCTGCTCAACTGTATTGGTATCAACCCCGTCTTCTAATGCGTCTTGAATACGTTTCGCCTGTTCAATCGGAGGTAAAGGTAGGGCTTCAAGCTCATAAGCAGAAACTGCTACCGAACCATTCATCGCACGGAATAATTGATCAACGACCCGACTTCGAAGAATGAAAGCTAATGTTTGTAGTGATATAGCCGTGTTTTTTATGGGGCGCACCATATTAAGGTGATTTTCAACAACAACACCACCATACTTGCGAATAAACGATCCTGGTAACTCAGCAGCATTTAATCTCGATTTTTGCTCTTTTGCAGTTGTTCTTTGTAGCAATAAGCAAGGTATTTCAGCAATGAGCCAATTGTCTCTTTCACCTTCTATGCGAAACCAAGGTTTGTGATTTCTTCGTTCTGACTTATGTTGAAAGGAGCCATCTGGCATCACGCTTTCTGCCCATACTAGAGGTAATGCATTTTTTCGTGCTCTTTCCACAATTTGATTTTTATGCCGATTCCAGACTAGAGGGCCAGTACTCACTTTGTAACCATAGTCCTTCAGCTGTGCATTATTGCCAACAATATTCTCCAAAATATCAGCTTGTTGTCGTGTGCGGGGTATCATCCAAGGGGCAGACTCTCCTCTCTTAATCCTAAAGTAGCCATTTTCTACGATATGAGAAAATCCACCTCCGGTAATTATTACAGATGATGACTGCGCAAGAATGGAATCGTGACCCTTTCTAAAGACAGTAAGCAGTGTTTCCTGAAGAACGTTCTGAAATACGCCTGAACGCGCCTCAATAAAGTCCATACAGATCGGAACAGTTTCGTCCGAGAGTAGCTGTCGAAGGTTTTTAAAATACTGACCAGCTAGAAATGATGCTGGTGTGACGTAAGCAAGAATGCCGTCCTGGTTCAGTAGCGATAGCGCTTTGTCCGTAAATAATCCATATAAATTTATATGCCCGTATATTGAGCGTGAAAATCTTTCCCTGATACCATCATTCAGTTTAACCCTTAAATAAGGGGGGTTTCCAACAACAAGATCAAAGGTTCGAGTTACCGGTTCAATCAGTGAATCTGTGACTCGAACAAGAATTGGCATTTTGTAATTTGACTGAACGCATTCATCTAGCAAAACCAAATCCACAAAAACTTGAGATAACCATGCAGAAAACGGATCGATCTCCTGGCCTACAAGATTGCTCGAGATATGCCTGACAATCTCGTCTGGAGAGCATTCATTCTCCCTGAGTATCTTTTTCATTCTCAATGCTACAGGAGCAAGAAATGCTCCTCCACCACATGCAGGGTCAATCACAGAGGAAACAGCCCAGTTAGTCCCCGCTGATTCAATATTATTCAATAATCTTGAGGTTAAAGATGGAGGAGTGAAATAGATACCATGACTGGACCGATACTCCTTTGGCAAAAGTTTGGTATAGAGTTCACCGATTTGAAAGGCTGCCTCAAGCAGATCCATTTCTGCATACATTGAGGCAAAATGCACTGCCTCCTTGCGCTTGATAGCTGAAAGAGAGTCAACCTCGCCAGCTTCCTTGAATAAAGGACGGACTTTTCTTCGTGAGCGACTGTAAATGCGTTTACGAGATAACTTCCAAAACTCTTGTATGACGGTATATAGGAAACTTCTTGCGGTACGAATTGATTGAGACACAGCAACCCCAAATTCCGTTCTATATTTTTATAACAATAGCATAAACTGATTTCAAAACAACCCTATATTCCGTTTTATCATCCATCTGTAATTAACCCTGGCTTCTAAGTAGCAACCCTAAGTTCCGTAGATCCAAATATACCCACAAAATTGCCTGCAGCCATAACAGGCTTTAGCATAGAGCCCTCAATTTACGTAGTTCAACAAAAACCACCAAATTTCTGTTCACTGAGGCCCTGTTTTTTATGTCCTATCCGACGATCCGAATTGCTACCCGAAAGTCACCTCTAGCCATGTGGCAGGCTGAACATGTGGCTGCTGCACTCAAAAAGGCCCATCCGGACATCGAAGTCGAGTTGCTTGGGATGAGTACTCAGGGTGACAAGATTCTGGACACGCCACTGGCTAAAATCGGGGGTAAAGGACTGTTCGTCAA
The DNA here is from genome assembly GCA_039714735.1 of Pseudomonadota bacterium. GTDB lineage: Bacteria > Pseudomonadota > Gammaproteobacteria > Chromatiales > Chromatiaceae > JASJBU01. Next base: position 12,612 of record JBDLIT010000101.1, read on the forward strand.
GGAGTTGGAGCAGGGTATGCTGGAGGGCCACGCCGATATCGCCGTGCACTCCATGAAGGATGTGCCGGTGCAATTGCCGGATGGCTTGCATCTGGCGGTGATCATGCAGCGAGAGGATCCGCGGGACGCCTTTGTTTCCAACAAATATGCCAGTTTCAGCGAATTACCCGAAGGGGCCAGGGTGGGAACCTCCAGTTTGCGGCGCCAATGCCAGCTGGCGGAAGCCAGGCCCGATCTTGAAATACTGTCACTGCGCGGCAATGTGAATACGCGTCTGCGCAAACTGGATGAAGGTAATTATGATGCAATCATTCTGGCTTCAGCCGGCTTGATCCGGCTAGGTTTTGAGCAGCGCATCTCCGCCAAGATCGGACCTGAGCAGAGCCTGCCCGCGATAGGACAGGGTGCCGTGGGTATTGAATGCCGCGCCGATGATGATGAGATCAACGCCCTGCTTGCGCCTCTGCATCATGCGCAGACCGCTAGTTGCATAACGGCTGAGCGGGCCATGAACCAGCGCCTGAATGGCGGTTGTCAGGTGCCGATCGCCGGCTACGCCATGCTGGAGTCGGGGAATCTTTGGCTGCGGGGTCTGGTCGGTGAACCGGATGGCTCGCGGATTATCCGCGGCGAGGTCGAAGGCACACCTGATGAAGCGCAGGAGATGGGTGTGGGATTGGCCGAGCGATTGCTGGAATGGGGGGCGGATGAGATCCTGTCGACCCTCTACAGCGGCGATTGAGCATAGCTGCTTTGCCTGATTGTGACCTGCAGCGGGCCGGCATCCTGGTCACCCGGCCTGCTCATCAGGCGGCGGGGCTGTGTAGTCTGATTGAGTCTCACAATGGCGTTGCTCTGCGTTTTCCGGCGCTGGAGATCCTGCCTCCAGAGGATGAGGGCACGCCAACAAGCATTCTTCGCGAGGCGTCAGGGCTCATGATCTTTGTCAGCCCAAATGCGGTGACCTACGGCCTGCAACTGTTGGGCGGCAAAGCCTTCTTGGCAAAGCTGACCTTGGGAGCTGTTGGAAAAGCCACTGCAAAGGCATTGGAGGAGGCGGGTTACGGGGTCGATCTCTTACCAAGCGGGCAGTTCGACAGCGAGGGACTGTTGGCGCTGCCGGAACTGCAGCAGGTTGCGGGTGAAAAGATTGTGGTCGTGCGGGGTGTGGGAGGGCGTGCTCTGTTGGGTGACAGGCTGAGGGAGCGGGGTGCTGATCTGGTCTATGCTGAGGTGTATCGGCGGGCCTGTCCGGATGTGGCCCCGTCCCCCCTGCTCGATCGATGGGATATGGAGGTAAGCCTGGTCACTGCAACCAGCAATGATATTCTGGCGAACCTGAAGCGGATTTTGGGGCCCAAGGGTTGGCCTCAGCTCAAGCAGACCCCTCTACTGGTGATCAGCGAGCGCATGCTGGAGATGGCGGAAAAGATGGGTTTCGAGACCATTTTGCGGGCAAATAATGCCGGCAATCAGGTGATTTTAGGGCGCGTCTGTCATTGGATAAAACAGCACGCGTAGGCATGTTTAAGACTGGGAAGAATGCATGAGTGAGCAGGAGAAAACATCGTTGAATGTGCGATCAGAGCAAGATATCGACTCTGAAGAGGGTGGTATCGATGAACGGCCAGGTTCTACACGTCGATCTTCGCGCCTAGCAATCATTCTTTCCCTGATGACTCTATTGGTCGTAGCTGTCAGTCTTTTTTTAGGTTATCGACATTGGCATGGGATGCAGCAGTCCCTGCTGCAGATGAACAGTTCACTCTCTCAGGCCAGTCGGGATCAAACGGTGATGCGTGAACGCCTGGCCGAGACCCACCAGGCCTTACAGCAACAGCAGCAGCAGATTGTGCTCCAGGAGCAGGCCCTTACCGATCAGCGTCAGCTGCTGGAGCAGGAGCGTGACTCCATGCGTCAACAGGGCGTGCAGCTCAACCGTTCGCTGACCGCCATGCAGCAACGTCTTGGGGGCAACACAAAGCAGTGGCAGGTTGCCGAGGCTGAGTATCTGATGCGGGTTGCCAATCACCGCCTCACCCTGATGCATGATCCGCTGACCGCGTTGGATGCCCTGGCCGCTGCTGATGAGCGATTGCGTGACACCGGAGACCCAAGCTGGAGTGGTGTACGGCAGCTTTTGGCCCAGGAGATGACAGGCCTTAGGGCTGTGCCCAAGGTGGATAAGGACGGAATGATCGCCAGTCTTTCAGCCCTGGCTGAGCAGGTGGAGCAACTGCCCTTGCGTGAAGAGGGTGTGGCGATCAATGCCATCGATACCCCAGCAGCAGAGAAGAGCACGCAAGAGTCCGATAAGGGATTTGATCTACAGCGAATCTGGCAGGATTTGTGGGATGGCTTCAAGTCGATGATGGTGATACGTCACCATCAGAAGCCGATAGCGGCGATGTTGTCACCGGAACAGGGATATTTTCTCAGGCAGAATCTGCGTCTCAAACTGGAGGGGGCGAGTATTGCCCTGATGGGTCGTAATGCCGGTTTCTACCAGGAGAGCCTGCGGGCTTCC
>JBDLIT010000102.1:0-15096 GCA_039714735.1 Pseudomonadota bacterium
CCCTGTACGGCTCACCGCTCCAGCGCATCCATGCGCCCGCGGTATTTGTACGTCCCTGTACGGCAATGGTTACTTCAGGTTTTATTTCGTCAGCGCCATAAACAGTCTTGGTAACTGCTCTGGTAGCCGGTCCACATGATCGATTACCGTGTACTGGTTGCCAAAAATATCCTTCACGTACTCGTCAGCCTTGGGGTCCAGGTTGATGCAATAGGTGTAGATCCCCTCCTGGTCCGCCTCCATCACTGCCTTGCGGCTGTCCTCGATGAGTTGGCGGTCATCTTGGACATCGATGTCCGAGGGTTCACCGTCGGTCAGGATCAGCATCAGTTTTTTGTCCGACTTGCGTGCCCCCAGGTAGTGGCTGGCATGGCGAATGGCGGCGCCCATGCGGGTGGACCAGCCGGCCTGCATGGCAGCCAGGCGGCCTTTGACAGTGTCATCCCATTTCTCGCCATAGCCCTTGATGTGCTGGTAGCGCACCTCGTGGCGGGTGTTGGAGGAGAAGCCGGCGATGGCGAAGGAGTCACCCAGCTGTTCGATGGCCCAGCCGAGCAGGGTAACCGCCTCCTTGCTCAGCTGCAGGATCGACTGATCGCATCCGGGGGGGATCTGATCCACCGATTCGGAGAGGTCGATGAGCAGCATCACCGCCAGATTGCGACTGTCGTGGCGATGGCTCATGTTGACGCGGGGATCGGGATTGGCGCCGCTCTTGAGATCGATCAGGGAGCGGATCGCCACGTCCAGATCGAGCTCGCTGCCCTCTTCCTGGTAGCGTACCCGCACATAGTTCTGGGGCTTGAGCAGGTCGAGCAGACGCTTGAGTTGCTTGGCCAGGATCTTGTGCTTGGCCAGCAGGGCATCGATCTCGGCCGCGCTGCCACCAGGGTGCAGGCTCTCGTAGAGGCTGACGTAGTCGGGATTGTAGATCTTGCCCTTGTAGTCCCACTCCGGATAGTGGCGTGGGGGCAGACCCTCCAACTCCTCTTCCGATTTCTTACGCTTCGACTCGGCGTCGAACATCTCCTCCTCGTCGCCCTCTTCGATAAACATCCACATGTGGCGGTTGTCATCGCGGTAGCCCACCTCGGTGTCGGTAAAGTAGACCTTGGCGGCAAGATCGGCCTGACGCCGGGTGCGTGCGATATAGGAGATGGCCAGGCCGGCAATCTCCTTGGTGCTCGACTCGCCCTGGGCCATGGTGTCGTGGAAGCGCTGCGCGAACTCCAGCAGATCCGGGTTGGTATAACCGTGTTCGGGATTGAGCAGGGCATAGGAGAACATCGCCAGGCGGTGACGGATGCATGATTCCTTCTCAGAGTCGCAGTCGTCTTCGTGTGGTTTTGGGTGCAGGGCGAGCCACAGCTTACGCAAACCTGGGTAGTGCTGCATTGCCAGGTATTCCACCCGGGAGTCCTCGAATATCTCGATGGCGACCCGCTGGAAGGGGCTGAAGTTGTCCGCCACAATCTGCTTGGTCCAGCTCTGATGGGCGGACACGTGGGCCAGCAGGGCACGGTAGCGATCGATGCCGCGGACCTCGTTGAAGTCATCATAGACATCCGGGATGCGGATACCCAGGCTGTCGTAGTAGGGCATGGGTTTGCGCAGTTCGTCGAAACCTTCGGAATAGGGCACGAACTGGGCCTTGCGCTCCCACAGCGCCTTCATGTAGTAGTCGAGCTTGCGCTCATTGTCGTAGAACAGAGTGCCGTGGCGCTCCCGCTGCAGGATGGCGCGGCTGTCCGCCGACTGCAGGCTGAAATAGTCGATCTGGCGCTGTGGGTTGGTCTTGTAGTTGCGCACACCGTAGTCGATCCAGTTACGCAATCCCTCCAGGGAAAGCTGGCTGAGCAGATAAGGCATCTTCTTCAGCAGGTCCACTAGGGAGGGGCTGGGAATGGTGGTGTGAAAACCGTGGGTGGAGCCGGTGGTGCGGTCCATCATATCAAGCATCAGCTCGACATAGCTGCGCACCAATGCCTCGCTGCCCAGACGGCGGCCCGCCTCCGGCAAGATCTGTAGAAAGGGCAGGATCGCCTTGCCATTGGGACTGCGGGAGATCTTCCAGACGGCCTGGGAAACTAGGGATAATACGCTCTCGCCGACCTTGGCCGCGACCTGGGGCATCTCCTCCAGGAAGACGATGACCGGTTCGACGCCGCGGCCGATCTTGCAGGCCATGGAGGCGCCTTCCAGATAGTCGTTGACCCCTTCCGGACTCAACAGGGCCTGGGCCTCCTCCATACAGTCGCCGAAGATCGGGTCCAGTCGTTCAAAACCGCAGGAGAGCTGATCGCGGTATTTTTCGAGCTCATCTGTGCTGATAGTCATGACGGATGCTCTATAAAGTGTCCGCAAATGAACGCTAATAAACGCAAATATTTTTCAATCAGGATTAAGACTGATTTACTTTGAGTGCCAATTTCCGCTCACGTCTTGCAAGAGACAATTCATCTCAATTGAGCCTTTTTTATTGGCGTTTATTAGCGTTCATTTGTGGATAATAAAATCAACCAAAGACAGCGTCGATGGCGTGGTCAAGGGTAGCTACGATGTCGGCATCGTCGGTGATCGGGCGTACCAGCGCCATACGGCAGGCGGCAATGGGCTCAATACCGCGATTGATCAATTGCGCGGCGTAGACCAGCAGCCGGGTGGAGATGCCTTCGTCCAGACCGTGTCCCTTCAGGTTGCGGGCGGTCTCACCGATCTTAACCAGTTTGCCGGCGAGCATCTCATCGATTCCGGTCTCCTTGGCGACTATGCCCGCCTCCAGGGAACTCGGGGCGTAGTCGAAATCGAGGGCGGAGAAGCGCTGTTTGGTAGACTGTTTCAGGTCCTTCATCAGCGACTGGTAGCCTGGATTGTAGGAGATCACCAGCTGAAAATCCGCATGTGCGGTGACCACCTCGCCCTTCTTGTCCAAAGGCAGGGTGCGGCGGTGGTCGGTCAGGGGGTGGATCACCACGGTGGTGTCCTGGCGGGCCTCCACCACCTCATCCAGGTAGCAGATAGCGCCGATGCGGGCGGCGACCGTCAGTGGGCCATCCAGCCAGCGGGTGCCGTCGGCATCCAGCAGGTAGCGACCCACCAGGTCAGAGGCGGTCATGTCCTCGTTGCAGGCCACGGTGATCAGGGGTTTTCCCAGCTTCCAGGCCATATGCTCGATAAAACGTGACTTGCCACAGCCCGTCGGGCCTTTGACCATTACGGGCAGGCGCTCGTCATAGGCCGCCTGATAGAGAGTGGTTTCATCACCCTGCGGTTGATAGAAGGGTTCTTCGGTAATCCGGTATTGATCGATATCGAGCGTCATGATGGTTCCTTAGGTTTAAGGAGTGAGAGGTTATGGTCGAACATCATAGTGTGAATTAACCATAAGTAAAAATTAGTTTTTTTAATTTAGCACATAAATATTTACTTATAGTTCTCGGATCATGTTTTCTGGAGATTTTCTTTTACTTGGAGTGTTCACTTTGTCAGGCAAAAAAAAGCCCCCGCAGGGCGGGGGCTCTTTTCGCCATAAGGCTCGACTGAGTCGTGCTTACTTGTGTACGCCCAGTTTGTCTCTCCAGCCTGGGTACAATGCATCGGCATCATGCTCGAAGGATTCGAATGCGCGAGCAAATTCTTTGTGCTCTTTCGCGTACTCGATCGGGTCGGCGCCCTCTTTCCAGCACTCGTAGGCCTGACGCAGGGAGGTTGCGCCAGCAGCCGGGCTGTCGATGTGACCGTAAGAACCACCACCAGAGGTGTTGATGACGTTACCGTGTCCCAGGTTCTCGAAAAAGCCAGGCAGACGCAGCGCGTTCATACCACCAGAGATGATCGGGGTGGTGGGCTTCATGCCATACCACTTCTGGTAGTAGAAGGGTCCCTGACACTCGTCACGCTCGATCATGTAAGCGATGACCTTGTCTTCAGGACCACCTTCCATCTTACCGTAACCCATGGTACCCACGTGGATACCTGAAGCGCCCTGCAGACGGGACATCTTGGCCAGAACGAAGGCGGTGTAACCACGCTTGGAAGACGGAGAGGTGACCGCACCGTGGCCTGCACGATGATAATGCAGGTACTGGTTAGGATATTGACGACGGGCGGTGGTGACCATACCAGGACCACCAACGTAACCATCAACCAGGAAGGCAACCTTGTCTGCATCAGGCCCGAAGGTTTCCAGGATGAAGTCTGCGCGGGCGCACATTTCGTAGTGGTCGTCAGCGGTGATGTTGGCGGAGAAGAGCTTGGCTTCGCCAGTTTCATCCTGAGCACGCTTCATTGAGTCGTAAACGAGGGGGTAGACCTTCTTCGCCGGGCAGAAGACCTGGTTGCCCTGGGGCTCGTCGTTTTTGATGAAGTCACCACCCAGCCAGAACTGGTAGGCTGCCGCGGCGAAAGGCTCAGGGCGCAGACCAAGCTTAGGCTTGATGATGGTACCGGCAATGTAACCACCGTTTTCGATCGGACGACCCAGAATACGCCACATATCCGAAATGTCTTTTGCAGGACCGTCAAACAGCTGCAACATGCGAGGTGGCACGTAGAAGTCTTGCATTTGAGCGTTTTTGATGTCACCCATACCCTGGTTGTTACCAATCGCCAGCGTCAGGAAAGAGACCAGCATGGTGCGGCCGTCTGTAATGTTACGATCGAAAAGATCATTCGGATAGGCGATCTTCATGATGCCTTCGGCTTCATCGATGAAGTAGACCAGTGCGTCAACGCCTTTGGTGAAGTCGTCAGTGGTGGAGACTTCAACATTGGTGCCGGTTGAAGATTCAGCGGCAAAGTGGGCCGCTGCCTCAAGATAGCCATAACCCTCTGCCGGCACCATAGTGTAAGCAACCAGAATGTGATTACCATCTGCAAGCAGGGTATCTTCGTTCAAGCTAAGGTCAGAGTAGCGTCCTGTTTGATCTAATAAAGCCATTGTTCGCTCCTAAATGTTTCGAACGTGTGATATTGGGTTGCTCGATTACCCTGAAAACTGGGGTGTAAATCGAGGTGGGGAGGATTTTACGGAGTTTGGTCCATAAGTGAAATCAAAATAAATGATTTAGATCATAAGTAATGCATTATAATGCAAGGTAATTAACCTTAGTTTAAAAGTTATGCATGTCACACTTCGTCAATTGTCAGTCTTTGAGGCAGTTGCCAGACAGTTGAGTTATACCCAGGCAGCCAAATCGCTGCATCTGAGCCAGCCAGCCGTCTCCATGCAGGTCAAGCAGCTGGAGTCCTCTGTCGGACTGTTGCTTTTTGAGCAGACCGGGAAGCGGATTCAGCTTACGGATGCGGGACGTGAGGTCTACCAGTACTCCCGGGCCATCTTTGAGCTGTTCGAGGAGATGGAAGAGGTGCTGGCCGCGCTAAAGGGGGTCGATACCGGTCGGCTCGATATCGCGGTGGCCAGTACGGTCAACTACTTTGCACCAAAACTGTTGGCGGCGTTCAGCCATCGATACTCAGGGATCGAGCTGCGGCTGGATGTCACCAACCGCCGGCGCCTGATGGATTTGCTGGAGACCAATCAGACCGATATCGTCCTCATGGGCCGGCCTCCGGAAGACATCGAACTTGTATCCGAGCCGTTTATGGACAATCCCCTGGTGGTGATTGCCCCGCCTGGGCACCCACTGGTTGAGGAAAAGTCAGTCCCGGTGGAGCGTATAGCGGAGGAGGTCTTTGTGATGCGGGAGGAGGGTTCGGGAACCCGCCTGGCAATGGAACGATTCTTCTCCGAGCATGGATTGGATATCCTCATGGGTATGCAGATGACTCGCAACGAGGCAATCAAGCAGGCGGTGCGTGCGGGCATGGGGCTGGGCGTGGTCTCAGCGCATACCATCGAGCTTGAAGTTGAGACCGGGCGCCTCATAATATTGGATGTGGTTGATTTTCCAGTAAAACGCAACTGGTACATGGTTTACCGCAAAGGCAAACGACTTTCGCCGGCGGCAGCGGCATTCCGCGATTTTGTGCTGGACGAGGCCCACAATATACGCGATGTGCCTATATGAATGCGTCATAATCCATGTTGCGTTAAGATATTCTGTTACGCCCGGCCTATCGACCTAATATATACTTTAAGTCTGCCGGACAAACTTATTTCCAATATGGAGTCCCCCCACCCATGCCGACAAGGGATGATTCGCTGAATGACGCCTTCTCTACGGAGAATTTCCCCTTATTGCAGCAGGTGGGTCTACCTGTAAATCTACGTCACCTTCCAGTTTCTAAATTGCTGCCGCTTGCCGATGAACTGAGACGGTTTTTGATAGAGACGGTCTCCCGGACAGGAGGTCACTTGGCTGCCGGGCTGGGTGTAGTGGAGCTGACTATTGCCCTCCATTACGTGTTTCAGACCCCGGAAGACCGATTGGTCTGGGATGTGGGGCATCAGGCCTATCCACACAAGATTCTCACCGGTCGACGTGAGCGTATGCAGAGCCTGCGGCAGAAGGACGGCCTGTCAGGTTTCCCCAGACGCAGCGAGAGCGAGTACGACACCTTTGGCACCGGTCACTCCAGCACCTCCATCGGTGCTGCCCTGGGTATGGCGGTTGCCGCCAAGCAGAAGAGCGAAGATCGTAAAGTGGTCGCAGTCATCGGTGATGGCGCCATGGGAGCGGGGATGGCCTTTGAGGCGCTGAACCAGGCGGGCGCACGGGATGAGGACCTGCTGGTAATCCTCAATGACAATGACATGTCGATCTCCAAGCCGGTAGGTGGTTTCAACAATCACCTGTCACGTCTGCTGTCCGGCAAGATCTACACCGGTATGAAAGAGGGGGGCAAGAGTCTGCTGAGTCACCTGCCACCCCAGATTAGTGAATTGGCGGGGCGCTGGGAGGAGCACATGAAGGGCATGGTGCTGCCTGGCACATTGTTCGAAGAGATGGGTTTCAACTACATCGGTCCCATCGATGGACACGATCTGGAGACCCTGGTGGCCACCCTGAAGAACATGCGGGAGATGCGCGGTCCCCGTCTGCTGCATGTAGTGACCCAGAAAGGACGCGGCTATGAGCCGGCGGAAGACGATCCCTGTGTCTACCATGGGGTCACCCCGTTCGATCCGGATACCGGGAAGATGGAGAAGAAGGGGGGTAGTCAGACCTACACCCAAGTGTTCGGTGACTGGTTGTGCGATACCGCTAAGGTCGACCACCGCCTGGTGGGGATTACCCCGGCCATGAGTGAAGGTTCCGGTATGGTGCGTTTCTCCAAGAGCTACCCCAAGCGCTATTTCGATGTGGGTATCGCCGAACAGCACGCCCTGACCTTTGCCGCAGGGCTGGCCTGCGAAGGGGTCAAGCCGGTGGTGGCTATTTACTCCACCTTCCTGCAGCGGGCCTATGATCAGTTGATTCACGATGTCGCGCTGCAGAATCTCGATGTCACCCTGGCGGTGGACCGGGCCGGACCGGTCGGGGCGGATGGCGCGACCCATGCAGGCAGCTTCGATCTGAGTTTTACCCGTGTACTGCCCAATATGGTTGTTATGGCCCCGGCGGATGAAAATGAATGCCGTAAGCTGCTGCAGACCGCCTATGAGTATACTGGCCCGTCCCTGGTGCGCTATCCCCGTGGTTCCGGATTGGGCGTGGCGGTGACCAGAGATCAAGCCACTCTGCCATTAGGTCGGGGTGAAATACGCCGTGAGGGTAGGGGGGTGGCCCTGCTGGCCTTCGGCAGTCCGCTGGGTAACGCCCTGGAGGTTGCTGAAACACTGGATGCCAGTGTGGCCAATATGCGTTTCATTAAACCCCTGGATGAAGCGTTGGTGCTGGATCTGGCAGACCGGCATGAACTGCTGGTGACCCTGGAAGAGAATAGTCTGCAGGGTGGCGCCGGGTCGGCGGTGAACGAGTATTTGATGGGACGCGGTCACCCGGTGCGGGTGCTCAATCTGGGGTTGCCCGATCGATTTCTCGAGCATGCCAGTCAACAGGAGCAGCTGGCGGAGGCGGGTCTCGATGTACCGGGTATCCTTGCGGCGGTGAACCGGGTGCTAAAGGGAGTCCCACTGCGGGTGCTGGCGAATTCGTCCAAGTGAACAGGTCCTGTGCCGCCCCTGCAGCAACTGATGATTGAGATCACACCTGTCCAGGCATTTGATGACAACTACATCTGGATGCTCGGCGATCCGGCGTCTCGCCGGTTTGTGGCCGTGGATCCTGGCGATGAAGATCCCGTGCTGGAATGGCTGCGGGCCAGGGACGCCAAGCTAAGCGGCATCCTGCTGACCCATCACCACTACGATCACATCGGCGGCGTGCCCGAACTGCTGGCCGTCTTTCCCGATATTCCCGTCCACGGACCGGCCAAGAATCAGATCAGGGGGCTGAATCGAGCGGTGGCTGAGGGAGATCGGGTTTCCCTGCCTGGGCTGGATGTTGCCTTCGAAGTCATGGAAGTCCCGGGACACACCGCTGGACATATCGCCTATTACGGCGAGGGCGTGTTGTTCTGCGGAGATACCCTGTTCGCCGCAGGCTGCGGAAGGGTGTTTGACGGTACCTTTGAGCAGTTGGCGGATTCACTACAGCGGATTGCCCGGCTCCCGTCAGATACCCGGATCTACTGCGCTCACGAATACACCCTGGCCAACCTCGGTTTTGCCGCCTGGGTGGAGCCGGAGAGTGGCGCCCTCAAGCAACGAACCCAGGCGGATCAGGCCAGACGGGCAAAGAACCAGCCTACCGTACCCTCGACCCTCGCCCTGGAACTGGCCACCAATCCCTTCCTGCGTACGGATATGGCTGAAGTCATCATGGCGGCATCGGCCTATGCCGGACGGCCGTTGCAACATCACCGAGATGTATTCAGGGCATTGCGTCAGTGGAAAGACCAGAAATACGACTAGTAGTTCAATAGTCGCATATGTAATCGCATGGGTGTGCTCGCGACACGCTATGAATACCTCCCTGTACGCTCGACGTCGGAATCCTTTCCGCCGACGGTCGCGCTCACACCCATGCAATTACTTTCGGGACGATTAATTCTATTTAAAACCCTTCAACTCGGTATCACCTACTCTGGCTGGCAGATTTTGCGGTTGCTGACCGCCTTCATCGTTCGGTAAAGCAGATAGACAACAACCAGCGTCAGCAGTCCCAGTAGCCCCCAACCTATGCTGGAAAAGAAACTTTTTCCGGTGAGATCGTACATCACCAGGGTGGCGATCGTAATTGCGGCCAGCGGGAAGGAGTAGGCCCACCAGGAGAGGAAAAACTGCAGTTTGGTGAAGCGCTTGGCCTGGGTCAGCAGCAACAGAGTAAGAAACAGGCCGCTGTAGTAGAGCACCCGGGCAAAGGCATCCAGTTCGCCGGTGAGTTTGATATAGGCAATGAAACCAACCGCTGGTGGGGCGATCAGAATAAAGAAGGTAGGCATCATCCGGGCGTCCAGGGACTTATGGAAAAGTACCCGATTGAAAATAAGGGCCAACAGGACCAGCCAGAAAAGGATGCCGATACTGAAAAAGAACCAGGAGGTTTCGATAAAACCATGGCTGCTGCCGGCAATCGGCTCAGAGCAATAAAAAAGCCGCAGGGCAGGGTTGCCACCGCGGCTTTTAGTTTGGAGCGGGACCTGATTACACGTTACGTGCGTCCATCATCTTCTCGATGATAGGTTGCAGGATAATTTCCATGGCAAAGCCCATCTTGCCGCCGGGCACCACGATGGAGTTGCGGCGAGACATGAATGAACGATCGATCATCGACATCAGATAGGTAAAGTCGGTATCGAATTTCTTCGGGTCCTGAATGCGGATCACCACGAAACTCTCGTCCGGGGTCGGGATGTCGCGGGCGATGAAGGGATTGGATGTATCCACCGTCGGCACACGCTGGAAGTTGATGTCGGTGCGTGAGAACTGTGGGGTGATGTGGTTGATGTAGTCAGGCATGCGACGCATGATGGTGTCGACGATAGCCTCTTCGCTGTAGCCGCGTTCGGCGTTGTCGCGGAAGATCTTCTGAATCCACTCAAGGTTGACGATGGGCACCACGCCCACGCCCAGGTCGACATGCTTGGCTACATCGTCCTCACCATCCACGGCCAAACCGTGCAGACCTTCGTAGAAGAGTAGGTCGGTGCCTTCTTCGATCTTCTCCCAAGGGGTGAATTCACCAGGCTTATGGTCACAGCCAAGGCGGGCATTGTGCTCAGTGGCCTCTTCCTCACTGTGCAGGTAGTAGCGCTTATCGCCAATCCCGGTTTCGCCATAGGTCTTGAACAGCTCCGCGAGCTTGTCGAAGCGGTTCGCCTCGGGGCCGAAGTGACTCATACCGCCAGCCATTTTCTCCCGCATTTCCACGCGGTTGTATCGATGGTAGCTGTCACCCTCGACTACGGAGGGTTTGATGCCATCGCGGAAAAAGATATGCTCGAAAGCGCGTTTAACGGTGGTGGTGCCGGCGCCGGATGAACCGGTTACAGCGACGACTGGATGTTTTTTCGACATGGGTCTCTCCCTTTTTAATCGTTTTGGTGCATTTCTCCGGCGCTCGTCCGGGAGATGGGTTCAAAGAATGGCGCCAACTATACCATGGCATTTGTGCATTTCCACTGAGACAGAATGGATAGTGAGGAAAAGCATGGTTTACCGGCTCAAAAAAGCGTGGCGTTCAACGAAATATGCAGCAGAATACTGATTGCATATCCGATGCCGATGACCGGGGTCCATCGCAGATGGGTAAAGAATGTATATTGACCATTGGATTGCCCCATCAGTGCAATCCCGGCCGCTGAGCCGATAGAGAGCAGGCTACCGCCAACACCCGCGGTCAGGGTGACCAGCAGCCATTGCCCCATGGACATTTCAGGATTCATGGCGAGAACGGCCGACATGGTGGGAATATTCTCCAAAACCGAGGAGGAGAGCCCCACCACGACATTTGCAAGGGTTGGCCCCCATTGTTCGTACATGACTTCGGATGCCAGTGACAGCAGACCCAGATAGCCCAGCCCTCCAACCGACAGGATCACGCCACAGAGGAACAGCAGGGTATCCCATTCAGCCCTGGCCACCCTGAGAAAGACATCGAAAGGGCGCTTGCTATCCGCCACGAAAGGCAGGGTGAAAGTTCCCTCGTCGGCTACCTCAGCCTCGTGGTTTTTATGCGTCTTTTTCAGATAGAAACCAAAGAATTGCAGATAGGAGAGCCCGGTGAGGACACCGATCACAGCCGGCAGATGCAGTAGACCCTGGAAGCAGACTGCAGTGGCTATGGTGAGCAGGAATAGTCCGATGATCCTGCGGGCGCCACGCAACATCACCACCGGTTCCTGGGTACTCTGAAGTTGGCCAGAAGGCACTGCAAAGTGCATAAACAGGGCTGGAATCAGGTAGTTGGCGGCCGATGGGATGAACAGAGAGAAAAACGTAAAGAATCCGACCCGGCCGTTCAGGCTCATGATGTCCTGCTGCCAGACCATCAGGGTGGTGATGTCTCCGAAGGGGCTGTAGGCGCCACCGGCGTTAGAGGCGATGACCACATTCACACAGGCAAGTCCGGTAAAGCGCAGGTTCTCACGTCCTGTGGCTATCACTACCGCCCCCATCAGCAGGGCAGTGGAAAGGTTGTCCAGGAAAGGTGAAAGAAAAAATGTGCTGATTCCAGTCAGCCAGAAGAGCTGCCGGTAGCTATAGTGGCGGCGGCTCATCCAGGTGCGCAGGGCAGCGAATACCCGGCGTTCGGTCATGGCATTGATGTAAGTCATCACCACCAGCATGAATAGCATCAGCTCGGCATATTGCAGCAGGCTGTGCCGAACGGCTGCTTCCGCGAGTTGAGCCTCATGAGTCCCCTGTGCTGACAGTCCGATCAGGGCCCAGATCATGCCGGCGGAGAGCAGCATCGGCTTGGATTTCCGCAGCTCGATAAACTCTTCGAAACTGACCAGCAGGATGCTAAGAGCGAAGATCGCCAGACTGAGGTAAGCGATCCAGTGGGAGCTGAGAGCGACGCCATTCCCTGACATATGGCCGGCAAAAGTCAGGGAGGGCAAACAGAGAAGGAGTAGCAGTAAGCGCATATTCGCAGACCTGTTGAGAAATGCGGACTAGAGGAAGAATTACACGATCTTAGCGAAAATTCCAGGTTGGGGAACCTTTGACATGTTGTACAGAAGATATCAGGGATGAAGTCTAAGGGTCGCGGAAAATTAAGGAAACTCTGATTGAACCTACCCCGTCAATTAATAAAGTGCGGCTCCACGGTGCTTGTAGTACAAATCCCAAGATAATTGATACAAAACAGGGTATTAATTACTGACAAAGGATTATTGCGCAGAGCATCTCATGGATTCAGGAAGCAATAAAGAAAAATCGACATTGAGCGATATTGCAATAACTGTTACATGCTTGAGTGGTGCTCACGGCATGAAAGAGATAGTCGGTTATTTTAATGTCCAATATGTAACTGTTATGCCAGGGTGAGGAGGTTTTCCTCGTATTTTCAAAGCATGCAAGGTCAATTATGGAGGAGTGTCTATGCAAGCAGTTGCAGATGGATTGAAAAATAATAAGACCACCGATCATTTCAACTTCGCAGAACACCCGGTAAGCAAAGAAACATTTATCTGGTTAGTGGGTAGCTTATGCCAAATCAATCGGGTTCCTTTTGATGAGGTCTTATTGATACAGCAGTTTGCACCGCCCTATTCCACCACAACAGTTCAACAGGCATTAAACAAGCTGGGGTTTGAACTGGAAATTCATTTTCCGGCACAACCATCTGAATTTTCCCGCACAGTGCCTGGTATTGTCATATTGGACGCTCATTCTGATTCCTCATTTTCACCATCATCATCCCAACAAGAAACAACTGTTTCAGAAACAAGCAGCCCAACAGAGCCGGAGGATACGGCTGCACAACGGACGGATTTTGGTGTTTTAATTCGCTCCGACGGGGAGCGCCTGCTGTGGATAGACTCAAATAGTCATACCACTCATACAGCACTTATCAAAGATGCCGTGACTGCCTTTAAGCCGATGGTTGTCACCGTGAAAACCAAGGTCAAGGGTGAAGCAGTAGCAGAGCATGAACAGACAACGAAGGCGTTTGGTTTTGGCTGGTTTATCCCGGAGCTGCTTAAGTACAAACGGGTTTGGTCTGAAGTATTAATCGCCTCACTGGTGATACAACTGATGGCGCTGGCCACACCGCTGTTTACCCAGGTAGTCATAGATAAGGTCATTGTTCATCACGCGATGAACACCCTGTATGCCATCGGTTTTGGTTTGCTGATGTTTATGGGCTTTACCGCGGTTATGACCTGGGTCAGACAATACCTGGTACTCCATACCGGCAACCGGGTTGATGCTGTGCTTGGTAGTCGGGTATTCAACCAGCTGTTTGATTTGCCCATACGTTATTTTGAACACCGGCCCACAGGCACCCTGGTGGCCAGGGTACAGGGCATAGAAACCATCCGGGAATTTGTCAGCGGTGCTGCCGTCACGCTGATGCTGGATTTGCCTTTTCTGGTGATATTCCTGGCAGTCATGTTTTACTACAGTGTGCAGCTTACCGCCATTGTCATCGTTATATTAAGCACCATCGCCATCCTCAGCCTGTCCATTACCCCAACCTTAAAAAAACGCCTTAATGATCAGTTCCAGCTGGGGGCCAGAAACCAGGCGTTTCTTACCGAATACCTCAATGGCATGGAAACCGTCAAGGCCATGCAGATGGAGCCTCAACTACGTCATACCTATGGTGATTACCTGGCGACCTATCTGGAGGCCAGCTTTAAAACCAGGAGGCTCTCCAATACCTATCATGTCTCTGCCACTACCCTGGAGCAGCTTCAGGTCTTGTTGATCCTCGGTATTGGCGCCTGGCTGGTGATGACCACGTCGGAGTTTACCATTGGCATGTTAGTGGCCTTCCAAATGTTCGCCGGTCGGCTATCCCAACCGATATTGCGTTTGGTGGGGTTATGGCAGGAGTTTCAACAGGCCAATATTGCGGTCAAGCGTCTGGGGGATATTATGAATGCCCCCACTGAGCCTTATGCGGTCTCACCCAGTCGGGATAAAACCGGTAAAGGGGAGATTGTTATTGAAGGTTTGGCTTTTCGTTATGCAGAAGACACCCCCTATCTCTATCGGGATTTTAACTTGCGGGTCAAGGCAGGGGAGAGTGTGTTGGTAATGGGGCCATCGGGTTCTGGTAAAAGCACCTTGACCAAATTATTGCAGGGATTTTATCTGGCCAGTGAAGGGCGGTTGTTAATTGACGGAAGAGATATACGCCATCTCAGCGCCAACGAATTGCGCGCCAATTTCGGAATCGTGCCTCAGGAGACAATGCTGTTTTCCGGGACGATTTACGACAATCTAATCCTCTCCAACCCACAGGCTAATTTTGAACAAGTGATTCAGGCCTGCAAGATGGCTGATATACACGAGTCCATTGAAAAAATGCCCAAAGGCTATAAGCAGGAGATTGGCGAGCATGGGGCCGGTTTGTCCGGTGGACAGAAGCAACGACTGGCGATTGCAAGAGCGCTGCTTAAGCGCCCCAAAATATTGATCTTCGATGAAGCGACCAGCAGCCTGGATGCAACCACGGCGGCTAATATTGCAAAGACCATTAATCGGTTAAAAGGCAGAGTGAGCATACTATTTGTTACCCATCAGATGCCGGAAAATCTGGTGGTGGATAGGGTGGTAAGACTCAACGAACAGTGAGGATAAAAAAATCGTAAAACTGGGTGATGTGCATATGGTTAGTAGATAATTATTAAAAATGGGGGTAACTATTCAGCTGAAAAACAATAAAAGTACTTGACAGGGTTTTCCTGCATTTTTCTGATTTATGAAAAGGTTTCCTACTCGTCTCTAGAGTCATCCACCTAAGCCACAGGAAGCTTGCTGTCGATTTCTTATAGCGGCGGCGAGCATGGGGTCGAATCATTATTTTAAACGCATCAGACTCACTTACAGGGGTTAAAATCTCGTTTTGAAAACCCGTGCGATAATGATCGTACACAAGATCAAGCGGGTGCAGGCAATTGACCATAGAAGATATTGACGTTGATGCAGCCATCAACTCAGTCAAAGAACTT
>JBDLIT010000103.1:0-14795 GCA_039714735.1 Pseudomonadota bacterium
ATGGGTCAACATCGAGACATCCACCAAGGCGGCCGCCACCAGATCCGCCACCGGTACCGGATTGATCGCCACCGCCACTCCTTTGCCTATGCAATAGCTGCTGATCACCCGCTGTCCCAGGGTACGGCGAGCCGTCAGCACCCGTTGCCCGACCTGGTCACTGAGTTGCCCCGCAAACAGGGAGGCGTTGAGAGCGGCCAGGGTCTTGCCCTCGGTTTCCAGGATCTGCCAGAGCCGTTCCTGCACATTCGCGATATTGGGCGGTGGACGCCGCTCACTCCAGGTCTCGTTGCCGGCCTCGTCCACCCGGATCACCTGTTGCATGGCCGGATCCGCCGCCGCAGTCACCACATTCTGGGCATCGACCAGGCCTTGTGTGTGACGCCGAATCGAACTCAGCAGCGCATCCCGCTCATCCCGGGTATAGCGATCGGACTTGTTGAGGATCAACAGGACTGGACGGTGTTGCGCCACCACCGAGCGCAGGGCGTCGATCTCGGTATCGGTCAGATCCCCATCCACCACGAACAACACCAGGTCGGATCGAGAGACCACCTCCCGGGCCAACTGCTCGCGGGATTCACCCTCCACCTCATTGATCCCCGGGGTATCGATCAGAAATACATTGCCCTCCTGGAACTCCCGCCACTGGCCGGTCTGGCTGGTGCGGGTCTCGCCATGCAGGGGGCTGGTGCTGAAGCGCGCCTCCCCCAGCAAGGCATTCAGCAAGGCCGATTTACCCACGCTGACCCGGCCGAATGCCGCCAGATGCAGATGTCCCTGCTCCAGCTTATTCAGCATCTGTTCCACTTCCTGATAGTCTGAGGCCAGGGTCTCCCGCACATCCGCCGGCACCCGCTTGTCATGCAGCAACTCCTGCAGACTCTCCTGTGCGAGGGCCAGGTGATCCGCGCTGTCGGTGCTACTGCTTGCTTCCGACCCGGCGGATCTCTTCCAGCGCCAGTTTTGCGTAATGTTGCGAAGACGCTTTGAGATCTTCACCTAAAGACTCCTTGAATTGATTGGCAACCTGCAGCGGATGCAACTCGCCCCGTGTGGCCAGGGAAGTGGCAACCCCGCGACCCAGGGCATCGAACAGATAACCGTATGCTATGGCATGCAATATACCACCTGCCAGGGTGCCGGCCCCAGGAAAGGCCTTCAGGGCATTGCCGGCGATCGCCAGCATCAGCGTGGAATGGCCCCGCACATGCTTCTGCACCAGCTCCAGCAGCAGCTCCACATCCACCTTGCGCACCGGAACCTCGTAAAGTTTCGATAGCGCCTTTACCATCTGGGTGGCGAGATAACCCTGGATCAGGATATCGGTCCCCGGGGTCATGGCGGCAACCGCGCCCACTATGGCCTTTTTAGCATAGCCGGAGACCAGCCTGTCCGCCTGCTCCTGCCGGTGACTGGCCAGGGCCTGGTCGAGCCGCCGGGAGACCAATACGAAGACCGCACTATCCCGCAACTGGTTAAGGGTTTCCGGATCACCGTCCAGATGGCGCTGGATGGCCAGGGTCAGCTCATCCACCTGGGGGGGGAGTTGCCGGATAACCTCTTCTTCGCTGCCGTCGGGCAGAATCCGCACCACCGACCAGCGGCCACCGGAACTGATCGCCACCACCTCGGCCTCCCCCAGCCGCCCGACCTGCTGGCGCAGCCGCTCCTTGAGCAGTTCCAGCTCATCGGCGCGGTAAAGGTCGCTCTTGTTCAGGGCCAGGATCAGGGGCTTGCTCAGGGCCAGCAGCTGATTCAACTCCTCAACCTGGCTGCGGGTCAGGTCGCCTTCGCAGACATAGACCACCAGATGGGCGCGCAGGGCCTCCTCCCGCACCCAGGCATCCTTCTCCCGACCCGGTTCGTCCAACCCCGGCATGTCGGTGAGCACCAGCCGATCGCCGGCAGGGCTTGTCCAAGTGTACTCCCGCAGCTCCCGGGTGGTGCCGCCGGTGACATTCACCTCTGCCTGGGCATCCGGCAGCAGGGCCTTGATCAGGCTCGACTTGCCGCTGCTGATCTCGCCGAACAGGGCCAGATGGATCACTCCCGCCTCGCGTCTCTCCTGCAGCTGCACCAGTTCCTCTTCCGCCACGCTGGTATCCAGCTCGGCTTCCCGGGCGCTCTCCAGGCGGGATTCGACCTGCTCCATAGTAATGGGAGCAGGCTTTTCGGCGTTTTGTTCAGGGGTGGGCGGCTTGGGACGTAACAGACGGATCAGCACCCAACCCAATAAAAGAGAGAGGAGTCCCAGGCCACCCAACAGACTCCAGGCCAGCCAATTCGGCGCCTCCTGCAGATTGACATAGAAATTCAGCAGGGCATCACTCAGCAGCAGCGCCAGCAACAGAAACAGCAGAAACAGCACACCAACCCCGAGGATGAGCAGCAGACGGACGGGGTGGATTTTTTGCATACTTGCCGTTTTGCCTGCTTTGTCAGAAGATCGGGTTAACTGGTTGACTGCCTCTATTATTTCACTCTCGACAGCAATTTATCCAGTGCGTAGGGCGATGCCCCACGATCGAATATCAGAAAAATGTAGCCTGGGTGCAACCCGGGTAACGACGTCGTATAGGTTTCCCGGGTTGCGTTACACTCCACCCGGGCTACGCTGCTGTAGGGCGGAAAAGCGCAGCGCCTTCCGCCAATCCACTCAAACAATGTTCGCCAAGGGGCTCCGCCCCCTGGACCCCCAAAGGGTAAAAGAGCAAAGAAAAAAGTGTAATCAGTCCTGGGCGAGACGAAATCCGAGGTTGAAGTACCGTGCATCCGTCGTGCCCCTGTAGCGACCCGCCGAGCGGACGTTCCTCGGGTGGCCGCCCCAGGAGCCGCCACGCACAACCCGGTAGCTGCTGTCGTCGCTGCCGGCACACTGCTTTTCACTACCCCCATAATTCTCGTCATACCCAGAACAGGTCCACTCCCAGACATTGCCATGCACCTCATGCAGCCCCCAGGGATTAGCGGGCAGGCTGCCGACGGGCACCGTCTTTTTACGATATTGCCCCATACTACTGTCCGCATAAGTGTAGTTGGCATCGTAGTTTGCCTTGTCGGCACTGACCCTGCCCTGGAAGCTGAAGGGGCCGCTGGTCCCCGCTCGTGCGGCATACTCCCACTCCGCCTCGGTGGGCAGGCGATGCCTCTGACCCGTCTTCGCGTTCAACTTCTTTAGATAATCCTGCACATCATGCCAGGAGACCTGTTCCACCGGGCAGTCATCACAGTCTTTGAAACGTGAAGGATTGTCACCCATCACCTCACGCCATTGCCGCTGGGTCACTTCGGTCTTGCCAATCTTGAATGCTTCCACACAGACCCGGTGCTGGAGTTCATTATTATACCGGCCCTTTTCATCGCCTGGACTACCCATCTGAAAGCAGCCCTCGGGGATCTCGACCATATCTGGCAGTATGGCCGAACTGACGGCTGGTTCAGGTTTTGGTTTAGCTTTCAATAGGCCCTCGGCCGCCAATCTTACATCCACCAATAGCCAGCCACGCTGTACTTCGGAGAGCTGGCCTGATTGTGGAAATCCACGGCTCTCCTGGTATTGAGTGATGGCGTAGCGGGTCTTGGCGCCGGGTTTTCCGTCATTCGCACCCGCGTCGAAGCCGATGTCGTTTAGGGCTCTCTGCACTTCCTTCCATTCAGATTGGGAAAGCCCATGATCAGCAGGGGTAGGCTCACTCGCAGGAACAGGAGATTCGGCAGGCTCCGTACTCGGCGCCTCTACCGGCTTGGGTAGCGTCACCATTGCTTTCGGCGCTTCCACGAGCGGACTCTTCGGTTCCGGAACAGGTGGTGACACAGGCGCAGTCTTATCTATAGTCATCAACGCAATCAACAAGAGTACAACAGCGATGCCTCCCCCCAGCACGGAAATCATTTTGCCTAGTGATGGGGAACCGGTTGAGGGAACCCCAGGCTGACTGGGCTCTTGTTGTTGAGCATCAGGCGCTTCTGTAGCCTTATCCTGAGCCTCCTCTTCGGCGCTACTTTGTTCTTCCAAGACGATAGAGGGGGGCGGGCCGAGTAGGCCCGTTATATCGCTGACCAGCTTTTGAAAGGCCGGGTGAGATGTCTTGCCGTCCCAGTCGCTCAGGTTTGCCGCCTGGATACGTCGAAACGCCAGGGGCGGGCGCACCTCTTTGATCAGCACTGGCACCAGAATCCCCCGCTCTACCCCTTCAGTCGCTTCTGTGCGCACCCACCTCGAATTCACCGAGTGCTTGGACCAGAGCACCAAAACACAGCTGGCCGCTTCGATGGCCTGCTCTATGACCTCATCGAAAGTCTTGCCGGCCGGGATATGCGGATCCCACCAGACCGACCAGCCCTGCTGCTCCAGCGCCTTGGCCAGCCGCTCAGCAGAGGTGCGGTCTTCTCTGGCGTAACTGATGAAGATGTCGGCCACGGCTTGTTGATTTCCTTGTAGTCGTTTGCTTGTGTTCCTTATCGAATCATAACGAGTCGGTGAGGAAAGACAAAATGGGGAAATAGGGCTGAAACCCTTTTCCGCCATCCCGGCGCATGATAGAAGAGCGGATGTCGGCAAGGTTTGCCGGCCTACGGCTCTTGGTTTCAGCCATAGTTAAGCATTTTGAGATTGTGCCGGCTGCATCTGTTTGGCGGAAGGCGCTACGCTTTTCCGCCCTACAGGGACGTAGGTCGTAGAGTCGAGTCTGGAACAGAGACCGAGGAGCAATTATCGGCCGCCCTACTTACCACATGCTTCAACGCCCCTTCTTTTTCAGGGTCCGTTCGGACCAGAACTTGTCCGGTAGATCCACATTCTGCTGAATCGTGTTCCGCGGGATATACACCATGCTCTCCCGGCCGCTCTCGTGTAGCACCCCATAGATGTAACGGGGATAGGTAATGCGGGGGTCTTCATGCTCCATAGACTGCCAATCCACGGTGACGGTCTTGATCTTTTTCTCGTCCTTGAAATAGACCGTACGGTAGAGAGAAAACGACTGTTTGTCGATCTCACTGATGTGGTAGTCATACCACCAGTTCTTGAGCTTGGTGCTGCTCTTCAAGCGATACACCGGCTTTCCCCGGTGCTCACACTGGGGGCCTGGCAGCCCCTTGGTGCGGCGACTCAACTCTGAGGGATCGAGTTCCATCACCGCCAAACAATCCTCGAGCAGCTCTTCACCCAATAGCTGATGTGTCTCATCTTCCGGTTTACGCAGTATCAACTCACCATAGGTCAGGGTTGTGCCGAACCAGAAATCCTGGGGGTCCGGTTCAAGGATGCGACGGATCTTGCGCAGGCTCGGCAACCACATCAGCAAGTTCGAGCTCCGTTCCGGATCATGATAGTTGGTCAGCAGGACACCCGTTCCCTTCGACTTACCGGAGGTGAGTATCGCCATCCGGATCGAGGCAATAGCCGGATTCGCTGAGCTGTTGTTTATATAGGTTTCGAAGCTGCTAACACTGGGTCTGCTGCCTGACTTCCGCTTCTCCAGCGAGCCCCGGTTGATGATCAATGCGGCCTCATCCTTGTTGCGCTTGCTCAACGCATTGCGCAGCAAACCGCTGTGAACCACAAGGTGCGCCTGTTGCGCGATCTGCTCCGCATTCAACGGGCCTTTCGGATAGGTCTGGGATGACTGTGCATAGACCGGCAGGCTCAGGCAGGTTATGGTGATGAATATCCAAAGGCTTCTTGAAGTTGGCATATAGAGAATGTGCCACGACAAGCCCTGTCATTTCAAGTGAGGCGTCATCTAATGTTGGTAACTTTCCACAGTCGATCCTATGCCGACATCACTATGTTTGGAGACGTCGCAGTACATCTTCTGCATCTCATGGGACACAGCGGCACAGTACCAAGCGCCATCATGGCTGATGACATACCCGCAGCGCTGGAGCGTCTCAAACAGGCCGTCAAGGAAGCCGAAGCAACGGAGCCACCCAAGGAAACTCAAGATGACAAAGATTGCGAAAAAAGAGTGAGTCTGGCGCTCAGAGCACTGCCGCTGATCGAATTACTTGAAGCTGCTGTAGCTGAGAGTAGTGATGTTATGTGGCGTAATTAGTTGTCTACACATATCTCAACCGGAATGTGTAAACCTGGGCACGGAAGGCATTGCGCTTTCATGTTTCCATTCTGGTTTTTATTTGAAGAGATCCTCCGCCGACTTCAACAGGTCATCCTCTGAAGTTTGTGCTGAACCTGAAACCTCGGGTGAGGTGGCTTCGAAGTAGCCACAGAAGTTGGCCCTTTCCTTGTCCAGCACTTCATCTGCAATGGGTTCCATGCATCTGTTGGGTCTGCCGGGAACATAGAAACGACAGTTTCTACAGACATGGGCGTATTTTCGGCAACCGGGACAGGTCGATTCCCGGTGATAGTCATTTTCGCCAAGCTGCTGTCCGCAGTGCCAGCAGCTACCTGTTATCTGATCACCCATGATTCACTCCGCTGTTACAAACCCGCCCAACGGTATGTTACAACGATCTGCCGTTGCACGGCAGGTGCAGCTGAGGAATTGCCGGCTTTTCCGGTGGCGGTGATTTGACAGACATCGGTCGAGCCCAGGGTAACGGGCTGAGTGGAAATACTGAACCAGCTGTCGCTACCCACACTGTTATCCGAAACTGAAAGACTGCATCCAGCCGGACTGGTGCGATTGAGATGATAGGCTGCATACTGCACACCACTTTCCGCTGCATAGAGCGACTGGGATGAGAGCCATTCATCCGTGGTCTGCAGGCTCTGGGTCACGATCATCTGGGTCATCGCAAGCCCCCAGGGCACTCAGGCCCACCAGCAGAAAGATTGCAGTGATGATGGAGACGCCTTTTTGCCGCAATCGTGGTATGGATCGAGTCATCTTCATTTCCTCAGGGACAGCTGATCAGCCCCTGGGTGTTGCGGATGTGCACCTCACGAAACAGGCGGATCGACTGGTCTCCCTGACTCAGGGTCAGATCCATGCTGACCACGGCGCTGCGGTGGGTCGAACCTGCCGCATAGGAGAAGTTCACAGCAGTCACGCCATCCATCAAAACCGCGTCACTGCTGCCGTCGTCATCGATATCCCAGTCCAGTGTTGAACCCAGAAGATTGACACTGATCGGAGTACAGGCCCGGTACTCCTTTTGCGGAACACTGCCGTGCATGGTGATGGAGAGGAGATCCTCGAGCTGTTGGAAACGCAGACTGCCGGCGCTGACCTGGATCTGACCGGGGTGGGCCTCACGCAACTCCCGGGCAAGCCTCTCCAGGACCAGCCGTCCCTTGGCGGTCAGTTCGGTGCGCGTCTTGGTATCCGAAAACATGATCCCCGCCTGCTGGTAGAAAGGCGCCAGAATACCCGCAACAATGCCAATCAAGACGATCGTGATGACCATTTCCATCAAGGTAAAACCGTGCATCCTGACCAGCATCAGAAATTCACCCGGTAGGCCTGTAGACTGATGGTTTCGTTCAGCGGGCTGCTGACAGCCACCTGAATATACCGCAGATCTCGCGCATCGATGCCGTGCCAGCTCGCGGCGGGCTGCATCACATTCACCTGGACACCGAATCCCGCATAATCCCCAACCACACCCCCTACACCAGTTGGAGCCTCGTTCAGACCGGCGTAGTCATCCACATCGTCAAATGCGTTGCGACTGCCCTCCTCGGTGGCGATGCCACTGACATTCGCCCTGGGCAGACAATTCGTTGCCGCCTGCAGACGGCACTTGCTCCTGATACAGACCACATCGGACAGGGCGGCGCAATAAGTGGTGCAACTATTGCTGCCGGTCTCCACACAACCGCCACCCACCGGGGTATTCTCGTCGAAACGCATGCCCATGATCTCATCCATATAGGTATGGGCAATGGCCACCGCCCTCTCCCGCACAAAGGGATCGGCGCTGGATTTGGTGTTTTGCACGAAGAGACTGGCGATGCCGGCCAGGCCGATGCCCACCACCAGGATAAAGATCACTGTCTCGATCAGAGAGAAGCCAAGCCATCTCCTCATCGTCTGACATATCCGGTATAGGGTTCCAGGGTCAGGGTGACGTTTTCGCCACTGGCGCTGACCACAATGTTCTCGGTGCTGCCGGTACAGACCAGACCGGCGCTGCAGCTGGGCAAGCCGCGGCCGTCGAACTGGATTGTCCCGGTCGGGCTGATGTTGCTGCCCTGCAGCACACCATCCAGACTCTCGGCATAGATGGCTGCAGCTGCAGGTGAGAAGCTGTAACCCGAACTATTCAAGGTGATCTGATAGCTCAGCCCATCTCCGGTATGATGCATGGCGCGCTCCTGGGTGTAACGGACTGCCTGGATCAACTCCTCCGCATCTTTGATTGCCGTGAAATCACTCCCTGAGCGCACGGCCACAAAGGTGGAAAGCACGCCCAGCAAGACGATGATCGTGACCAGTTCCAACAGGGTGAAGCCACGAACTCGCTTCATTGGCTCTCACGCCAATAGAGAAAACGGTCATCACCCCGGTACATGCCGAAACTGGCGGCGCCCAGCGGGTTTTCGGCGAATACCCCGTCGCCATTCTCATCGTTGAGCAGCCATGTCTGTTGCGGTGCAGTAGTGGAAAGATCGAGGGTCAGATCGACACTGCCATCATTGGTGTCGCTGCCCGCACCAATCCCAGGGGCGCTCAGTACAATCTCACCACTACCTGCCAGCAGTCCCGAGCTGCTGGTTACACTGGTTTCACCACTGCTGAGATTGTCCTGCCAGTTGTCCAGGCTGACTGCACTGGTGGGTGCAATGGTCGTGCAGTAGTCATCCGTGTTATCGATAAATCCGCTGCCATCGAATGACTCTGCACGAACCCTGACGATGAGATCATCGGTTTGCGGTCCATAGGCGTCATCCACCACCAGGCGACCATAACGAATCTCTGTTCCCGTGGGTTGCAGAATGACTGAACCACCACCATCAGTGACACCATCCCCGTCAATCACTGAGCTCAGAACCAGGTCGATATTGCTGGTATAGGGTGAGATTTCAGCATTGTCGTTGCGGATGTAGGTCACTTGATCCAGCATTGAGAAGGGATAGACAAGCGTACCGTTGCCATTATCGATAAGGTTGTCCAGGTTTGGATTCAGGCTGACATGCACATCCGTGTTGCTGGAATTGTCCTTACCCAGTTGACTGGCATCCGCAGTCGCTGGAGTGAAATTCACTGCACTGCCGTTCACCGTGAGCAATTTCATGAAACCACCTGTGTAGTTCCGGGTAGTGGCGCCTGAGGCATTGCGTGCGGTTATCGTCAGCTTCGGATTGGTCGCATAATCGATTGGTTGACCGGTATAGGTAAAACTTCCGCAGCTCGGCGCCATGGCGCCATTGTCATCGACACTTGCCAGGAAATCCGCTGGATGGAAACGCCCGACAATCAGGTCGGAAGCCGGTGCAATTGCCCCACCCAGGTAGTTGTCATCCCGAAAATGGAGGGTGAAGATGCCAACCTCACTAAAGGAGGACAGGGCAAAGCTGTTGGGATTCGTGGCATCCTGAGCGTTTTCCACGACAACCCCATCACCGAAGAGAGACGAGATATTGATCCAGTTTGCCACATAGCTGGCCAGATAGCCGTTGCCGCTCAGGGAGAGAGAACCAGTCACGCCTGCAGATGGGGCTGTCATCTCCAGCCAGATTTCCGCATTGGTGGGTTGATAATTGGGTAGCAGAGCGCCGCCTGCACACTGACCACGCAGTTGCATATGGAAGTCAGCCCCGGCAGCCCACTTCGGATCGCCACTTGAGCTGGAATTATTCAACAGCATCGTCCCGTCGGTGGTTGCCCCTGAATGGAGACTATGGGGTCGACTCACGAACTGATCGTTGCCTTGGAGCAGCAATCCAACCTCTGCACCCGCACCCTGATATCGGGCATTCAGTTGCATGCGCCCCGCATCGTTGTATGACACAGTAAAGTTTGCCTGGGCATTAGTGTCGAAGGTCAGGTCGATGCCGGTACCTGGCGCACTGCCGGCTATCGATACCCCATTCACCACCAGGTTCCGGGCGCCGGATACTGGATCACTGTAGTCTGACCAGAAGTTGATCGTTCTTGTACCGCTAAAGGCGGGGGCACAGCTGACACCGGTGTCACTCTTCTTCACTGCCTGGATACTGACATTTGTTGATGTTTCGCAGGCAGTGAGATCGGCAACGTCGAAGATGAAACCACTATCCGCAAAGTTCATCAGACAGCTTTCGGTTGTGCCGATAAAACAGCGCGTTGGGTTATCGGCCGTTGTCGAACTGGCCCCAAGGGTCAGACTCGGCTATGGTGTGGCGTAGCTCTGTTGTAGTTTCACCACCAGTGATAGTGACACTATCTCCACCGATCCAACCGGATGGCAGAAGGTCAACAGTGATACTGTCTTCATATAACTCATCACATGCGCTGTTTTTACAGGCCCGAATGCTCACCTGTTCCGGCGCGCATGTCAGGGCCTGACCATCATGCAGGATACGCAGATGATCCAACGCTGAATCATCACTGTCACACAATGAGCCAAGATCCGCAGTTGCTGGAGCATTAGGTTGGAAGGTGATGCGTGTTCCTTGTCCGAGCACTAATTCACCACTTGCCGAAATCGCACCAAACAGGTGTGAGTTGCTGCTTACCTCTATCTTCTGTGTATAGATCAGTGCCGAAAGCGTTGTATTATCTGCAACAGACATTTCCCCAAATGAATAGATCAAGAGTTTTTCGGCCTCTCCCGCACTGCCTGCCGAGAGCGAATTTAGGCTCCCGTCCCGTATAGTATTCATACGAAATATCATTCTAAAGATACCTACATGGTTGCCGCTCACTGAGTGTAGTAGCCTGTTTACCGCTATTGATTCATCAGAGTTGGGGCTGATCCACAAAATCACACTCAGATTTCCAGCTAAAATTATCTATTTCTTCGAGGGAGTAATTATGCGTATCAAAAGGGTTACTTTTGTCCATAAAACCACAATATTTTCATTATTAACTTGTGTCTTGGGCATAACCAGCGTCCAAGCCGCGGAGATCAAAGTGGGCATGTCCACCGCCTTAAGCGGTCTTGCCTAAGCCCTGGGTCAGGGGATGAAACGGGGCGTGGAGGCTTATTTCAAGCAGGTTAATAAATCCGGCATCAACGGCAATACGTTGAAACTGGTCGCTCTGGATGATGGTTATGAGCCTGCCAGGGCCGCACCCAATATGCGCAAACTGATTGATGAGGAAAAGGTTATTGCAGTCATGGGTAATGTGGGAACACCTACTGCCATTGTCAGTGTACCCATTGCCAATGAGAAAAAGACCCTGCTGTTTGGCGCCTTTACCGGCGCTGGTGTACTGCGTCAAACTCCACCTGATCGATACATCATCAATTACCGTGCGAGCTACGCTGAAGAGACCGCTGCCATGATCGATGGTCTTCTCAACTCAGGTATCAAGCCTGAAGAGATCGCCTTCTTCACTCAGAATGACGGCTATGGTGATGCCGGTTACAAAGGCGCCATGAAGGCACTTAAGGTAAAGGGTGTGGCAAATCCAGAAAAAATGGCCCATGGCCGTTATACCCGCAATACACTGAATGCGGAAGATGGCCTGGGCGCGATTCTGGATGCGGAGATCGAGCCTAAAGCTGTGATCATGGTAGGCGCCTATGGTCCCCTGCGCCAAATTCATAAAAATGGCCAAGGAGGATTTTCCGGACACAAAGTTTCTGAACGTCTCTTTCGTGGGTAGTACTGCATTGGCCAAAGCATTGGGTGACAAGGGTGATGGTGTCATCGTGACCCAGGTGGTGCCCCACTTCGATGCTGATCACGCAACTGTGAAAGAGTATCACGAAGCGCTCAAGGCCTATGATGCCGGCGCTGATCCTGGCTTTGTTTCTCTTGAAGGTTACCTGGTTGCCAAGTTGTTCGTGGAAGGACTGAATCAAACCGGTTCATCACCAAACCGGGAGAGCCTCATCGACGCTCTGGAGTCTTTGAACTCGCCTAGTGTCGAGATAGGCAGCAAGGTAGGTTTCAGCAAGACCGAGCATCAAGCAAGCCACAAACTATGGCCGACCATGCTGAAACAGGGCAAGTTCGTTGCCTTCAACTGGTCTGAGATCTAAAGCAAAAAACGGGAGGGTAGCTACCCTTCCGTTTTTGTGATGTTTCAACCACATCGATTGTTGTGGATTGCTGGAAGCATCGAGGTAAAGAAGAATGTATAAGATCAATCTTACTATCAAAGGATTGTTGATCCTATGGGTTGCGACGGCCGTAACGGTTGTCTTAATTCAGGTTCTCACCTCCCTGAATTCCTATCATGATATCTCCGAGAACCAGCAGGCTGTGGCCGATAAGACCTTGCCGTTACAAGCAGCGAACCGTGCATTCAAAAAAAGCATCATGGGAATCCTGGCCCGTCAAACCGGCATTCTTAGTGCAGATTCAACCGAGAAACTCAAAGACCTGCGAACCCGGGAAGGATTGGAACAAGCATTTTCCTTAGCGATGAACCGGGCACAAGAGGTGGCGGGGAGCGATGAAAGCATCAAGCAACCACTTGTAACACTCAACAAGGCTTTCAACGATTTTCTAAGCGCAGATATGGCGCTATTTGAGAAAAAGCAAAATATTCTGCATATCGATGAAGAGCAGGCAGTACACGCTGAGGAGATGGACAACGCCACAAAAAACATCCAAGAGTCATCGGAAGCCATTGCTGGAAAAATCAATTTCGAGAAAAAACGCGCCATCCGCCGGATTCGAAAACTGTATAAGAAAATTAAAGGTGTCGAGGATATTGATGATCTGGATGACCCGCAAATCATCTTGCATTTTCGCGACCAGATTGGGGAACATTTCTTAGATCATTCAGCCAATCTCCAGAAGGATAGTGAAATTATCCGAACTGGTGTTGCCATGATAAGTTCCATGGGGCAGAGAATAATGCTGGAGCGATCCCCAGATGTACTCAACAGCATCAAGGATAATCAGCTTACCCAGGTCATTCAGTCCGTTACTACTTCCATGGACAAGGTAAAAGCAAAAACCACCGATCACCCCGAACTGAAAAAGCTAATTGACACACTGTTCCGGGAATTCAACTCAGTAAAAGAAATCCTGTATGAGGGCCATTCCATCCTAAGCCTAAGGAGACAGAGCATAAAGCTTTCCGATGAGTTGCAAATGCTGCTGACTGATGTTGAATCAACCAGTGATGCCATGAGTGAGGCGCTTAGAACCGTCGTCCAAGTCGTTGATGGGATCGTGGCAAATGCTGAAGCAGAGGCAAAACATGTCTTTCTACAGAGCCGGAATATCCTGCTGGTTACTGCCGCAATAGCTTTGCTCGTCCTGTTATTTATCAGTGTGATCACGTTAAGACGAATAAATCGTCCCCTTGCCATGGCGACACAGGCCATGCGTAGCTTCGCCAAGGGTGATCTTTCCAATCGAATGGTTTACCAGGGAAAGGATGAGTTTGCCGCATTAGCCAATAACTTTAATGAGTTGGCGATAAAAGTTGGTGGCCTCATAGCCGAAATCCATCAATCCAGCAACAATCTGACCTCTGGTGCTGAAAGCCTCTCAGTTGTGTCAACCCAAACCAATCAGGGTATGGTGCAGCAGCAGAATGAAACAACACAGGTCGCAGCGGCCATGACCGAAATGGCTGCCAGTGTAAGGGATGTGGCGAGAAACGCTGCTGAAGCTGAGCAGGTGGCGCAACTTGCCAATACCGAAGCAGCAAAAGGACGCATAGTGGTCAATGAGGCTGTGGCAGCTACAACAGATATGGCCAATGAAGTCCAGAATGTCTCCTCTGTCATCCACAAACTGAAAGACGAGAGCGATGCTATCGGTACGGTCGTGGGTGTGATTCGAGGTATTGCCGAGCAAACAAACCTGCTTGCGCTGAATGCCGCCATCGAAGCAGCCAGGGCTGGTGAGCAGGGTCGTGGATTTGCCGTTGTTGCTGACGAGGTTCGAACACTCGCAGGTCGAACCCAGGAATCGACCCAAGAGATTCAGCAAATTATTGAACGGCTCCAGCTAGGGACTAAAGAAGCGGTTGTAGTAATGAATCAAGGTCAGGAAAAGGCCAAAGTCAGTCTGGAAAAAGTCGAAAATGCAGGTCATACCTTGACTGAAATCATCCAAGCCGTGGAAAAAATAAAAGAGATGAATGTGCACATCGCTACAGCAGTCGAACAGCAGGGCGCAGTTGCCGAAGAGATCAACCAGAATGTAGATTCAATCAATAACCTCGCTTCTCAAACCGCTGAAGGCGCGAAACATACGGCCTCTACCAGTCAGGAGCAGACTCGATTGGCTACAGAACTTCAGGAGATGGCAGGAAAATTCTCCACATGATCCATGGCATTTTCCAGTAACTTAATTAATGGTGTTCCGAGACCATATTGATCGTGTATTTGGGGATCTCGATCACCAGGTCTTCATCACCCACCACCGCCTGGCAGCTCAAGCGGGATTCCGGCTCCAGGCCCCAGGCCTTGTCGAGCAGATCCTCTTCCGTCTCTTCCGCCTCCTGCAACGAGTCGAAACCCTCGCGGATGATCACGTGGCAGGTGGTGCAGGCGCAGGATTTCTCGCAGGCGTGCTCGATCTCGACACCATGCTGCTGGGCGGCGTCACAAATGGTAGTTCCCGGTTCGACATCGAATGCCGCGCCTTCCGGACAGATCTCTTCATGGGGCAGAAATATCAGTTGAGGCATGGTTTTATCCCGTGATGATCACTCAAAGTCTTTCACATTATGACCCGACATGGCTGTCTGGATGCTCTGGTTCAT
>JBDLIT010000104.1:0-14725 GCA_039714735.1 Pseudomonadota bacterium
TAGCCGCCATGGGGCGGTGGGCTTGCAGCCGGCTTCAGCCGGAACGGCACTTCCAGTGCCAAATTCAAGCCACCTACTTCAGTAGGTGGTTAGCTTGACATTCAGATTCCACATGTCCAATCAACCACCCGACGCTTATCTCCTGTTGGCCCCCGGCTGCGCGCACTGCCCCACAGTACTTGAGGGACTCAGTCAACTGCTCAAAGCCGGCAAGTTGAGTCGACTCGAAGCAGTCAACATCGTCGCCCAACCGGATGCCGCTGAGCAGGCATCAGTTCGTAGTGTACCCTGGTGCCGTATCGGTCCATTCGAACTCGATGGTGCTCAATCCCCAGCTGAATTGACCAAATGGACCCAGCATGCCACGCTAGGTTCTGGGCTGGATCTCTATTACAGCCATCTCCTCGAGACCCAGCGCCCGCATAAAGTAACCAGCGCTATCCAGCACAATCCCGCCTCACTCATCGAACTGCTCGGCCTGCTGGAAGATACCCAAACCCCCATGAGCGTCAGAATCGGCATCGGTGTGGTTCTGGAGGACCTGCAAGGCAACCCCATCCTGCTGCACGGCCTCCCCAGCCTAATGCGGCTTGCTCAGTCCAACGAGGCGAATATTCGTGCTGACATCGCCCACTACCTGGGCCTGATTCACAGCGATGAAGCCGTTGCCCTACTCGGCAAACTGCTGCAGGATGAGCACCCTGATGTTCGCGAGATTGCCGCTGATTCACTGGAACAACTGAAAGGCTAGCTTGACACCATGAACAGAAACCAGCAGATCCTCGCTATGCATGCCGGCTTCATCAATGAAGTGGTCCTTTGCATACAAAATCCGCAGAGAACGAGTGATTTCGAACAATTGATGAAGTCAGCCGTAGACAGTGATTGGAACGAACTGGCCGGCGCTATTCGTCAGATCAAGTCCGGCCGGCGGGACATGGAGATTCTGAATCCTCTGGATGATGAAGATCAGATGATTGCCGAAGCGATACTCAGGGGTCTGCAGGACCCATCCACTCTGCCGGATCCCAATACCAAAGCTGATCCGGCAATCGCGGCGCCCGGTCTTGCATCGATGATTCACGCAGCTGCCTCCGGCAACGCCCAGGCCCTGCAGATCATCGCCAACATGGCGGAGCAGATGAGTGGGGTGGGCGGTCCCATGGCCCGCCTGGCCTCGGTGATGCGTCCGTTGCTCAACGGGGAACGGGACCCGCACAAGCTGTGTAAAAAAATGGACACCCGCACAGAAGAGATGGTGCTCGGCATTCTCCAGGAACTCAAACAGCTCGAACAGAACTGATGGCAAGAACATTCCTTATCATCGGCGCCTTCAGCGGTATGCTCTGCGTCATGCTGGGCGCTTTTGGCGCGCACGGCCTGCAACACCAGCTTCCCGTCAGTCACCTGGAATGGTGGCACAAGGCCGTCGACTATCAGGCCATGCACAGCCTGGCGCTGCTGGCCACCGGTCTGCTTGCCCTGCAGTTGCGCTCAGCACTTCTGACATGGTCCGGCTGGTCATTTCTAATCGGCATCCTGCTCTTCTCCGGCAGTCTCTACCTGCTGGCCCTGACCGGCAATCGTTCACTTGGGATGATCACTCCATTCGGAGGGCTGGCCTTCATCAGCGGCTGGTTCTGCCTGGCGCTGGCTGCCTGGCGTCTGCCAAGATAATGGATACCGCGTCATTCGCAAATCGCCTGCGCAAGAACCAGCGGCATTGGAGCAAATGGGCGCGACGACGAGGGATCAGTTGTTTTCGAATCTATGACCGGGACATTCCGGAATTTCCCCTTGCGATCGACTGGTATGAGGGCCGTGCGCATGCACAAACTTTCGCCAGAAAGGGCATAGAAGCGCTGGAGACCGAACAGGAAGAACACATGGCCCAGGTGATCTGTGAGGTGTTGGAGATCAATACAGGGGATCTGGCCTTCAAGACCAGACAACGTCAAAAAGGCCTCAGCCAATATGAAAAAACCGGTCGCCGGGGGCGGCCATTCACCGTCCACGAAGCGGGGCTTGCCTTTGAAGTGGATCTGCACCGCTACCTGGACACCGGCCTGTTTCTGGATCACCGCAACACCCGCGCCCTGGTGCGGGACAAGGCGGCGGGCAAACGGGTGTTGAACCTGTTCGCCTATACCGGCAGCTTCAGCGTTTATGCCGCAGCCGGTAACGCGCACGCCGTAACCAGCGTCGATCTTTCAAACACCTACCTGGACTGGGCTGAACGTAACCTGCAATTGAACGGCCTGGAATCCGAGCGCCACGATTTCATCCGTGCGGATGTCTTCAGCTACCTGGAACAGGCAAACCGTGAGCGCAAACAGTTTGGCCTGATCGTGCTCGACCCACCCAGCTTTTCAAACTCGAAGATGATGCAGGCGACCCTGGATGTGCAGAGAGACCATGGCAGATTGATTTCTGCCTGCCTGCCACTCCTGAAACAGGGGGGCGAGCTCTTCTTCTCCACCAATCGACGCAAATTCAAGGCAGACCCCGTACTCATGAATGACGCCGTCTGGTTGGAGATCACTCAGCAAACAGTGCCTGAGGATTTCCGCCGTCACCCTTCCCATCGATGCTGGCATTTTCAGAAATCCTGACCGCTCCCAGCGGCCCGGCAGCCCTGTTTATCGGCAGCTTTCTCGCCTCCACCCTGCTCCCGGGTGGATCGGAGGCCATGCTGCTCTTTGCAGTCCACCAACAACCGGAATCGCAAACCCAGCTCTGGATGATTGCCACCCTGGGCAACACCCTGGGTGGCCTGAGCAGTTGGCTGATCGGCTGGTGGCTGGCCAGACGCTTTCCCGCAAAGGGCTTGAGCAATCCCCGACATCAGCGGGCATTGCAACAGATCTCAAACCGAGGCAGCCCGATTCTGCTGTTCTCCTGGTTGCCGGTGGTCGGAGACCCACTTTGCCTGGCTGCCGGTTGGAGTGGAGTCAGACTCTTACCTGCAGCTCTGTTCATCGGCTGTGGCAAGGGCCTGCGTTATGCATTGATGCTCGGACTGCTGGGGGTATAGGTCAGCGACAGACGACTTGGCTTCTGCCGCCTTGCTTTGCGTCGTACAGCGCCTGGCCGGCAAGCGCGAGCATCTTCTCCCGGATTGAATCATCTTTCTTACGGATTATTTTCGCCAGAACGCAGGGGTCAACAGTACTAAAAGGGTGAAAATTTCCAGGCGCCCCAACAACATGCCGAAACAGAGGATCCACTTGGCAGGATCATTCAGACTGGCATAATTTGAGCCAACACCGGCAAGGCCAGGACCAAGGTTATTGATACTTGCCGCCACCGCGGAAAACGCTGTCATCAGATCGAGACCGGTAGAGGCCAGCACCAGATACATAATCGAGAAACTCGCCACATACAGCGCAAAGAACCCCCAGACAGCCTCCACCACCCGGCGGGGAATACTCTTATGTCCGATCAGGATGGGGATCTCGGCATTCGGATGAATCAACCGGTTGATCTCACGTATCCCCTGTTTGATCAGGAGCAGAAACCGTATCACCTTGATGCCCCCACCGGTTGACCCGGCACAGCCGCCGACAAAGCTGGTAAAGAGCAGAATAATCGAGATAACGCCCGGCCAGAGGGAATAATCGGCTGTAGTAAATCCAGTGGTCGTGCCGATAGAGACCGCCTGGAACAGGCCACGGGTGAATGACTCACTCCAACTGCTATAGACCCCCATGCCGTACAGGGCCACTGAGACCACCAGAAACACCAGACCAAGGATAGTGATGTAACCCCTGAACTCGGAATCATTGAAATAGACCCACAGACTGCGCCGCCTGACGACCAGAAAATGCAGCGCGAAATTGATCCCTGACAACAACATAAAGATCACCGCAATCATCTCGATCAGGGTGCTGTTGTAATACCCTATACTGGCGTCATGGGTGGAAAAACCGCCAATCGCCACCGTCGAAAAGGCGTGGCCCAGGGCATCGAATGGCTTCATCCCGGCGGCCCAATAGGCCAGCCCGCAGACCACCGTGAGCGTCAGGTAGATAAACCAGAGCGCTTTCGCCGTCTCCGTGATGCGCGGCGTTAGCTTGCTGTCTTTCATCGGACCGGGGGTCTCTGCCCGATATAGCTGCATACCACCAATACCCAGCATTGGCAGCACTGCGACCGCCAGCACAATGATTCCCATGCCTCCCAGCCACTGCAACTGCTGCCGATAGTAGAGCAGGGAGAGCGGCAACTGATCGATGCCGACAATCACCGTCGCACCTGTTGTGGTCAGACCGGAGATCGACTCGAACACGGCATCGGTGATCGACATCTGGGAATTTTCTGTAAACAGAAATGGCAATGCACCGGTCAATCCCAGAACAGTCCAGAACATCACCACCACCAGAAAACCATCCCTGACCCGTAACTCCTGGTGCTTGCTGCGCACCGGCGCCCAGATCAAGACCCCCAGACCGAGAGTGAGAATAAAACCGTCTGTAAAGCCGAGGATCGCCCCATCGCCAGACCATAGAGAGACCAGGATTGGCGGCAGCATGGTCAGACTGAAGACCATGAGCAGGACACCGAGAATGCGTTGTACGACTAAAAGATGCATGAAGGTCCTTATCCAGAATTCAGAGGAACGTCACACCAACCTGGAAGAGTTTTTCGACTTCACGGATCTTGCGTTTATCGACCAGAAACAGAATCAAATGATCGCCACTCTCGACCAAGGTATCGTGATGTGCGATCAGCACATCCTCGCCACGCACGATGGCGCCGATACTCGTTCCCGCAGGCAGTTTGATCTCCTCGATCGCCCTTCCCACGACTTTTGAAGATGACTTATCGCCGTGCGCCACCGCTTCAATCGCCTCCGCCGCACCACGTCTAAGGGAGTGAACCTGCACCACGTCGCCCCGCCGTACATGGGTCAATAGACTGCCGATGGTTGCCTGCTGTGGCGAGATCGCGATATCGATGGTTTCGCTCTGCACCAGATCGACATAGGCCGAGCGGTTGATCAGTGACATGACCCGTCCGGCGCCCAAACGCTTGGCCAGCATTGCCGAGAGAATATTCGCCTCATCATCATTGGTGACTGCACAAAACACATCGGTATTTTCTATATTCTCTTCCAGCAACAGGTTTTCATCGGCTGCATCGCCATGCAACACGATGGTCATGTCCAGACGTGTGGCAATATCCCTGGCTCTTTCCTTATCTCTCTCGATAAGCTTGACCCGGTACTTTTGCTCCAGCGCCTGAGCCAGGCGACGCCCAATGTTGCCTGCACCCGCGATAATCAGCCGCTTATAGGGTTTCTCCAGTTTGCGCAACTCACTCATAACCGCACGAATATGTTTTGTTGCGGCAATGAAGAAGATTTCATCATTGACCTGAATGGTGGTGTTTCCTTTCGGCCGTATCACCTCGCCTGCGCGGTAGATCGCTGCAACCCGGGCATCGATATCGGGCATATGATCATAAAGGGCGCAGAGTTCGTGCCCCACAAGGGGCCCATTGTCATAGGCCCTGATAGCGACCAGGCGCACCAGGCCAGCCGCGAAATCGAGCACCTGCAAGGCCCCCGGAAACTCGATCAAGCGCAGGATATAGTCGGTAACCACCTGCTCTGGACTAATCAATACATCCACCGGAAAGGCTTGCTGCTCAAACAACCTTGGGTGATCGAGATAGCCCTGTGATCTCACCCGGGCGATTTTGGTGGGGGTGTGGAAGATCGTATAGGCGACCTGGCAAGCCACCATATTGGTTTCATCGCTGTTGGTTACCGCCAGAATCATATCTGCATCTTCAGCACCGGCCCGTTGCAGGACATCCGGATGTGCCGCGTGCCCCTTCACGATGCCCAGGTCAAGCCGGTTCTGCATCTCACTCAAGAGCTCTTCGTTCTGATCAATGACCGTGATGTCGTTGGCTTCACTGGCCAAGGCATTGGCGACAGAGCGGCCGACCTGGCCTGCACCCAGGATGATTATTTTCATTCTTGCAACCAGCTAACAGACAAACGATGCCGAATCTTAACTGAGTTGGTAACAAAATGCCCCAGCCATCTGCGGGTAGCCGACGGTCTGCGAAACAGAAAAGGCGAAAAGAGGCCTGACAAGGCTCCCTAACGCCGGTCTTTGATCTCGACCTCAAGGGAACGGAGCTTGCGATAGAGGTGCGTGCGCTCCATCCCCACCGCCTTGGCCATGCGCGAGATATTGCCGTCATGCTGCTTCAATTGATATTCGAGATAGACCTTTTCAAACTGTTCACGGGCCTGACGCAACGGTTGATCGAATGAAACCATGCTCTCGAGACCACCGGCCGTCATGGCCAGATCCGGAGAGCCAAGGGCCGACTCAACCTCTTCCTGACTGATCTCATCACCAGCCCCAAGGATCAGCAGGCGCTGCACCAGATTCTTCAGCTCCCGGACATTCCCGTACCAGGGATAGTTACGCAGTTTGTTCTGCGCGCCCACGGTAAAATGCCGATAGGGCAGTTTCTCATGGTTGACATACCAATCCACATAAAAGCCCAGCAGTTCGGGTACGTCTTGTGCATGATCGCGTAAAGCAGGCATGTGGAGTGGGACGACATTCAGGTGATAAAACAGATCCTCGCGGAAGGCGCCCGCCTGTACCGATTCTTCGAGATTGTGGTGGGTCGCGGCAATGATCCGGACATCCACGCTGACCGGCTCAGTCCCACCAACCCGCAGAAATGAGCCGGTATCCAAGGCGCCCACCAGTTGGCTCTGAACCTCCAGGTCCATATCCGCCACCTCATCCAGAAACAGCGTGCCACCCGCCGCCTGTTCCAGACGGCCGTAGTGAATCCGTCCGCCCTCCTCCTGACCGAACAGCTCTATCGCTGCGTTGGTCTTGGCAATGGAACTGACCCCCAGATCCACGAACGGGCGGTCACGCCGGATGCTCTGAGAGTGCAGGAAACGGGCCAGGGTCTCGCGACCGCTGCCCGGCTCACCGGAAATCAACACCCAGGTATCGTGCTGGGCGATGCGCTTTACCTGCTCCCGCAGGCGCTGCATCACCGTGCTGCGTCCAGCAGGTTCGTGAACGGTATGCCCGTAGCGCCGCAATCCGACGTTTTCCTGTTTCAACTGTTCCGCTTCCAGGGCGCGTTCCAGGGTCAGCAAAAGCTTGGCCAATGAGAGTGGTTTCTCAAGGAAATCGTAAGCGCCAAGCCGGGTGGCCTCGACTGCGGTCTCGACGGTGCCATGCCCCGACATCATGATCACCGGGCAGGGCAGGCCATCCTCATCCTCACCCCACTGTTTGAGCAAGGTGATGCCATCCACGTCCGGCATCCAGATATCGAGCAGGATCAGATCAGGACGGCGTTCGCGCAAGGCCTGCTTTGCCGAATTGCCATCCTCCGCGGCCACCACCTCATAGTTCTCATCCTCGAGGATCTCTTTCACAAGATTGCGAATATCCGGTTCATCATCCACGACTAGAATATAGGCTTCACTCATTCTTCTCTCTCCACTTCACCCAGCACCGGGAGTTGCACTACCAGGCATGCGCCGACAGCCATGTTCTCTGCCCAAATATTGCCACCATGCTCCTCGACAATCTTCTTTACAATAGCCAACCCAAGGCCCGTGCCCTTAGGTTTACTCGTCACATAGGGTTCGAACAGATGCTCCATCATTGATTCATTGAAGCCAGGGCCGTTGTCCACGATCCGCATCTCATAAAAAGGGCGATCATCATGAGTTATCCGATGCGTCGTCAATCTGACCCTGCCATCATCCTGATCAGCCACCGCCTCCCGAGCATTCTTCACCACATTGTGCACCATCTGCCGAATACGCAGCGGATCAACCTCCACCCTGACACCTTGTGCATTCAATTCAGCCTTGAATACCACTGACTGATCAACCCCTCGATACAGATCCACCACCTCATCGATCAGACTGTCTGCTTCGAGAGATTTGAATTCCACTTTGGGGGGACGGGCATATTCGGAAAAGTCATTCACCATACTCTTCATCGCTTCCACCTGCTGCACGATGGTGTGGGTCGCCCGATCCAAAACCTCGGCATCTTTCTCCGGCATGCTATTTAGATACTTGCGCCGCAGACGCTCGGCGGAGAGTTGAATCGGCGTCAGGGGATTCTTGATTTCATGCGCCAGACGTCTCGCCACTTCACCCCAGGCAGCATCACGCTGGGCGCTGATCAAGGCCGTCACATCATCAAACAGAACAATGTGGCCCTTGCGCCCGTTGGGCTGGGCGAAGGGGGTGGTTCTGCAGCTCAACACCTTGCGCCGGCCTGCCCCGTACAGGGTCAATTCACCCCGCCACTCTTGCTCTGTTTCCATCAAGGGTTCGTAAAGTCCATCGACAAACTGTTTTAACACCGTTGACTCAGAAGCAAGTGACTTTAATTGGATATCGGTCATCTGTTGTAACCCAATACCAAGTATCTTTTCCGCTGCCGGATTTGCCGTGCGTAATTTGTGCGTGGCATCGAAAGTCAGCACCCCGGAAGAGAGCCGGTCGAGCACAGTCTCGAGGTAGGCGCGTTGCCCCTCCACCTCGCGCTGGCTGCGGCCGGCCTGGTCCCTGGCCTGGGCTATGCGCCGGGTCATGGCGTTGAAGGAGGACACCAGAAAGGCCAGCTCATCCGCTCTACGGGGCACTGGCAGCTGCCGGTCGTAATCACCATCCGCCACCGCCCGGGTGCCCTCTGCGATATTCGTAATCGGCGAAACCAGACGCCGGGCCGAATAAAAGGCAACCCAGACCGCTGAAAGGACACCAAACATCAATACCAGAAACAGCGTCAGGGAAAAGTTGCGCTTCAACGATTGGCGCAGATAGGAAAGTTCCTTATACCGGTTGTAGGCCAGCTCCAGCTTGTCTGAAAGCGAGTTGACTCTCTCGGACGAGGGATAGATACCCAATAGCGCAAAAGGCCTGCCGAGGGGATCAGGCACGGCAACCCTGATCATCAACTCGTCATTTTCACGGGTCAAGCCCACATAGCTTTGCCCATCCCGCAGCTGTTGCAGGATGAAATCATCGGGCTTGGCCGGCGCCAGTTCCGTGGCCACCGCATTCGAGTAGGCGATAATCTGACCACCCAGCTCCATGAGGGAGAGCTCTAACGCCCCAGACTGCTGACGCAGTTCCGCCGTGGTCAGAGAGAGGGCGGTCTCGGAGGTATCATCGATACTCAAAAGCTGCTGCTCGGTATATTTGAGCCACACCCGTTGGTTCAGATCCAAAGAGGCCTGTCCCAGCTCTCGAGCGTCTTCCATCGCCTGGTCAATCTTCACATCGAACCAGCTGTCGATGCCACCCTGCAGGAAACTGAAGGAGTAGTAGTAGACCACCCCCACCGGGGCCAGTGAGATCAGCACAAAGATAATCACCATGCGCACTGTCAAGCGGGAACCGGCTCGATGGCGCAGAGATTGGCGGATCAGGCGGATGGTATTGTAGGCGATCAGGCCGATGAGAATGAACATTCCCAGCAGGTTGACCAGCAGTAACGGGACGAAGTAGCGACTGAGTTCAGCGGAATTCTGTACCGCGTTGCTCATCAGGTGCAGGGAAACAAGCAACAGCACCAGCAGCAGAACGACGGAGACACCTCCAAGGCGCAGGCGTTTTACGGTTTTAGAGGCCATTGGCTCCACTCACTTGTCAATTTCCAGCCCTTACCCAGATAGGCCAGTGGACGCAAGGGCAAGGGCAGCGATTCGATATCCAGCTCCGCGCGTAACCGGACATGGTAGTCCTCGCCAGGCGTCAAATCATCGGTAGAGACCAGTTCAAAGCGCGTCAACTCACCCAGCGCATGCAGCGCTGCATCCCGGGTGACAAAACTCTCCTCATCCCCGCTCTGCATATCCACCACCCGATAGAGGCCGGTCAAGGCAAGATATCGAATCTGATAGCGCAGCCTGAGTTCGACCGGGCTCTGCTCCCAAAAGCTGCCCCAGACCTTCTCGACCAACACCCGCACCTCCAACAACAGAGGCACACCATTGCTCAAGGCCTCCAGGGCCGTCTGGCTCATCTGGTATTCAACCTGCATACTCAGCAGATACTGTTTATCCGACTTCTCGATCTGTACCTCTCGAATATAAAAATCCGCCGCTCCCGCCCAGCCAGTCCAGAGCATCAAAAACAGGCAAAAAAGACGCATTGTGAAGCTCATCCCAATGCCTTCTGCAGCAGGGCGTAGTAAAAACCATCCATATTCAGCATGCCTGGCGCAATCTGCCTACCGACCTTCCGCGCCTCTCCCCAGGACGCTGAAATCGGCAGTTCCCGCGTACCCGGTTCGCGCTGCAAAAAGGCCGATAGCTGGTGTTCGTTCTCTTCAGGCAGAAAGGAACAGGTGACATAGAGCATCTTTCCACCCGGCTTCAGAAGCGGCCAAATCGCATCCAGTATACGGCTCTGCAGATCGGCCAAGGCCTTGATATCTTCCGGCCTGCGCAGATACTTGATGTCAGGATGGCGCCGGATGACGCCAGAAGCCGAACAGGGCACGTCCAGCAGGATCCTGTCATACTGCCGCTTGGCCCACTCACCATGGGGCTGCGCCGCATCTCCCTGCACCACCTCCGCACTCAGTTTCAGGCGTTTCAGGTTCTCATGGATCTGCTGCAGGCGTGCGTCATCCACATCAACCGCCGTTACCCTCAAGTCATTGGCTGATTCCAGAATATGTCCGGTTTTACCACCCGGTGCTGCACATGCATCGAGAATCCTTTGTCCTGAATGGACATCCAACAACTCAGCCGCCAACTGCGCTCCACCATCCTGCACGGAGACCATGCCCTCTGTGAAACCAGGCAGTAATACGACATCGAGCGGCTTATCCAGAATCACCCCGGAACGGATCGCGGGAATAGGAGCGGCGGAGAGTTCTTGTTGTTGCAGGCGTTCGAGATACTCTTCCCGCCCGGTAATATGCCGATTGACTCTCAAACTCATGGGCGGTCGTTCAGTCATTGCTGCAGCACGCTCCTTCCACTGCTCCGACCATTGCCGCTGGATGCGTTCCAGTAACCAGGAGGGCATGGCA
This sequence comes from Pseudomonadota bacterium, assembly GCA_039714735.1. Lineage (GTDB taxonomy): Bacteria > Pseudomonadota > Gammaproteobacteria > Chromatiales > Chromatiaceae > JASJBU01. The sequence continues at coordinate 11,064 of JBDLIT010000104.1, forward strand.
GTAGCGGCTTCGGCATTCTCTTCCAGCGCCTCGAGCAGGCTCTGTTGGCGACGCTGAAACTCACGCAATACACCGTTGATCAGACCCACCGCCCAGCGCTTACGTAAGCCGTTGGCCGCCCCAGCAGTCTCATGCACTGCGGCATGATCCGCCACGCGCAGATAGAGCAGCTGGTAGAGCCCGATCAGCAACAGCGCGCTGATATCGCGATCCTTAGATTTGAGGGGTTTTTTCAGCAGTTGGCGCAGCAGCCAGGTAAGCCTTGGATGCCAGCGCATGACTCCGTAACTCAACTCCTGGGAGAAAGCCCGGTCACGGGGGTTCTCCAACTGCATGAGATGATCGGGCACCGCGTCGGACAGAGAACGACCCGCCAATACGTCCTTCAGGATCAACGCCGCAACCAGACGAGTATTGGGGTCCTTGGAACTGCGCCCTTTTGCAGACGCTTTAACCGAGGACAATACCATCTACCACATGGGCATTGAGAAAATCTACAGCTGCCATGGCCCGCTTACCTGGCATCTGAAGTTTGCGGATACGCAGCAGGCCCTGACCGGTGGCCACATCGATGCCATCCTTACCGCTCGATACGACCGTACCAGGCGGTGCCTCAACAGCCGCCTCGACAACCTGAGACTCCCAGATGCGCATCACTTTACCCTGAAAATCGGCCTGCGCCACCGGCCAGGGGTTGAAGGCCCGCACCCTACGATCAATCTGTGCAGCCGGCTGACTCCAATCGATCTGACTCTCCCGTTTATCGAGCTTGGAGGCGTAATTCGCCAGGTTGTCATTCTGTGTTTCCGGCGCTATGTCGCCTGCCGCCAGTTTTGGCAGGGCCTCCAATAATGCCCGGGCGCCGAGACTGGCCAGCCGGTCATGCAGGGCGCCGCCGGTATCGTCATCATCTATAGGGCATCTCAGGATATGCAGCATGGGGCCGGTATCGAGCCCTGCCTCCATCTGCATGATAGTGACCCCGGACTCACGGTCGCCCGCCATGATGGCGCGCTGAATTGGCGCCGCCCCGCGCCAGCGTGGCAATAAAGAAGCATGGATATTGATGCAGCCGAGACGCGGAGCATCCAGTACCGCTTGTGGCAGGAGTAAGCCATAGGCCACCACGACCATAAGATCCGCATCCAACGCCTGCAGTTCTGCCTGCTCGGGTTCCCCTTTGAGTGATTTTGGTTGCTTGACCGGAATCTGAGAATCCATAGCAAGCTGCTTCACTGGACCATAGGTCAACTTACGCCCACGCCCTGCGGGGCGGTCAGGCTGGGTATAGACAGCAATCACCCGGTGTTCACTGCCGAGCAGGGCTTTGAGCGCCTCTGCGGCAAACCCGGGGGTGCCGGCAAAAATGATGTTCAGCGATTCAGACATAAACTAACCCTTAGGGAGCCCCGAGTTGATCATCAGGATTGGGATCAACCTCTCAGACATCTCCCTGGCGACGATTAAAGTACTTAATATATTTTGTGACGGGCCGCTAGATAACCTGATGAGTGCCGGTATCAGTCGGATTCTGCCGGTTCTCTTTCTCAAGCTTTTTACGGATGCGCTGCCGCTTGAGACTGGACAGATAATCTACAAACAGCTTACCGGCGAGGTGATCAATTTCGTGTTGAATACAGACTGCCAGCAGGCCTTCAGCCTCCATTTCGAAGGACTCGCCATCCCGGTTGAAGGCCCGGATGCGGATATGGGCCGCCCTGTTTACCGGTTCATAGACTCCCGGCACGGAAAGACAGCCCTCTTCCATCTGTTCCTCACCATCCTTCTCCAGAATTTCCGGATTGATCAGACACAGCGGCTGGTTTTTCTCCTCCGAGAGATCAATAACCACAACCTGCTTGGCCACGTTCACCTGGTTCGCCGCCAAGCCAATGCCTGGGGCTTGATACATGGTTTCAAACATATCATCCACCAGACGGCGGACCGCATCAGTGACCGCTACAACAGGTTTCGCCTGGTTGCGTAAGCGGGGGTCGGGAAAATGGAGTATGTCGAGAATCGCCATCAGTTTTTCCAAAATTCTATAAAACAGTTGCAAGAAATTGCGCTAACATTATGATCATACTGGAATCTGGGAACAATTTCCGGCAGGAATCCGCGCAATTCAGAAGAAATAAACCTGGTTCGTATTAAGGGAAACAACATGCCTTATTTTAATCAAAAAATCATTGGATTCATTGCTGGACTGCTGCTCTCATGTAGCGCCTTGGCTGCCGGACCGGTCAACCTAAACCCGGCACACCCGCAAAGCCATATCGTCGTTAAAGGGGATACCCTGTGGGATATTTCCGCCATGTTCCTGCGTGATCCCTGGCTCTGGCCGGAGGTCTGGTTTGTCAATCCCCAGATCGAAAACCCACACCTCATCTATCCTGGAGACGAGATCATCCTGACCTATCAGGATGGCCGTCCGCTGCTGACTCTGCAACGCGGCTCCAGGTTCAAAAAGCTTTCACCGTCGATCCGCGCCCAACCGCTGGATACCGCCATCCCCACCATCCCGGTGGATGCGATCGCCCAGTTCCTCACCGAGCCCTACGTGCTGGAGGAGGGTGAACTGGAACTCGCACCCTATGTGGTCCATTTCCTTGATGATCATATCGTGGGGGGCGCTGGAATCAGCTTCTATGCAAGAAGCATCGAACAACAGCAGCCCTCCCGCTATACGCTTGTTCGACCAGGCAAACCCTACAAAGATCCTGATACCGCTGAGATCCTGGGGTATGAAGCGCAATATATCGGTGACGCCGAACTGCAACGTACCGGCGACCCCGCTAAGTTACTGATCGCAAGCTCAGAGATGGAAGCCGTGATCGGCGACCGTCTGATCAGGACCGCCGAAGATGAACCGATGGTCAACTTCCAGCCACGCATCCCCAAAGGCGATATCGAAGGGCGCATCATCTCGGTACTCAATGGCGTCTCTCAAATCGGACAATACAATGTGGTCGTGCTGAACAAAGGCGCCCAGGATGGGCTGGAGCCTGGTCATGTACTTGAAATCCTGCAAGGCGGACACGAGATCCGGGACGTCGTGGCAGGCCGTGGGGCGACGGTCACCCTGCCATTGGAAGAGGCCGGTCATCTGATGGTATTCCGCACCTTCGAACGGGTCAGCTTTGCGCTGATCATGCATGCCACAAAATCACTCCATGTGCTGGACTGGGTCCGTCCACCCAAGGAAGGTTGATACTGTCCGCTTAAGCGGGGCGTGTCATGGATGACCAGCCGACAACTCCCTCTTCAGATCATGAAGCCTGGCTGCTGATCAGCCAGGCTCCAGGGATTGGCAGCCGGACCTTTCTGAAACTCCTCTCCCACTTCGGGACTGTCGATGCCATCCTCTCGGCTTCAGCAACCCAGCTCAGAGAAGCCGGCATTGCACAGCGCGGCGTCGATTATCTTTCCACGGGGGACCGCAAATCCATTCAACCCTCGCTGGACTGGATCAACCATCCCGACCATCACCTCCTCACCCTTGCCGACCCACTCTATCCAGTCCTGCTGGCTGAAATTCATGACCCACCCCCCATCCTTTTTGTCCATGGCAACCCGGAACTTCTCAGCCAACCGCAACTCGCCATTGTCGGAAGTCGCAATCCCACCCCTTCGGGGATCAGCAATGCCAGAGAGTTCGCCTC
>JBDLIT010000105.1:0-14526 GCA_039714735.1 Pseudomonadota bacterium
AGCGCCAGCAGTTTGAGCAGTTCGATACCGATCCCCGCACCACCATGGATACCGAGTTCAAGGCCAGGCAAGAGGCCATGCAAGCTCAACGCGCTCAGATGCTGGAAGAGATGGAGAAGTCCGCTCCCGCAGACCGCGAGGTGCCTGCGCACATCGCTAAGCGCATCGAAGAGTCACAGGTGCGTCGTGACGAGATGATCAAAGCGATGGAAGTGCGCCGTGCGGCAATGCAGCAGAAGATGGAAGAGTATCGATCTGCAAGCATGGAGCGCGTACCTTTCGGGCCGGCCCGTCAAGATATCTAAGTCTCGTTTCTTAGCAAAAAAAAAGCGCATCCGGACTAACCGGATGCGCTTTTGTTATTTCAGGTGATCTTAAATAAGCATACGGCTTATTTGATCACCCCTGATGTGATTTTAATTAATCATCGTCACGTCCACGATGGTCGCGGCTCCTCAACTCCTTGAACAGGTCTTTGCTGCAGATGCTGCCTTTGATGACGGCGGCTCCCGTGTCATCCTCTTCACCATCCCCAACTGGTAGGGGAGAGAAGATATGTCCTTGGAGCAACAGATCAGCGCTGCCACCCATAGTTTCCAGTTCGACTTCATCGTCGTCTTCTTCGTAGGTGGCAAGACCCAGCAGGCTATGCGTAATCGATGCACCAATTTCAAAATCAACCAAGTCTTCCAGGTGCATGATGCCGGCTGCACGGGTTGCCATCACTATGGGGATCTGTTTGCCGTTTTCACCCTCAATGATGCCATCGAACACAGACACCTCAGTGACTCGTGGGAAAGGCAGGTTCATCTTCAAGAAAGGCTGCGCCAATTGAAAGGTGCAGCTGCTGGGATCTTCTGGGTCAGTACAGGAGTCTTGGTACCAGTTGGTGAGACTGGCGCACATCAGATCAGCTTCGAACGGATAGCCGTCTATAGTGCCTGAAATGACACCTGAGACCGATGAGGGTACTTTAACGACCGTGTCATCTCCGAATTTCAGGGGTGTCATGGGGCCGAAATAGTCGCAATTGAACAGGTGCTCTTCCTGAGTAAAGGGGTAGAATGACTCCTGCAGTTCACCATCCAGGTAATCTTTGACCGTGCAAGCACCGGTATTTTCATTCATGTCCATGTGAAATGGCCCGACCATGACCTCCATACAATAGTTTGCATCATCATCCGAATGTTTACTGGCGAATGCAGTACTGGCGATGGCAGCTAATGCGAAGGCGGCGAAACCGCAGGTTGTGAACTGACCGAATTTGCTCATAGATCTCCTCCGAGAATTGGGATTTTTGGGCATGGTCGACAAAGCCATTCAGTTTGAGCGGAGCTCTTGAGAAACGGTCTTGCCAGATTGAAGCCAGATAGACTGACAGGGTGCGCAAGCCTAACACTGCATCAAGCGTCTGGTCACTTATGGAATTCCCTAGGTTTTTCGCTAAAAAATCGTTTATTTACTGGAATGAGTTTGTTTTTTCCGCAGATGGGTATTGAACGGTCACAATAAGGCCGGAATTGTGCTCCGGAGCAGAAATAGAGATGGCGCCGGCATGCACCCTAATGATCGCCTCGACAATTGAGAGGCCAAGTCCGGAGCCGGGGGTAGTGTTTCCTGGAAGGCGATAAAAACGCTCGAAGATCTTCTGTCTTTCGGGTTCTGGAATTCCTGGTCCCGTATCCTCGATTTCGAGACAAGGTCCAGTTGGATTCTCAGATATTGTGACTTGAATGCGTCCTGGTGCCGGGGTGGCGTGAATGGCGTTTCTAATCAGGTTGCTGAGTAGAATTCCGGTGAGTTCCTGATTGCCGTGGATATGAATGGGACCCTCGCCAATGAGTTCAACCTCAAGCCCCTTCTGCAGGGCAGCCGCTGACAGCTCCGACATGACCTCCACGGCGATGGCGTGCAGCTCTAAGGTAACGAAGTTATTCCGTAAATGGTCGGGATGAATCTTGGCGAGGGTCAGCAGCTGGTCGATGATGTGGCTGAGCTTGTTGGAACCCTTGATGACCTGAGAGAGTGAATGGCGGCGGGGTTCTTCTTCCGTGGCGCTCATTGCGGAGTGGGCCTGGGTGATGACGCCACCGATCGGGTTACGCAGTTCATGCGCCACATTGGAGGTAAAGCGGCTGTATCGATCCATCGCCTCTTTGAGGCGAATGAACAACGCATTGATTTCGTTCACCATCACGGAAACTTCACTGGGCACATCTTTGGTCGGGAGCGGATCCAGATTACCCTGATCTCTGCTGGAGATCTGTTGCGCCAGCCAATGTAGCGGAGCCAGTCCCCGACTGATGGCAAATCCGAGCAGGCCGAGAAACGGGGATAACAGAATAATCGGCATGAGGGTATTCAGGGCAAACTCCCGGACCAGCGCATTGCGTGTTGAATAGGACTGGGCTACATGCACCAGATGCACGTGACCGGGGTAAGAGAGTGTGTAGGCGCGCCAGGCCTCGCCCTCTATTTCGACATCTGAAAAGCCCTTGGTGGATTTGCTGGTGATGTGCTCTAAAGGTGCTCCAGGTCCGTGCAGCAATAACAGTCCTGTGTCAGACCAGGCCTGAAAGATGATGGGGAACTCATATCCATGCTCGTGCAGATCCTCACCCAGATCTTCCAGATCCCTCTCCTCTTCTTCGTGCAGGGCGATGACCCCGATGAGGGTGGCAATCTGCGAGAGATCATTGTCGAACACCCGGTTGATCTCAGCGCTGCTGCGCCACCAGAAAAAGGTCGCAATCAGCACCATGAACAGCAAAAAAATGCTGAGGATAATGATGAGTAAGCGTTGTTGGATGGAGCGCACTTTTAACTACCCGACGATATAACCGACGCCGCGAATGGTGCGGATGGGGTTGATCTTCAGCTTTTTTCGCAGATGATGGATGTGTACCTCCACGGCGTTACTCTCGACCTCATCCCCCCAGCCATACAGCGCCTCTTCAATCTGGGCGCGGGAAATCACCCGGCCATTGTTTTCCATGAGTAGCTGCAAGACGCTGAATTCACGGCTTGAGAGGTTCACCGGGTTTCCATCGACGGTCACAGTGTGGGCCTGCGGGTCAAGGCAGAGGTTGTCCACCTGCAATTGTGGCGAGGCATGTCCTTTATTGCGACGATGCAGCGCCTGGATGCGCGCATAGAGTTCATCCATCTCGAACGGCTTGACGACATAGTCGTCCGCCCCGCTGTTCAACAGATTGACCCGGTTATTCAGCTCCGACCTGGCGGTTAGAATGAGCACGGGTATATCCTTGCTCTCGGACCTCAGCCGTGAGAGTAACTCCTGGCCCGATATATTCGGCAACTGCAGGTCCAATATAGCGAGGTCGTAGCATTCCCTGTGCAATGCATGATCAGCTGATATGCCATCCTGGACCCAGTCTACGGTGTGGCCGCGTTGTTGCAGTACGGCCTGTAATCCATCACCCAGCAGCTCATCATCCTCTACGATGAGTAGACGCATGATTGCCTGCCTCCTGATTGTTTTATAATTATTAAGTTATAGGATAAGCAATTGATCTCAGCCAATGGCAGTGTGCCTGAGAGTCGCTTATGGGCCTACGGCCCGTCATGGCCGGTGTCTACCATGACGGGTCCGGATCTGCAGATTCACTCACCGGTCTCGGGCAGTGAACTGCTGGTTTTATACCGTCAATTAACCGAGATCAGTTCGACCTCGAATAATAATGCGCTGTTAGCCGGGATGTTGCGTCCGGCGCCCCGTGGGCCATAACCCAGCTCAGGTGGAATGTAGACTTCCCATTTGTCACCTTCCTGCATCAGTTGCAGCGCTTCTGTCCAACCCTTGATCACCCGGTTCACCTGAAATGTGGCCGGCTTATTTCTCTTGTGCGAGCTGTCGAATTCAGTCCCATTCAGAAGCTTTCCACGATAGTGCACAGTAACGCCGTCTTCGGCCTTCGGCGACTTGCCCGAACCTGCTGTCAGCTCTTTATACTGCAAACCACTCGGTAGGGTAGTCACACCCTCTTTCTTGGCGTTCTCGGCAAAAAACTTATTGCTTGCTTCGAGGTTTATCTTGGCAATCGCATCGGCTCTCTGCTTTTGTGCAGCAACCATCTGCTCCTTCAATGTATTCAGGGCAGCTTGCCGCTCTTCAGGGGTAAGACTCGGAGCCGTATTGGTGAGTGCATCCTGCACGCCCCGCAGTACGATCTCATTGTTGAGTTTCATCGATTGGCCCTTGGTGGCGACCTCACCAAGCTGGTAACCGACGCTGTAGCTGATTTTGTCTTGCTCGGTAGTGAGCTGAGCCTGGTCTTCGGCCTGGCAGACATTGTGGAATAGCCCAACGGCCATCATAGAGAGAATAATGCGCTTCATGGTATCAATGCTTTAAGTTGGTTTTTAATGGAAAGGGCCGCTTGGCAACTGGTTGTCAAGGCTATTAGCCAAACCGTCCCTAGATTTTTATTCTATATGAGTATGAGACCCTACCAACTAAGAAGGAGTGGGGCAATACTTACTATTTAGTATTTGTGGGGGGTGGCTGGATGTTGTATTTAAGGTCTTCTCCGCCGCCTTTGTTACCAACAGTTCCCAGCGCAATCCGATGTCGCGGGTAAATATTTTTCAGATGATCATTCTGCAGGGGGCGCTGGTGATTTTTTAGACCGTTGGCGCATCTCCCGCTGTTTCCAGAGCAGATAGACGGCAGGGATCACGAGCATCGACAACAGAGGTGCGGTGATCATACCGCCAATCATCGGCGCTGCAATTCTCTGCATCACTTCAGAACCGGTTCCTGCGCTGAGCATGATCGGCAGCAGACCGGCGATGATGACAGCAACTGTCATCGCCTTGGGCCTCACCCTCAGCACAGCACCTTCCATGATGGCGTTTTTCAGATCCTGGCGGTCATTCAAGCGGCCCTCCCGAGCATATTTGTCGAGGGCGTTATCCAGATACAGGAGCATGATCACCCCGAATTCCGCGGCAACGCCCGCCAGGGCGATAAATCCCACGGTAACCGCTACGGACAGGTTGTAGTCCAGCAATATGAGCAGCCAGAATCCTCCCACCAGGGCGAAGGGCAGGGAGAGCAGCACCATAACGGCTTCGGTGATCCGGCGAAAGATCAGGTACAGCAACAGAAAGATGATCAACAGGGTCATGGGTACGACCTTCATCAGCTTCTCCTGAGCCCTGATCATGTATTCGTACTGGCCCGACCAGGCGATGGAATAGCCTGGCGGCAGCTCAACCTGCTCCCGCACGGCCGCTTTCGCTACATCGACATAACTGCCCAGATCGACATTGCGGATATCGACGAAGGTCCAGCCGTTGATGCGTCCATTCTCGCTCTTCAGCATGGGTGGGCCATCCATCACCTTGACCTCGGCGATCTGCGACAGAGGTATCTGCGCACCGGTTTGGGTGACGAGGGGTAATTCCCGCAGCTTGTGCACGTCATCCCGCTGTTCCCGCGGAAAGCGTAGATTCACCGGATAGCGCTCCAATCCCTCCACCGTCTGGGTGATGTTCACACCACCCACGGCAGCGCTGACGATTTCGTTGATATCCTCGATGTTGAGCCCCAGTCTGGCCGCCTCCAGACGTTTGGGAATGATCTCGATATAGCGGCCCCCGGCGACCCTTTCCGAGTAGACCGAGGCGGTCCCGTTCAGGGGCATCAGAACCTGTTCGATCTCCCGGCCGATACGTTCGATGGTCTCGATGTCGCTACCCGCCACCTTGACCCCCACCGGGGTCTTGATACCGGTGGAGAGCATGTCGATCCTCGTCTTGATCGGCATGATCCAGGCGTTGGTCAGGCCGGGGAATTTCACCCGTTGATCCAGCTCCTGCTTGAGTTTTTCCAGGGTCATGCCCGGCCGCCATTCAGCCTGCGGCTTGAGCTTGATCAGGGTTTCGATCATGGTCAGGGGCGCCGGATCGGTGGCGGTCTCGGCCCGGCCGATCTTGCCGAATACCCGTTCCACCTCCGGGGTCTGGCGAATCAGGCGGTCGGTCTGCTGCAGCAGTTCCTGGGCCTTGCCGATGGAGAGGCTGGGCAGGGTGGTCGGCATGTACATCAGGTCGCCTTCGAACAGGTCAGGCATGAACTCGGAACCCAGGCCTTTACCCAGGCGCGCCAGCCAGGGTGTCTCGGAAAATGTATTGCGCCACGAGCTGGCCTGTTGTTGTTCCCATTCCTCGATACTTTGGAGTTTCTCCTCACTCCATTCAGGGGCCACGAGTTGAGTGAGCCGGATCGGCCATTCGAGGGGTTCCAGCATGCCCTTGATACCGAATAATGGCACGGAAATACTGAGCACGATCAGCAACGAAACCAGCAATACGGTGCGCGGCATGGCCAGCACCAGGCGCAGCAGTGGGCGGTAGAACGCAATCAATACCCGGATCAGTGGATTATAGGATTCGGTGGGAATCTGTCCGCGGATGAAATAGCCCATGAGCACCGGCACCAGGGTCACTGCGAGTCCGGCCGCCGCTGCCATGGCGAAGGTCTTGGTATAGACCAGGGGGGTAAACAGCCGACCCTCCTGGGCCTCCAGGGCGAACACCGGGAGAAAGCTCAGGGTGATGATGAGTAGTGAGTAGAAAAGGGCCGGGCCGACCTCGGCGGTGGCCTGGCCGATCACCCGCCAGCGCTCACTATCGCTCAGTTTCGGTCCCGCCCGTTCCAGGTGCTTGTGGGCGTTCTCGATCATCACGATGGCGGCATCCACCATGGCGCCGATGGTGATGGCGATACCGCCGAGAGACATGATGTTGGCGTTGATCCCCTGCTGGCGCATGATGATGAACGCGATCAGGATGCCGAGGGGCAGACTTACGATGGCAACGATGGAGGAGCGGATGTGGAACAGGAAAACCAGGCACACCAGGGAGATTACGATCAGCTCCTGGATCAGTTTTTCGGTCAGATTGTCCACCGAACGCAGAATCAGACCGGAGCGGTCGTAGGTCTCGACGATCTCCACCCCGTCAGGCAGTCCCGGCTTAAGGGTTTCCAGTTTCTCCTTGACTGCCGAGATGGTGGTCAGGGCATTCTCTCCATAACGCATCACCACGATACCGCCGGTGACCTCTCCCTCACCATCCAGTTCTGCGATGGCGCGGCGCATCTCGGGGCCGATCTGCACATGGGCCAGGTCCTGCAGCAGGATTGGGATGTTATCCTCCGTGACATCGATGGGGATCTGCTCGATGTCGGTCAGGGAGCTGATATAACCCCGGGTGCGCACCATGTACTCGGACTCGGCCATCTCGATTACCGAGCCGCCCACCTCCCGGTTGGCGTTGCGAATGGCGTCTGCCACCTGCCTGAACGGGATGCCGTAAGCACGCAGTTTTTCCGGATTCAGCACCACCTGATACTGTTTTACCATACCGCCGACCGTGGCCACCTCAGACACACCCGCAACGGCCTGCAGTTCGTATTTCAGGAACCAGTCCTGCAGGCTGCGCAGCTGGGCCAGATCATGCCGGCCACTCTTGTCAACCAGTGCATAGCTGTAGATCCAACCGACTCCAGAGGCATCCGGGCCGAGTCGGGGCACTACGCCGTCCGGCAGGTCCGCGCTGGCCTGATTGAGATATTCCAGTACCCTGGAGCGGGCCCAGTAGATATCCGTATCGTCATCGAAGATCACATAGACATAGGAATCGCCGAAGAATGAGTAGCCGCGCACCACCCGGGTGCCGGGCACCGACATCATGGTGGTGGTGATTGGGTAGGTGATCTGATCCTCGATGACCCGGGGGGACTGGCCGGGATAACTGGTCTTGATGATGACCTGCACATCCGACAGGTCGGGGATGGCATCCAGTGGGGTCTGCTGGACCATCAGCCAACCCCAGATGCTGATTATCAGGGTCATGATAATGACCAGCAGGCGGTTCCTCAGGGACCACTCAATGATGCGAACCGGCATGCTCTTCGTCACCAATCCTACTCCATCATGCGCAGAAAGCTGGCCTGCAGGCTGGATTCGGAATCGATCAGGAACTGCCCGGAGACCACTATCTCGTCCCCTTCGGTGAGCCCTGAGAGGATCTCAGCTCGGCCGCCACTCCAGATGCCCGTGGTCACTTCCACTGGCTGGAAATGCCCTTTACCCAGTGAGATCACTACCAGTTCCCGCTCACCGGTGATGATAACCGCCTCGCGGGGCACGCTGAGGACATCATGCTTGGTTGCACTGGATGAGAGATCGACCTGTACGAACATGTTCAACAGCAAGGCCTCGTCCGGGTTGTTTACCTCGATCCGGGCGCGCAGGGTGCGGGTCTTCAGGTCCACCTCCGGGTAGATGAAGTCGACCACGCCGGCCCAGGTTCGTCCGGGGATGGCGGGAGCGGTGATCTCTACCTTGTGGCCTTTCCTGACCCAGGGAGCCTGGTGTTCGTAGATGTTCACCATCACCCAGACCTCGCTCAGGTCTACAATCGTGAACATCGATTGATAGGGCTCCACGTAAGTCCCTTCACGCACATTCAGCTCGGTCACCAGGCCACCCTGGGGCGCCATGAGCTGAATCGTATTCTGTACTTTGCGGCTGTTTTCGACGCGCATGATATCCATGGGTGACACATTCAGCAGACGCAGGGAGTTACGCAAGGAATCCACCTTGGCGGAAAGTTCGGTCTTTCGACTAGGGTCGAAGGCGACCAGATCATGCTCTTCCAGGGCAGTGATGAAATCGAGTTGGGCCCGGTTGATCCAGGGTGAATAGAAATCTATCAGCTCATCTTTGCGTTCGACCCTGTCGCCTTCTGTGGTCAGGTAGAGATTCTCCACCCAACCGCCGGCCCGTGGGTGGATGTAGAGGATACGGTCGTCATCCGCGGTGACTATGCCTTGGGTTCTGACCTCTTTTTCCAGGGATTGCTTTTGCACCTTGGTGGTGCGGACCCCCATGTTCTGGATCACAGCGCCCGACAGGAAGACCTGAGGATGCTCCCCGGTTGGTGCGGCGCTCTCCTTGGCTACCAGGTCCATGCCGCAGATCGGGCAGCTGCCACCAGGCTCATGCTGCATGATCTGTGGATGCATGGGGCAGATATAGGTCGTGCCCGGGTCGTGTTGGTGCTCTACGACGCTTTTTTCAATAGTCTTCTCCACCAGGTCCATACCGCAAATCGGGCAGGAACCGTCTGGGTCCTTGCTGATGATTTGTGGATGCATGGGACAGACGTAGGTTGGATCCTGATGCTTACGAGCATGTTCCACCGGACTCTCCTGCATGGTCTGCTCGACTGTGGTTGCTCCGGGAAGATCCAGAGTCATGCGTTTCGGCATCGAGTGATCATGCTGGGCGGACTCTGAATGCGTATGCTCCATCTTGCGGGTTGTTTGGAATTCTGTGTTTTCCCAAAACAGGGCAGGTTTATCTTTTGGGGGCATGGGCATATTTCCTTGCTCCATACCCTTGGTCATAGGGGCGGCGTGATCGTGCGTCGAGTGATCGACTTTACTCCCACCCATCTCCTGAGCCACCAGAAACATGCCGCATTGGGAGCATTTCCCGGGCTTATCGCTGACCTCGTCCGGGTGCATGGGGCAGACATAGCGCGCCTCTTGGTGTTCGTGCTGATGAGACATGTCCGCCATGGGCATGGCAGTTCGATCCGGGGCGCCAGCCTCCTGCTTCACCAGAAACATTCCGCATTGGGAACATTTTCCGGGCTTGTCGCTGACCTCGTCCGGGTGCATGGGGCAGACATAGGCCGCTTGCTGGTGGTCATGCTGATGGCCCTGGTCCATGTTGGATTGCGCCAGCATTTCGTGCTGGCTCTCGGTGACCTCAAGAGCATCCGTTTCAGGGGAGGAGTGTGCGAGTGGGCTATTCAATGCGAACGCCAGGCAAAGGAGTGTGGCAAAAGATGATCTGCACACTCTCCGGCTATTTAAATACTGCTCTTTCATCTGTTTTTTACCTAGTGACCGTCCAGAAACTCCCCCTCCCACCGGGAGGGGCTGGGGGGAGGGAATGACCTTGTTTCTAAACGAACGCTACCTAGCCATGATCTGGGGTAAGCCTGACTATGCGCCCTGCTCCACTTGCTCGTTATTGGATCGAGATCAGCTCTACATCGAATATCAGGGTGCTGTGGGGGGGGATTTTCGCGCCGGAGCCATTCTCGCCATAGGCCAGTTCGGAGGGGATGAACAGCTGCCAATGATCACCCCGTTGCATCAGCTGCAGGGCTTCGGTCCAACCCTTGATAACCTGATCCACCTGAAAGCTGGCGGGCTTGTTGCGGCTGCGGGAACTGTCGAATTCCGTCCCGTCGATAAGCTTGCCGCGGTAGCTGACCAGTACCTTGTCGCTCAACTTCGGGTGTTTGCCGCCTCCCTGTTCGAGGACTCTGTACTGCAGGCCGCTCGCAGTCGTCGTTACCCCCACTCTTTTGGCGTTTTGCTCCAGAAACTGACGGTTCTTGTCGATTTGTAGCTTGAGACTCTCCGCTCTTTTCTTTTTCTTCAGCTCCGCGACGTGCTTGCCCAGGTCCCCCATGGTTCTTTTTATCTCCTGGGGCGTCATCAGGGGCTCATTGTCTGAAAGTGCGTCCTGTATCCCTTGTGTGATGGCTTCAGGGCGAATTTCAATCTCTTGATATTTGAAATCGCCACCAATCTGATAGCCCACGCTGTAATTGATCTTGGCTGTTTGATCCTTGAGCGCTACAGGCTGTTCTGCTGCGTAGCTATTGGTAATCAGGATAGTAGTGAACAAAGATACTGCTAAAGTCTTCACCTGGATTCTCCTTTGGCGCATATTCTTCTGGTGTGCATCGCCCGTTACAGATCGGAAGCCTGCCGCAATGACTGACGGCGTTTTTTAGCATAAGAGCTGGAGCACGGATTTTTAATTGCGCTAGATGATACCAGCCTTAATCACTGGAGTGAAAATAGATTCTTGTTCTCCACTGCCGTGTCCTGCCAAGGCCACTAAAAATCCTTGAGTGAGCAAGATCTTTGCAAGTGAGTCAAATTTCAGGAATAACTCTCGCAAAGACGCCAAGACGCAAAGTCTTTTCTTGGCGAGCTTTGCGTCTTTGCGAGAGAAAAACCCTTCCTAAATCTTGGTCTGAGGCTCAGCCTCGCTAGAATTTTTGTCCTGAACCAAGAACAAAGTGGCTGGTTATTCTTGCAGTATTCTTGGGGTTATGTTTACAGTAAACTGCTTAAACAAATCAAATAACAACTAGGTTATTAAGGGGAGTAAAATGTTCAAACGCATGAAAATTATCACCGCCGCATTAGCGGCATTCAGTGTTGTACCGTTGGCTCATGCGGATTCCACGCTGGTTTATGAACAGGCTGGTGCGGATGGGAGCAAAACCCAACACACTATCTCCATTAGCGGGCGCTGGCTGCGGCTCGAATCCGAACCCAAGGGAAAGTACGACTACACCGTGATGGATACCGGACGCTTGCTGATGTTCGAGGTGGATGATAAGGCAAAGAGTTTTCAGGTTACCCGGATGGGGCGGCTCTACTGGCCGGCCACTCCATTGAATACGCCAAAATTTATGCCCATTCCCAAAAAGCAGGCGGTTTCTGGGGTGAGCTGCCAGCAAGTGCATGAAATGGGAAAAGACAAAAAGATGATTGCGGAGCACTGCATGACCGCTGGTGGGCTGCTCGGTCTGAACGCGCGCGAGATGATCACCTTGTCACGTCTGTTCATGTCGGCGCGGCGGATCGGCTTGGGTTGGCCTGGCGTGGCGACCCCGGATGAACGTCAGGTCTCGATTCTGAGCAAAAGCTCTGGTGGAGAGAGCCAGACGTTCAAGTCTGTTGCTCATGGTCGGGTCGCGAAAAATCTATTGAAGGTTCCTGATGCATACAAACGGCTGAAGCCTGATCTGCCGATAAAGGAGAAAAACAAGACGCAAGAGGCAGCAGCCGAAAAACCAAAAGCGAAGGGTGAGAAGGAACAGCTAAAATCCGAGGTAAAGCCTGAGGCCGGTGAGTCCAAGGCGCCAGAGTAATCCTTAGGCGATAGATTCCCTGTCGTTGTAAAAATCCATCAATGTAGGGTGGATAAGCACAGCGCAATCCACCAAGGAGCAATCACGACAAACCGTGATGCTGGATTCTGGTGGATTACGGCGCCGGAAACCGTGGTGCACGTTCGGACTGTGGCGCCTGGCGCCTCATCCACCCTACATCAGTCCGTAGGGTGGATAAGCGCAGCACAATCCACCAAGGAGCAATCACGTCAAACCATGATGCCGGATTCTGGTGGATTACGGCGCCGTAAACCCTGGTGCACGTTCGGACTGTGGTGCCTGGCGCCTCATCCACCCTACCTTCGAGTCGCTACTCTATTTGTTGATGTTTGTGTGTCTGCTCCGGCTTATCGATAGAGAGCAGTTCAACTTCAATAATGATGGTCTGATGCGCCAGGGGGCCCTGCCGGCCATAAGCCAGCTCAGGGGGAAGGTAGAGCTCCCACTTTGCTCCTGGCTGCATCATTTGCAAGGCTTCGCTGAGGCCGGGGACGACGCTCCTCACGCGAAAACTGGCCGGCTTGCCTTTACTGTCAGAGCTGTTGAACACCTTTCCGCTCAAGGTCCGGGCCTGGTAGTTGACCGTGACCTGGTCATCAGCCGTGGGTTTCCGCCCGCTACCCGGTGTTAAGACCTTATATTGCAGCCTGCTGGGCATGGTTTTTACACCTTCCTTGGCCTGATTTTCCAGCATGAAGGCCGCGCCTTGGCTGCGTTTATCCGCTTCATCCTTTTTTCTTGCCGTTACCCGTGCTGTCGCCTTCTCTTTCATCTCCGTGGAGATCTTGCGCTTGAGATCCACCAGAGTGGCGTCCATCTCCTTCCGTTCCAGCAGAGGGGCAGCACCCGTGTGGCCATCCTGCATGCCTTGCTCGAGCGCTTGCTCGTCAAGACCAATTTTCTGGCGCTTGAAGTCACTGCCAATCTGGTGGCCGATACTGTAGTTGATGCGGTCGGCCTCGTCAGAGAGTGTGGTCTGTTCCGCTGCCTGGACGTTGCTGGTCAATATACAGACAAGAAAGGTTGCCGATAACTGCGTGCGCATAGTGAGGGTGTCTCCTGCTGAATGTTTCTGGATGTTTTTTGTGATATTAACAGGCAAAAAAATGGAGTCAAAAAAAGGCCGCCCGGAGGCGGCCTGTAGTTGTGGTTGGAGCTAGTTATTATTCATTATTCTTAGAAGAGCTGGCTCGGACAATCGACGCCCGCTACACCCACACACATGGGCACCATCATCTCGTTATCCTCGTGCTCGACGATGTGGCAGTGCCAGACGTAGAGACCGTTGACATCGAAGTCGGCTGCGATGGATGTGACCTCACCCGGATAGCTGATGACGGTATCCTTCCAGCCGTTCTCCCAGGGTTGGGCGCCGGTCGCGGTGGAAATGACACTGGCGCCACCACCGATAGCGGAGCGGCCAAGCACCCTGAACTTCACCAGGTGCACATGGATCGGGTGACCGTCGACGGTAAAGTTCCAGATGTTCCACTGTTCCGCCGTCTGGGTGCCGGATCCGTCGGCATTCACATTGGTGACGATGGGGTCAGACCAGAGGGTTACCGTCGGAATGCCGGCTGCATCCACGGTGCCGGTTACAGCGGCCTTGGGGGCAAAGGGCAGGGCGGTCGGATGGGTTGTGCCGTCGATTTGGCTGACACAGGCGCCAGCTACAGGGAGATAATCCACCAGCTGTACCACATTGCCTAACAGGTCGACGTCGGCGCAGATCAGGGTGGACTCTTCCTCGACCAGGGCCAGTTCACGGGGTGTTGGGTTGGTCACGGCTACGGTGTAGTTGCCCAGGTCCGGATCGGCGGCGTTCACTACCAGATCTTCCACGTTGCTGGCAATGAGGGTCGGGTCGAGGTTGGTGATTGCACCGGTGATCGGGTCACGCACTTCATCGGTGGGGCTTGCGCCCAACAGATCGCTGTTGACCACGAACTGCATCACCTGACCGGTGGTGGCTGGATCGGCCGGCACATCCGGGAAGCCACCAAAGGGGGCGTCCGGGGCGGTGTTGGTCATGGTGATGATGGCGCCGTCAGGCAGGCCACGGAAGTCCACGATCACGTTGGCCCGCTCGGCCAGACCCATCAGCAGCGCCTGCTGACTGCTGGGTGCGGCCACAGGTTTCACTACACGACGCCTGTCGTTGATAGAACCCGCGCTGGTAAGGGTAGTCGCAAAACCGGTCCTGACCGCCGTCACCTGGGGAGAGAGACTTTGCTCGGCGCCGATCTGGTAGAAATCCAGCTCACGCACGCGGATCGTCTTGGATTTGAGCTGACCGTTACCACTGATGAACCAAACTGTCTTCTCCACACATCCAGGCAAGGGGTTACCCGCAGCGTCGGTAACCATCAGGGCCAGGTTGATGAAGCGCGAGTTGCTGCCGTTGAGCAGGCGGAAACGGTACTGGGCCGGGGCTACTTGGAGCTCTGGCCAGGTCACGCCATTCACCACCATGGTGTTGAAGAAGGCTTCCGGGTTCCAGAT
>JBDLIT010000106.1:0-14506 GCA_039714735.1 Pseudomonadota bacterium
GCTGAGCAGGTAGAAGGCCACCGCATCCTGACCGAACATGGGCTCAGCCATGTTGTCCACCGCTTCCGGCAGGCGCTTCAACACCTCGCTGTTGGGCATCAGGAATTTATGGTGGCTGGTGTCGTACATCTGGGCTACCGGATCAGAGTATTCGAACTCGCTGCCTTTCTCCTCCGGCTGATCCTCGAAACCCACCGAAAAGGTGCGCAGATCGGAGATCCCCGCCTCCGCCAGCAGGGCCACCAGCAGGCTGGAGTCGAGGCCGCCGGAGAGCAATACGCCCACCGGCACATCCGCCACCTCGTTGCGTTTGCGCACCGCTTCGCGCAGGGCGTCGTGGATCGCATCCAGCCACTCCTGATCGCTCATCGGTTGCTCAGACCGGGTCGCCGGGTAGGACCAGTAGCGGCGCAGAGATTGTCCTCCCCACTCGTCGACCAGCAGGCAGTGGGCAGGCGCCAGCTTGCGGATGCCCTGGAAGATAGTGTGCGGCGCCGGCACCACGCCATGCAGAGTGAACTGGTGATGCAGCGCTACCGGATCGATGCTGGTGTCCACATCTCCAGAAGCCAAGAGGGCCTGGACATTAGAGGCGAAACGCAGGCGGGTCTTGTCCAGCGTGTAGTAGAGCGGTTTGATGCCGAAGCGATCGCGGGCCAGGAACAGGTGATTGCTGTGAAAGTCCCACACTGCAAAGGCGAACATGCCTTGCAGATGGTCGACACAATCCTCACCCCAGGCATGCCAGGCCTTGAGGATGACCTCGGTATCGCCATCGGAGAAAAAGCTGTAGCCCTTACCACGCAACTCCTCACGCAGTTCCCGGTAGTTGTAGATGGTGCCGTTGAACACCAGGGCCAGGCTCAGGGCCTGATCCACCATCGGCTGATTGGCATGCTCAGAGAGGTCGATGATCGAGAGACGGCGATGCCCGAAACCGAGCGCACCGTCGCTGAAGCTGCCGCCGTGATCGGGTCCCCGTCGTTCCAGTTTGGTAGTCATCCGCTGGATGACGGTAAGATCGGCCGGCCGGCCGTCGAAACGTAATTCACCACAAATGCCGCACATGGTTCAGGTCCTGGGTGGTTGGTTCAAGCTCTAACAACATGCCTGATCAGTAAGCATGTTCGTCGAAATAGTCTGAAGGTAGGAGCGCCCCATGGGCGCGAATGATTTTCGCGGGCATGGCCCGCTCCTACAAATTTCGATTGAGGTATATTGCCAAAGATCAAAGCTGCTCACATTGACCCAGGTAAGGCTCCATGCATTTACTGCTTCCGTGGGGCCGGGGCGAAGTGGTCGAATTCCATGGTGAATGAGCCACGGCCGTGGGTTGCGGAGCGCAGTTCGGTGGTGTAACCGAACATCTCAGCCAGCGGCAGCATGGCGCGGATCGCCTTGAGTTCGCTGGGGCGGTCATCGACGTCCTCGATTTCCGCTCGCTTTGCATTTAACTGACCGAGCACATTCCCTAAATGCTCCTCAGGCGTCAAGACCTCGGCTTTTACCACGGGTTCCAGCAGCACGGGCATACCCTGCTCAAGGCCTGTGCGTAGCGCCATACCGCCGGCTATTCTGTAAGCCAGCGGGTTGGAGTCCACAGGGTGGGTGGAGCCATCGATCAGCCTGATCTGGATATCGGCGACCGGGTAGCCGCCGATGACGCCGCTCTCACAGGCCTCCCTGATACCTGTCTCCACTGCTGGGATATATGCCTGGGGGATGGCGCCACCACTGATCCTGTTTTCAAATAGAATACCCTGGCCGCGCTCGGCGGGTTGCAGGGACAGCACCACATGGCCGTATTGCCCATGCCCGCCGGTCTGCCGGATAAACTGCTCCTCGGCGCGCGCTACCGGTCGGGTGATGGTCTCTTTGTAAGCGACCTTGGGTTTGCCGGTGAGGACGTTCACACCATGCTCGATGCGCAAGCGGTCTAGCAGAACCTCCAGATGCAGTTCGCCCATGCCGGCCAGGATGGTCTGTCCGGTGGTCTCATCCACATCGGTGCGGAACGTCGGGTCATCCTGCGCCAGTTGGTGCAGGGCCTCGGCGAGATTGTCGTAGTCGTCCGCCGTTCTGGGGGCCACGGTGATCTGAATGACGGGTTCGGGGAAGTTGATGGACTCCAGCAACACAGGATGCCCCGGATCACACAGCGTGTCACCGGTCACCGCATGCTTCATCCCGAGGATGGCGGCGATGTCTCCCGCGTGCACTTCGCTGAGATGCTCCCGGCGCGCGGCATACATGCGTTCCAGGCGTCCGACTCTTTCCGCCCGGTCCAGCCGGGCATTCAACACCTTGGAGCCCGCCTTGAGGACTCCGGAATAGATCCGCACATAGCCCAACTGCCCGGCATAGGGATCGGTCACTGTCTTGAACAACAAGGCGCTCAACGGCTCATCATTCGTGGGTCGGCAGGGAACCGGCTGTCCCGATGTGGGATGGGCGCCTTCCACCTCACCCACGTCGAGAGGCGAGGGCAGATAGTCGACCACCGCGTCCAACACCGGTTGTACCCCCTTGTTTTTCAGAGAGGTTCCGCACAGCACCGGCACGATGCGGTTGGCCAATGTGGCGCGGCGAATGGCGGCCTTGAGTTGTTCAATATCGGGATCCTTACCCTCCAGCCAGTCGGCCAGCAGGTTGTCATCCTGCTCGGCAACCTTTTCGATCATTTCCGCACGGGCTGCCTGAGCCCTGTCCAGCAGATCGCCCGGAATCTCAGCATATTCCCGTCTTGCGCCAAGGGCATCACTCCAGCGCACCAGCTGCATGCTGATCAGGTCCACCACGCTGTTGAAGTCGGCTTCAGCGCCCAGGGGGAGTTGCAGGGAGACCGGATTGGCGGCGAGGCGTTCACGAATACTCGCTACCGCCCGCGCGAAATCTGCGCCGATACGATCCATCTTGTTGATGAAACAGAGCCGCGGCACCGCGTAGCGATCAGCCTGCCGCCACACCGTTTCACTCTGCGGCTCCACACCCTGCAGGGCATCGAACACCACCACGGCGCCATCCAGCACCCGCAGGGCGCGCTGCACCTCGGCGGTGAAATCGATATGTCCCGGGGTGTCGATGATATTGAGTTGATGGTCGTTCCAGAAGGCGGTCACCGCCGCATCCACGATGGTGATGCCGCGTTCCCGTTCCTGTTCCATCCAGTCGGTGACGGTGGTGCCATCGTCCACCGAGCCGATCTGGTGGGTGCGTCCTGCATAGAAGAGGATGCGCTCAGTGGTGGTAGTCTTACCGGCGTCGATATGTGCGATCAGGCCTATATTGCGCAGCCTTTCGATAGGTGCAGATTTATTAGTCAAGATGTATTCGCCTCTCTAATTATTGCTTATTCTACGCCATTGATTAGGTGAAAACACTCGGCCAAAAGAGCAGAAAATATCCGCTGAGGATTCATCTTTCCACCAAATCCCGGGTTCATTTTTCCGCCTGCACGATTAAAGAACGACCACCGATGGCCGACAATCGAAGCACTATTTTATCGAGATGGGGAACCTGTATGTCTTTGAAGTTCAGACTTCTGTTGGGAGCGCTGTTGTTGAGTATAGTTCCTGCCATATTGGTTGCTTTGATCAGCGCATGGACTGCGGGCACAGGTAGTGAAGAAGCCATGGACGAAGCCGTCAAAGAGCAGTTGATCGCGATCCGCGAAATGAAGCGGGTGCAGATCGAAGACTATTTTAAACGCATTCATAATCAGGTTCGGGTGCTTTCAAGCAGTCCCCTAACACGAGAGGCAATGGCCAGCTTTGTCGGGAGCTATAAGGATCTACCGGAGATGATTCCCTCTGAGCAGCGTGCCGCGCTGGCGGATTACTATCAAAACCAGTTCGGAAGGGTTTACCGGGAGAAGAATGCAAGCGTTACAAACAGTCCCTTGGACTTGCTGAAGCAGGTCGATGATGTGGGCGTGGGCATGCAATACCAGTACATTCAAAGTAACCCCAATCCCCACAGCAGCAAGCATTTGCTCAATGCTGCTGATGGAGCTGGCCCATACAATCAGGCGCATGGCCGCTACCATCCTTACTTTCGCCATTACTTGGAAACCTTCGGTTACTATGACATCTTTCTGGTGGAGCCGGAGAATGGTCGCATCATCTATTCGGTATTCAAGGAGCTGGATTATGGGACATCGCTGCGCAACGGGCCCTATGCCAACAGCGGCATAGCCCAAGCATTCCAGAACGCCCTCAGCGGTCGTTTCCAGGATACCTTGGTCCAGACCGACTTCGCTCCATATGCTCCTTCCTACGATGACCAGGCCGCCTTCATTGCATCGCCGATCACTGACGCGGGACAGCTGATAGGTGTGCTGATATTCCAGATTCCTATCGATCAGATCAATAAAGTGATGACCAGTGATCAGCAATGGAAACAGGTGGGGCTGGGTAATTCAGGCGAAACCTATCTGGTCGGTCCAGACAAAACGTTACGTAACATGAGTCGTTTTCAGATTGAAGATCCGGACGGTTACCGCGAGGCCCTGCGAACTGGAGGCCTCACACCTGCCGTGGTGGACATGATTGCAGCAAAGGGCAGCGGCATCGGCCTGCAGCCGGTAAATACGGCTGGGGCTGCTGAGGCGTTGAGCGGGCAGAGCGGGTTTGATATTTTCCCCGACTATCGAGGTGTACCTGTGCTGTCCGCTTACAGCCCGGTAAAAATCGTGGGGCTCGATTGGGCGATACTGAGTGAGATCGATGCGGCCGAGGCCTATGGTCCAGCGCAACGCCTGTTCGACAGTATCCTGACCAATGCCATTGTCATAACCATCCTGGTCATAATTATCAGCTGTCTGATTGGTTATTGGTTCGCCGGTTCGGTGAGTCGCCCGATGTTGACGATTGCCAGAGAGCTGAGGCATATCGGAGATGAAGCGGACTTGACAAGGAAGGTGGCAATCGATCGCAAGGACGAGATTGGCAGCATGGCCAATGCTCTCAATGAAATGCAGGACAAGTTCCGTGTTGCATTGATCAAGATTGCGGAGTCCAGCGATTCTGTCTCTTCATCATCCACCGAGCTAACTGCGATCACCACCCAGTCCCATACCTCGATCAGTCAACAACAGGCTGAAACTGATCAGCTGGCCACAGCCATGGAGGAAATGGCTTCAACGGCGCAGGAGATCGCATCAAGCACCAATTATGCCTCAACTGCCGCCAGTGATGCACAGGCGGCTACTGAGAAAGGCCGCACGGTGGTTTCGGTCACCACCGATAGCATTCGCCGTCTTGCCCAGGAACTGACAGCCTCCGCGTCTAAGGTTGAACGGCTCAAGCAGGACAGTGAGGCCATCGGTAGTGTGCTCGACGTGATCCGAGGGGTGGCGGAGCAGACGAATCTGTTGGCCTTGAATGCTGCCATCGAGGCGGCGCGAGCGGGTGAGCAGGGGCGCGGTTTTGCGGTCGTGGCCGATGAGGTGCGGACCCTTGCGAGTCGCACTCAACAGTCAACCGAAGAAATCCAGAAGATGATCGAACATGTCCAGGAAGGCGCCGACCAAGTGGCCCAAAGCATGATACAGAGCCACGATCAGGCGGATCAGGGTGTCAATCAGGCTGCGAAGACAGATACCGCGCTGGATGCTATTAGTGAGGCGATCCAACGCATGAATGAGATGATCTACCAGGTTGCCAGCGCCGCTGATGAGCAGAGCACAGTCGCCCTGCAGATGAGCCGGAGTGTGCAGAATATCGCACAGACGGGTAACGAAACCCTGCAAGGCGCTGATCATGCGACTCAGGCCAGTGACTCTCTGAGCCAGCTGGCAGTCGATCTCAAGGCGCTGGTCAATCGGTTTCGGATCTGATTTGGCGCCTTAGTAACGGACCCGATGATCTGATATTTTTGCTATCCACTCATGGTGATTCCAGAGTCATCCTATAAATCCCGTAATGTTCTGCATTTCATACTGTTGAATGCAGACTTTCCTGAGAATTTCTGCAACTACCGGGTAAATAACCTGTCAGGTCTTGCCCCAACCACCGCCTCCAGGTGTTTCAATGCTCAGATGTTGTCCCGCCTGAATCTGCAGGCTGGTCTTGCCCGGCAGTGACTTGCCATTTAGCAGGTTCTTACCGGTATCTCCTGGAGCACCACCAGCGATACCCCAGGGTTGATGGACGCGTCGCTCGGTCAACAGCGAAACCTGGGCGGGGGCCAGGAATTCAAATTCCCGGACCAATCCATCACCACCCTGATGGTATCCGCTTCCCCCTGAACCGCGACGGATTGCATAGCGCCTGATCCTTAGCGGAAAGCGGTTCTCAATCACCTCGATGGGTGTGTTCAGGGTATTGGTCATGTGAGTCTGGACCCCGCTGAGCCCGGCTCCTGCAGCACCGGCGCCCATGCCGCCACCGATGGTCTCATAGTAGTCCCAGGGTACTGGGCCGGTACTGCCCATGGCCAGATTATTCATGCTGCCGTGGCTGGCTGCTGGAATCTTGCTCTGCATGACCTCTGCCAAGGCGCCCAGCACCACATCCACCACCCGGGTGCTGGTCTCTACATTCCCGGCGGCTACCGCAGCGGGACGCCGGGCGTTGAGCAGACAACCCGCAGGGGCCTGCAGACGAATCGGACGAAAGATGCCGGCGCAGGCGGGTGTCTGGGGCGGCATCAGGCAGCGAAAGACATAGAACACCGCAGCCGCCGCCACCGACAGGGGGCAGTTGATGTTCCCTCTGACCTGGCCGGCGGTGCCGGAAAAATCCACATCCACTTCACCCTGACTGACGCTCAGGTTGACCTTGATGGGAATGTCCCGGTTGCCCTGGCCATCGTCGTCCATCAGGTCGGTAAATGAGTATTCTCCGTCAGGGATCTTGCGCAGGGCGGCCCGGGCCAGCCTTTCACCATAGCCGTTGAGCGCGTCGAGGCCGTTCTGAAACTGCTCGGGTCCCCATTCATCGACTAACCGTTCGAGCCGCTCCAAACCACTGCGATTGGCGCTGATCTGGGCCGCGAAGTCTCCGGCCGATTCAGCGGGATTACGGTTGCCTTCGGTCAGCTGCCGCAGAAAGTCTTCATCGGTTACACCCCGTCTCAGCAGACGGCCCGGCGCGATGATCCGGCCCTCTTCGTCGAGACGGCTGGAGACCGGCATGGAGCCGGGGGAACTGGCGCCGATGTCGGCGTGGTGCGCCCGGTTGACCAGGAAGGCGGTGAGCTGGTGGTCATGAAAAAGCGGGGCGATCAGGGTTACATCCGGCAGGTGGGTCCCTCCCAGGAAGGGGTCGTTGAGCACCACCATATCACCAGGATGCCACTCGATTCCCGCGACGATGTCCTGCATGGCATAGGCCATACTGCCGAGATGCACCGGGATATGAGCGGCCTGGGCGCAGAGTTCACCCTGGGCATCGAATACCGCGCAGGAGAAGTCGAGGCGGTCGCGAATGTTCGGTGAAAAGGCCGCATTGCGCAGCACCGCACCCATCTCGTCACACACGGCCTCCAGACGGGAGGCGAAGATATTCAGTTCAATCGGGTCCATATCGACATCTTGAAGTCATAAAACGAGATTATATTCTCTCCCACAATGTTTGCTATTGCATCGGCAATCGCACGTGGATAGAATTGCCGACCATTCTACTAGGTTTTTATTCGATTCGTTACTATCGAGTCCTGTAACAATACACAGACTCAACCAATCTAAGGAGTACTGAACCATGGCCCATGAACTGCCCGCGCTGCCTTTCGCCAACGATGCACTGGAACCTGTGATCTCCAGCGAGACCCTGGAATTTCATCATGGCAAGCACCACAACACCTATGTCACTAATTTGAACAACCTGATTCCGGGCACCGAGTTCGAGAACGCCTCACTGGAAGAGATCATCATGAAATCCGAGGGTGGTGTTTTCAATAACGCGGCTCAGATCTGGAACCATACCTTCTATTGGAACTGCCTGCGCAGCCCGGCTGACAATAACGCTCCGAGCGGCGCTCTGGCCGATGCCATCAACAGTACCTTTGGCTCATTCAATGAGTTCAAGAAGAAGTTCGCCACGTCCGGCGCCACCAACTTTGGTTCCGGTTGGACCTGGCTGGTACAGAATGAAGACGGCAGCCTGGAGATCTACAATACCTCCAATGCCGGCAGCCCAATGACCGCTGGTAAGAAGGCCCTGCTGACTGCTGATGTCTGGGAGCATGCCTACTATATCGACTACCGCAACGCCCGTCCGGCCTACCTGGAAGCCTTCTGGAAGATCGTCAACTGGGATTTCGTCGCCGGCAACATGAGCTGAACGGCAAATTGATCGATTGGTTCAGAACACGCTTCTGAACAGACAAAGCTCTCAGAGGGATGCCTCTGGGGGCTTTTTTTTTAATTATTCCGGCAAAAGAGTAGGATTGAAAACTTTAATTTACTTACCTTGATGGAATCCATGCAAATCAGAATATTCGTCTTATTGATTGCCTGTGTCTTTCAGGTTGGTTGCGTGTTTTACCCAAGGCAGGTTCAGCAATATGATGCAGATTGTGAAATAAAATATAAAAAGCTCATTCTTGAACATAATGAATTGAGGGGCATCAGGATCAACTGCACCAATGAAGGCTGTCTTGCTGCATTATTGCTCATACCCATAGAAGCAATAGTGGCAGGCTCAATAGTCGTTGTAGGCAATACAGTATACTGGCTTGAAAAAGAGGGTAGATGCCTGCTTAAATCCAATGAGTGATAAGAGGTCCGGCATAGAAGCTCATATTCTTATCCCAACTCATATTTACACCAGGATCTCTACTGATTGATGCATTTCTGTAAATAGCCGCTCAGCATTTCAGCATTGACGGGTTTGGAGAACAGGTAGCCCTGTCCATATTGACAGTTTTCATTGGTTAAAATGTGTCTTTGGCTTTCGCTTTCTATGCCTTCCGCAACGATTTCCAATTCGAGACCATGGGCGAGAGCAACAGCGGCGCGCACCACGGCATCATCGTCCGAGTCAGTTTCGAGGTCCTGAACGAAGGAGCGATCGATCTTTAGTTTATCGAAAGGGAAACTCTTGAGTTGGTAGAGCGATGAATATCCGGTTCCAAAATCATCCATCGCAATTTTTATCCCCTGAGTATTGAGCTTCTGCATGATCTGTTCGGTATCACGGTGATCGCGAATAATCATACCTTCAGTCAGCTCAAGTTCCAGAAATTCAGCAGCCAGTCCTGTCTCTTGCAGAATACCCGCTACCATTTCGTTTAAACTGCTATACCAGAACTGGCGTGGGGAGAGGTTTACAGAGACAAACAGTTGCAGTTCGTTGTTGGAGTTCCAGAATGCCATTTCCCGGCATGCCTCTCTCAGCACATATTCTCCTATAGAGATAATCAAGCCAGTTTGCTCGGCAACGGGAATAAAACGTTCCGGTTCCACCATTCCAAGTACTGGATTGTTCCAGCGGATGAGTGCTTCACAGCCCACTGGAAACGCATCGTGCAGTCTTACGATAGGCTGGAACACCACATGAAATTCGCCACGCTCGAGGGCATTGTGCAGTTGCTGCTCCAGTATTGAGTATTCACGGGTCGCCTCATCCATGCTTGGAGAAAAGAAATAATGAGTATTCTTGCCTTCCAGTTTTGATTGATACATCGCGAGGTCAGCGCCCCGCATCAGTTCCTTGGCGGTTGTTCCATCATCGGGAAAGAGCGTGATACCCAAGCTGGCGGTCACAATGAATTCTGATTCGGCCAGCAGAAATGGATGGCTGAATTTATCGATGATGTTTTGCGCGATGGACTCGACGCTATTCAGGTTCTTGATCTGTTGAATGATAATGAGAAACTCATCGCCGCCAAGGCGCGCCACGGTATCTGATTCCCGTATCGCTGATTTCAGTCTTTGGGCAGCTTCAAAAATGAGGATATCGCCGGTATCGTGCCCCAGGGTATCGTTGACCTTCTTGAAATCATCCAGATCCACAAAGATCAGGGCAACCTTGTCATATGTCCGGCCAACAAGGCGGATCGCCTGTTCAAGGCGATCCCGTGCGAGTATCCGATTCGGTAATCCTGTAAGGTCATCGTATTGAGCCTGATAACGAATTTTCTCTTCCTGCGCACGCTTCTGGGTAATGTCTTCACCAATTCCGATGAAGTGTGAAATCTGTCTTTGACTATTTCTGACAGGTGAGACAGATAGTCTGATCCAATACTCTTTTCCATGTTTATGATGACTCAAGAGCTCACCCTGCCAGGTTTCGCCCGCCGTGACATGCTCCCAGATGTCTTGCATCAATTCTGCATTCACTTTAAAGGATTCAAGCTTCCTGATATTTATCCCAAGCACTTCCTCTTCACTGAAGCCTGAGAGTTTAGTAAACATTGGATTTACATATTCCACCGTACCATCAACACTGCTGATCAGAACTTCCACAGGGCTTTGAGCAACGGCCTTGGATAATTTGGTGAGCTCTTGGGTGCGCTGCATCACAATGGCCTCAAGGTTATCATTCAGTCCCTGAAGTTTTTGAAAGGCTGATTTCTTATGTTTGTGTAATCGAAAAAGCACCAGTATCGACACCAGCCAGAAACAGAACAGAATGAAAAAGTTTGTACTGAATCTTTTGCTGGTGATCTGGGTATATTGCGGAAGGAGGTTCGGCTGTAAAAAACCTATTACCTTCCAGCGAGTACCGGGTGCGTCAATTTGAATATAGGGTTCATTTTTGTCGTCTTCGTTGACTCTTGACTGACGGGTCAGTTGATCTCTTGTTCCATTGGCGCCGACTTCTATCAGATCAGGTTGATCGGCCCTGACCAGGAAGATAAGGTGCCCCGGCAATTGATGTGTTCGTATCAGTTTGGCCAGTAATTCACCACGAAAGCTGATAAACATGATGCGATTTTGTTGGTCGATTCCTTGCCAAAGTCCCATGATGTCGAAATGATATGCATTGGGTTGAGAATGGAGGAAAGGAATATAAGAGCGAAGCCCATTTTGCGTGTGAGAGAGAGTACTGTCACCTTTGGCGAAAAGCTTGATCTCGTCGATACAATAAGCTCCGATGCGTTCACTCGGGTCGTCCGGCGTCAGCGCGCCATTCTCATCCACCAGGGTAAAGGCATACATTTCCGGAAAATAAGCCTTTAACTGTCGCTCAACTCTGGCGATTCGCCGTTCCTCATCAGGTTGTGCAATGATTAATTCCAGGGTCTGTCGGAGATCATTTGCAACAGCTGTCACAATCCGGCTTCGCGCTTCAACCTGGTTTGCAATTTCCATTGCTACAGCGTTGACCGAGTTGGTGAGAAGCTCCTGCTGAGTGGTTTTGTAAGATTGGATTTGTCCAAATGCAGACCAGATGATGAACAATAGGCCTGTAACGGTGCCGATGCTCAACAGGAGGCTCGATAGAAAAAAATCCCATGAGTATCTGGTTACGCCAAGTTTCTCAATGAACCAATGGTTCAACAATTCTTCTCTGTCAAACATTCTGAAAATCTTAACTGCCCAAGAAAAATGCATAGATCTTGACTAAGCCACCATCTGCCTTAGCTGTTTCTATTTGGCAACATCCCATCGAATACATGAGTCGGGGGGAATAAGTGTTGTGTATGGTAACTGAAAAACCCGAAATAGGAACAAAATTCTCATTGTTATCCCATGTGTGTTGGCTTAAACAGAATGTTTGCAACTATGGGATTGTCTGTGGATTCCGAAAAATACGCCAAAAAAAATACCGCCCTAGGAGGCGATATTGTTCCGATTCCAGGGGCGGTATTTGAGCCAGCTATTACCAGCTCTGTCTTTAATTATTGGATATATTGGCGAAAATTCAATGTATGCAAAAAAAAGGGAGGCCGAAGCCTCCCAGGTACTTGCGAATGAAAAATGAGATGATGTCGCTGCTAAACATCACCCAACATATGCAGTGCAATTGTTATGCCAGGATAATAAAATCAATGAGTTAGTGAGATAGGTCCAGGTGGATTGTAAAAAGTTCCGACACTTTCCGGGGTGTGTGATGGGGAGGGGGCTTAATTGCGGCCATGTATTTATTGGCTGAGCCCGACATCACTGAGTTCAAGTTAAATGTGGCGTGAACTCAGTGAAATGGTCTTATTTAGTGACCTGGTCTTCTACGCTCTCAGTCCAGTAAGGCTCTGCCTCACAGGAGCAACAGTCGTACCAGACAGGGATGTCATCATGCATGCTCAAACTCTTTCTATGCTTTTCAGCTGGTTGAGGCTTCTTAGATGAGTTTGTTTCCATCGTGTCATTGCACTGTTTGGTTTGATCTTGTTCGGTGGGATTCATGGGTTAAGTCCTCTATTTGTTCTCTATCTTACTCGCAGAGAGATGAATACATCGCAGGTGAAGTGTTCAGTGGTACTCATTGAGTTATAGCAACTGAATCATTCCATGATAGTGGCCGTAGGTATTGTTTTCCCCTATGAATATGCCCTGGGTGTGACATTCACTTGTCGTTTTAGACTGAAACCAGGTCAGGTAAACCAGAATATAAGAACCTATGAAAAGGTTCCTCGCATCCTCGGTTTTGTCGATAGCCGGGCTAGGGAGAAGTGCGGCACAGGGTTTGGTGGCCCCAAACCTTGCTCAAGAAATTCGATGTGTAAGACTGGGATCAGCGGCTCACCAGATGCCAATTAGTGAATATTGAGTGACAATGGCAATGCCCCGGTCGGTGACTCGACTGAGGCAGTAGCTGGGCTTCTAACTATCAGAATAATCAACTCAAAGTAGAAAACACGACTGAGACAAACCACACAGCGGCTGCAGCCATAAGAACTGTATCTACAACAAATTTCCCACGTAAGACCTTTGACATTTTAGTCCTCCTATCTGACTTTTGATTCTTTAGTCCTGAAAATAATGCCTGGATCTTTATTAGTTGATAATGATGCAGGTCCAGGCATCAGTTCCGATAGTTAATCAACAAAACAACACTTTTGTATTGAGAAAATGCAGCAGTGAAGCAAGTCTGATTCTTTCGATACAGGTTAATTGAAGCATGGGTTTGTTGTTGACTCAATAGCTTGGAAACAGGCTGAAACACAGTGAATTATTCAGTAATAAATAGACGTGAAAATGAAACTATTGAAATCAATTGGGGCTGACGCCTCATTGTTTGGACCGATGTCTTAGATCATTTAATAATGAGAAAGCATGAGTGGTCTGTACCTCTCCAGCGGCTCGGTTTGTATACAATGCAGAAACTATTGGCCGACCTGACCTTTTCTCAGAATTGAGAATCGCGAAGTATGGAGGGCTTAGATAACTGTCATGTGAAAATATGATGAATTTTTTACTACAGAAATATAGGCTTGGAATAGTGCTAAACAAGATGTTTTCCGGCAACAGGCCTACTTTGACAATGTGGAGTCGATCGATGATGTTCATCAAGCCAGTATGGATGCCATGGCTCATACTGATTGCCCTGCTGATTCCGGCATGCGCCTCACTACCAACCGCCTTCCATCGCGAGCCCTCAGTCGCTTATGCCTCAGGCATGGATACCTCGCTGGGTCGAATGTTCGAGACCCAAATCAGTGAGCATCCTGGAGAGTCTGGGGTGCAAGTATTGGATACCGGAAGAGAGGCGTTACAACTGCGGCTTGCCCTCTTGGGGATGGCTGAACGGGCCATCGATCTTCAATACTACATCTGGAATAGCGATTTCTCCGGAAGATTGTTGGCCGAGCGGGTGATACAGGTGGCGGACCGTGGGGTTCGGGTGCGGTTATTGCTCGATGATTTCAACGTCAACGGTCGTGATGTGCTGTTGAGTGCGATGGATGCTCACCCGAATATCCAGGTCCGCATCTACAATCCCAACGCCAACCGCAAGGGATTGGCAAAGTGGCTGGCGCTGATGGGTGACTTCGGACGCCTCAATCAACGCATGCATAACAAGTCTTTTGTGGTGGATGGCAGCGCAGCCATCGTGGGTGGCAGGAATATTGGTGACGAATATTTTGATCTGGGTGAAGCGGTCAATTTCCGGGACAGGGATTTACTGACGGTGGGGCCCGTCGTTGGCGAGATATCTCAGGGGTTCGATACCTATTGGAATAGTCAACGCAGTTACCCCATCGATGCAATCGCATCTGACAGGCCAGGTGCTGATGAGATTCAAGCGATGCGGTTTGAATTGCAGTCCGACATGCAACGGCATGCGGATCCAGGCAATTCCCTGCCGCTGGATCGGGCCAGCAGTCTCTCGATGATGCGGGTCTGGCGCTCGGAATTGATATGGGCGGATGCCAGAGTGCTGATCGATCAGGTGCCAAGTCCGGCAGAGACCAACAGTGAGAAACGAAGACAGCTGGCGCAACGGCTCACCCACATGGCCCGGCAGGCCGGTAGCGAGGTGCTCATCGAGTCTGCCTACCTGGTCTTGGGTGATGCAGGGGCGAGCCTGCTCAAGGAATTGACCGGGCGCGGGGTTCGTGTGCGGGCATTGACCAACTCGTTGGCCTCCAATGATCTCACCACCAATCACTCCGCTTA
>JBDLIT010000107.1:0-14440 GCA_039714735.1 Pseudomonadota bacterium
CCCAATGTGGCAGGGGCTGCTGAGACAGATGACCACTTTGGATGGGCGCTCGCCGCTGGTGATTTTAACGGCGACGGCTATGACGACCTAGCTATCGGTATCCCTGACGAGGATATCGACACTGTGGTAGATTCCGGTGGAGTCCAGGTCATGTACGGAACTGCTAGCGGGCTCACCGCCGCAGAGGATAAGGTCTGGAATCAGGAAGGTGGGGCTGAAACAGGCGATCAGTATGGTAAAGCCCTGGCTTCTGGTGACTTTGACAATGATGGATATGACGACCTGGCTGTCGGCATTCCTTCGGAGGATCTGGGCAGCGTGCTCAACGCAGGTGCCGTGGAAATCTACTATGGTAGTACCAGTGGACTCACCACACGCTTGAGTAATGACTTCTGGCACCAGGATCGTTCAGGCATTTTAGGTGCGGCTAACGAACATGATTTCTTCGGATCGGCATTGACGGTGGGTGATTTTGACGGCGACAGCTATACCGACTTGGCAGTAGGAGTCCCTTATGAAGATGTCGGCACACCAGCGGTTTCAAATGCCGGTGCTGTAAATATCCTGTATGGCTCGGTAGATGGGATCACCAGTTCGGACAACGACTATTGGCACCAGGACTCCGCGGGTGTTGGCAGCCTCGCCGAGGACGAAGATCGCTTTGGGTTTGCACTAACTGCTGGGGACTTTGACGGCGATAGTTATGCTGATCTGGCTGTGGGGATTCCATACGAGCACTGGAACGATCCAGATACCGGCATTGTACAGGTTTTATACGGATCATCTGGCGGCATCTCCGCTGCGGGAGACCAAATATGGCGTCAGGATATTGAAGACATCGATGGTACGGAGGAGGCTGATGATAGGTTCGGATATGCCGTGACTGCTGGTGACTTTAACGGCGATGATTATGCCGACCTAGCTATAGGTGTTCCTTATGAGAGTATTTCAGGTGAAGATCAAGCTGGTGCAGTGCAAACGATTTATGGCTCAAGTTCAGGACTCACTGCATCCGGTGATCAGTTATGGTACCAGGGCGGCAACGGTCTTCAGGGAACAGCTGAAGTTGGTGACCGGTTCGGTTACGCCCTAGCTGCAATTCGGACTGAAAAGCAAGATTTCTACGTCTACTTACCGCTTCTATTGAAGGATGAATGATGTATTGTTATTACGCATCTTAACAACAAATCGCGCTGCGACCTGGTCATATCACAAAACAAGCGTGTAATCTAATATGTGGCTGTGCAGCAAAATCGGTGATGAGGAAGGCAAAATTCAGCCTTCCTCATCACGCCCATACCCTTGACACCCAGATTCCCTTTGATGCGCTTCTGAATATCGCCTCGATGACTTTCATGTTCGCTACGGCGTCCTCAAGCGGTACCGGGACTTCCGTATCATCGAGGATGGCTTGAGAGAACAGATCGCCCTGGATCGTGTACTGGTCGCAAACTTCCAGCGTGATCTCCTGGATCTCGCCCTCCCGGTGATGCCAGATTTTGCACGGCTTATCCGGCGGTGCATTGAAGGGGATCTCGATCTCGACCCGCCCCT
This sequence comes from Pseudomonadota bacterium, assembly GCA_039714735.1. Classification (GTDB taxonomy): domain Bacteria; phylum Pseudomonadota; class Gammaproteobacteria; order Chromatiales; family Chromatiaceae; genus JASJBU01. The sequence goes on from JBDLIT010000107.1 coordinate 1,555, forward strand.
CCGTCCCGAAGATATTCACCCGTTGGTACGGAGAAAGCTGCGTACTACAGGTAAATGTAGATGTACCGCTGCCAAAATCCAGGATGCCGCTGGCAAGGCGATCCGTTTTGAACTGCGGGTCAAACTCAACATTGCCAAACACCCGCTCAGGCTCAGCATCGAATATGAACCGGGACAGCGATATGCAGTAGCACCCGATGTCCATCAACCCCCCTCCGCCCATATCAGCCATGTTGCGAATATTATTCGGGTCAACATTGTAATAAGAGAACACCGACTGGATGGTTCTCAGCTCCCCGATTCCGCCTTGATTGACGATTCGGTGGGCTAACTGCCATTGTGGGTGGTGACGGTACATGAAAGCTTCCATCACCTTGAGTTCGGGATGCCTCCTGGATGCGGTAAGCAATTCCTCTCCCTCAGCGGAACTCATACCAATGGGCTTCTCGCAAAGCACATGCTTCCCTGCCTCCAATACCTTGATGGACCAGGGCACATGCTGGGGATTAGGCAAAGGGATATAAACCGCATCGATATCAGGATCAACCAGCAGTTCCTCGTATGAACCGTATGCCTTCGGGATGCCCAATTGCTTCGCAGCATCCTTTGCTGGTGCCAGCGCCCGTGAAGCGATGCCAACAACCTCACTATACTTACCCAACTGCATTGCGGGGATCACTTTTTCAGTGCCGATCTTAGCCGTGCTCAATACGCCCCATTGAATCTTTGCCATCTTATACTTCCTTTCATCTATCCGATTGACTTCATCCTAATTAATGTACCACCTTTTTGTTAGTTCAACTCGGGGATACTATGAAGGATGAACAATGAATACCGATTTTTAAAAAACCGCTCGATGTATCGAGCAGTTTTTCCATACCCTTTCGGGCAAATGTGACTCGTATAGGAATCGAACCTATAACCTGACGATCGAGAGTCATTTGCTGGGCTAATTAAACACTCAGTCAAACAGATATGGAAAACTCTTCCATAAGTTCGTCATGCCTTATGATCTGCTTGTTCTCATCTTCCGAAAAATCAGGAAACCCGCAGCTCCGGAAAACAACAGGAAGGCTATGCCAATATAAAGCAGGGTATAGTCTCTAACCCAACCATACTCAACAGTTACACTATTCAGTATTTCTCTATAAAGCGCATCCCCGGCATCGCTGTTGGTCATAATAACCAATCCTTGCCCCCGTTTTGGATAAGCAACGATATAGCTTTTGTATCCATCATTCGCACCAGGGTGACCAAAATGGAACAGGTCCCCGCCATCGTCACAAATCCACGGACCCAGCCCGCGATTTTCGATCTGGGGTGTGAGCATCTCGACAGCCATCTCTTCTGAAAGTATCTTCTCTGATTGACCGGTATAGGTCAACATTATATCGATATAAAACCGGGCAATATCTGATGGCGTTGCCCACGAACTTGCCCCAGCACCCATTTCGGGATATGTGTGCCATCCACCAGGTATGACTCTCCCGTCAGTCCGGTGACCGGATGCCGCATTTTCAACAAGGTCTTCTGGCAGAGGATATTCAAAGGTGCCTGCATTCATTTGTAAAGGCTCAAGGATCGTTTCTTCCATGATCACTTCAAAAGGCTTCCCGATAACATCCGCTAACAGTTGTTCAACGATCATATACCCACCCCCGGAATAGGAATATTGTGTGCCGGGAATAAAGTTCACACGTACTGGCGGTGAGTTGGCAGGTGGTTCCCCGTCCAGGATTTGCTGGAGGTTGGGAATCGCTTCTCCCTGTGCGTATCCGCGGAATCCTTCAAATGTCATCCCGCCGCTATGGCTCAAGAGGTGACGCATGATAACCGGAGATTGATCCGTGTATTCATTCTCAGGCACCTGCCAGGAAACGAGTTTGCGGTTGACATCCCCGTCCAATTCAAGATCGCCTGTCTCAACATAATGGAGAGCAGCGACCGCAACGATTGGTTTTGCGGTTGAGGCTGTTTGAAATATCGTCTCCGGTGTAACAGGTTCATTCTTTCCAGATTCGGTAACACCGTACCCTTTAGCCCATTCAATCTGATAATCATCGATAACGGCAATCGAGACTCCGGGTACGTTATAGTAGGACATGCGTTCAGCAAGGTCCATCCGATTCCATGGGGGATCTCCCATTTCAGCAAGCAGACCTTGTTCTACCTTCTCAATTTTCCTTTCAATAGAAGTTTCCGAGACCCGTGTGCAGCTAACCAATAGGATAAGAGACAGAAATGCTATTATTTCTCTTCGAACGATCATCTTATTAACTCCATGGAGCAGTACTTCGCGATTATTGCGCTAGAACCAAGTTAATCATGTATACGCACGCGATTTCAATAGGTTGCACTCAATAGAAAAATTGACAGGGAAGGATGTAAGTTCATATTTATAAAAACCACTCGATGATATCGAGCGGTTTTTATAACCCGTACAAGAATCGAACCTATAACCCGACGATTAAGAGTCGCCTGCTCTGCCAGATGAGTACTCAACTTGTACATACACAGGAAAATCGTTCAGCAGTTCATCCTTACAGAAGATTCACTTCCTGAACCCAAAATAAGAAACCGGAATTGACATCCCACCACCGCTGCCGTTTTGTCCTACAGCCTCAATCCTCATCGTATGCGTCCCCGGCGGGAAACATCGCACCTCTACATATACTCCATATCGTCCGTCTGCGATCATGGATGTCGAAGTATCTCCCTGCCATATCTGGGCACCATCAAATAAGATACGCGCCCAACCGATCGTCTGGTCTCCGTGGATTTGTCCACCAAACGCAGTGTAAGGATTGCTGGTTGTTGCTTCGATCCAATCCCCAGCTTGCCACAGGATTATATTTCCCCCCCAGGTTGTTGTACCGCTGCCTACTGATAAGCTTACTCCTACCGGAGGGGAACCTTCAGCCTGATTGGCAACTGCGTACTCTTCAGGTGGATTATCTTCTTCGAGAGCATAAATTGAATATACATTTACTTCTGTGCTCTTCCCGGCACAAGAATCATCTATAGGATGCTCGTTACACTTCCCTTCATAGACCGGTGCGGAGAGCGGCGGTGGACTGATGGATACCTCTTCAGCGAATTCAAGCTCATCGCTGTCGTTCTCATCCAACACAGTGGGTTCTACGGTAATGTAATGGTAGTAATCGAAATAGCCGTCTTCATCCTTATCTTCCTCTTCCCAGTCGATGCACCAGGTGTAGGTGCCCATCGGCACGGAGAGAAACCGGCTGGTGTTTGGCCAATCGCCGCCGGTGGTCTGGGCATCCGATACGGTCGATGCAGCTGAAGCTGACTGAGGTTCGACTGCACCAAACGGGATGAAGGTCCAGGCACGCACGGTGGCATTGAACGTGCCGTAGTTAACGAAGCCGACCGGCTTCAGTGTGTTATCCCCAGTGCTGCTGGTTGTGCCTCCACCGGCTGCGGGTGCGGCAGCTTGCGGATCGTCTTCCAGGGATCCCTGTCCTCCAGCTGTGCCAGCACTTCCCCCTTCACCAGGATTGGGTGCAACAGACAGTGGATCCACAACAACATAACTCTTCCCATCCTTTTCCGCTTCATTACTCTCTTGATTTGAATAGAACACATCGCAGGACGTTAGAAGTACAGCTGCCCAAAGAAATCCAAAAAAGACTGAAAAGATGAGTTTTCCCCTAGTTCTTGTCCGGTTATGCTTTTTCACCATATTTACCTCTCCTTTATCCGTACTGCGGTTGAATGGGAATGCCAGGTTGTCCACTTACTTGAACCGAACTAAAAATAATTCACCTGTGATGATATTTTATTGTACATCGAAAATCACGAGATTCGCAATAAGCTGTGACGGGTACGGGGTGATGTTTGTGGGGGTGTTTTGTGGATCAAACCGGATATCAAAGTCCGCCACAGCGGTCAGTCTTGGGACAACAAAACGGTCTGGAAAGCTGCCTAAGCACCCATTCAGACGAACCAATACACACAAAAAACCACTCGATGATATCGAGTGGTTTTTATACCCTTTCAGGCACATGTGACCCGTAGCGGATGAGTTCCGAACCACTCCCTTCCCTAAAAACTAGGGGAAAACGAGTTACATTAAAGTTACATTTTCCAGAATCTTAGTCCCAATTTGCTCATCCTACTCCCATTCCAACGACCAAACTCACTCACCGCATTCACAACCGTGCTGAATATAAAGCGTCAGCGAGCCATCTCGTCGATGCATCTATATATTATGCTTTCGAAGACGTTTATGCTTCAGTCAGGCGAGGTCGAAGCGGTCTAGGTCCATTACCTTGTTCCAAACCGCTATAAAATCGTGCAGGAATTTCTCCTGGGAGTCCTCACATCCGTAGACTTCCGCCAAGGCCCGGAGTTGGGAATTCGAACCGAAGATGAGGTCGACACGGGTGCCGGTCCACTTGCGTTCGCCTGTTGTGCGATCACGACCCTCGAACAGGTCTTCGTTTTCCGAGGTCGCCTGCCATGCCGTGTTCATGTCGAGCAGATTCACGAAGAAGTCATTGGTGAGCGTCTCTGGTCGCTGCGTGAAAACGCCATGCTCGGACTGTCCGAAGTTGGCATTCAAGACACGCATACCGCCAACGAGAACTGTCATCTCAGGAGCGGTCAGGGTCATCAGTTGCGCCCGATCAATCAGCAGTTCCTCTGCCGATACGGCGAATTTGGTTTTGAGATAGTTGCGGAACCCGTCTGCAGCCGGTTCGAGAACGGCGAATGAATCTACATCGGTTTGTTCCTGCGACGCATCCGTGCGTCCCGGCGTGAAGGGAACGGTCACATCGTGACCGGCATTCTTCGCAGCTTGCTCGATACCTACGCATCCACCCAAGACAATCAAGTCGGCGAGTGAAACCATTTTCCCACCTGGCTGAGCGCTGTTGAACTCCTTTTGGATTTTTCCCAAGGTCTTCAGCACTTTCTTCAGTTGGGCTGGCTGGTTGACTTCCCAATCCTTCTGAGGCGCAAGACAGATGCGCGCCCCGTTCGCCCCGCCGCGCTTATCGGAGCCACGAAACGTGGACGCCGATGCCCAGGCCGTCGAGACCAGTTGGGAGGCAGACAGTCCCGAGGCAAGGATCTTGCTCTTGAGGTCTGCGATGTCCTGCGCGTCAATCAGCTCATGATCGACTGCGGGCACCGGGTCTTGCCAGATCAGTTCCTCCGCCGGAACCTCCGCACCGAGATAGCGCGAACGGGGACCCATGTCGCGATGCGTCAGCTTGAACCACGCCCGGGCAAACACGTCTGCGAACTCCTCCGGGTTCTCGTGGAACCGGCGCGAGATCGGTTTGTAGATCGGGTCCATTCGCAGCGCCAGGTCGGCCGTCGTCATGATGGTCATCACCCGCTTCGATGGATCGTGAGCGGCTGGCGCGAGATCCTTTTCATCCGGATTGACCGGAACCCACTGCCAAGCACCGGCGGGGCTTTTCACAACATCCCAATCGTAGCCGAACAGCATGTCGAAATAGCCCATATCCCACTGGGTCGGGTTCGGCGTCCAGGCGCCCTCGATGCCACTGGAGATCGTGTCATCCCCCTTGCCGCTGCCGAAACTGCTCTTCCAGCCGAGGCCCTGCTCTTCGATTTTGGCACCTTCGGGCTCAGGACCCACATGCGCCGCATCGCCAGCGCCGTGACATTTGCCGAAAGTATGTCCTCCGGCAACGAGCGCGACGGTCTCTTCGTCGTTCATGGCCATGCGTGCGAAGGTCTCTCGGATGTCGCGGCCAGAAGCGACCGCACTCGGTTCGCCATTCGGCCCTTCCGGGTTCACGTAGATCAGGCCCATCTGGACGGCGGCAAGCGGGTTCTCGAGCTCGCGGTCACCGCTATAACGCTTATCACCAAGCCACTCGCTCTCAGTTCCCCAGTAAATATCCTCTTCTGGCTCCCAAATGTCCTCGCGCCCGCCGGCGAAGCCGAAGGTCTGTAAACCCATCGACTCAAGGGCGCAGTTTCCTGCGAGTATCATTAGGTCTGCCCAGGAGATCTTGTTGCCGTATTTCTGCTTTATTGGCCAGAGCAGCCGGCGCGCCTTGTCGAGGTTTACATTGTCTGGCCAGCTGTTGAGGGGGGCAAAGCGTTGATTGCCGGTCCCGGCGCCTCCGCGGCCGTCACTGGTGCGGTATGTGCCTGCGCTGTGCCACGCCATCCGGATGAAGAGCCCTCCGTAGTGACCGTAATCGGCCGGCCACCAGTCCTGCGAGTCCGTCATCAGGGCATAGAGGTCCTTCTTCAGGGCCTGAAGGTCAAGTTTCTTGAATTCTTCAGCGTAATTGAACTCCTCGACCATCGGATTGCTCAGGCGCGAGTGTTGATGAAGAATATTGAGGTTCAACTGGTTAGGCCACCAGTCCCGGTTCGACGTGCCGCCTCCGGAAATGGGATTGTTAGCTCCGCCCGTTACGGGGCACTTACTTTCATCATTCATTAGGTTGCCTCCTTAGGTTTGTTCAACCGATTTGAATCGGATTGAATAATGTTGAATTAGATTTTCTGGCATTCCTGGCAAACGCCATAGAAGGTAACTTGATTTTTTACGATTTGATATCCTTTGGCTTCCTCCGGTGTAAGTTCTACATCTGGAAAGTCTCGTTCAATATCGATTATGGTGTGACAATGCATACAAAAGAGATGGTGGTGATGGCTGGTATTCGTATCAAAACGCGCCCCGGCTTCGCTCAAGTTTTCAACAGGGGCCAATTCACCGAGTGCCACCAATTCACGCAGGGTATTGTAAACAGTCGTCTGAGAAACATCAGGCATCCGCGAGAGTACAAGTTGGTGTAACTCCTCTGCGGTAGGGTGACTATCATCCTCTGCTAATAGTTCAAAGATGAGTCTGCGTTGGGGAGTGATTTTGAGGCTTTTCTGGTTGACTAATTGAATGATAGCTTCCGGGGATTTCAAGATTGCTCCATATTGTTATTTAGTAATAATTATTATTTTGGAATAATTATAAATTATTTGCCATTATGTCAGGATGTCAATCATTTCCTCTAATAATGTGACAGTTACTTCGCGTTATTAATCAGATATCTCATTAAATCTAACCATTTTATTTATCGATGAGTTTTTATTCATAAACAAGGTTAAGGACTCGAACCACTTTTGCAAGAAAGAAAGCCTATTTCCCCAATTCTAACGGTAAATCCTTCAACTTTACCTTAGAATCAAACCGAATCATAGACAAAAACCGCTCAACAGGCATATTAAGCGGTTCATTTGGATCTTGTGACCCGTACAGGAATCGAACCCATAACCTGACGATCAAGAGTCGTTTGCATTGCAGGAATAAATCTTCACGCATCACCCATCACTTCGTCACGCCATCCCAGCCAGCCAGGCGTGCCATCATATACCAGAAAGCCTGCCCCTTGAGCGCACACTGCAAATCATGGGTGTGGGCACAGTAAGGTATCTCTTCGTGATGCTGGCATTCAAAGCTCGTGGGGTGCGCAGCGCACCAATCTTCACACCATTCACAGGAATCAGACGCATCCGGGTAGAAGTTCCCATCCGGATCGTAACTCTCAATATCGGCAAAGTCGAACAAAACGCCATCTGTCTCCTGCACATGCTGGCGCACCATGTCATTATGCCGCCATAAGGTGCTGGGGGGTGCGCTGCCGTCGGTGTGCCCGGTATAGTATACGAAGGCGGCATCCGGGTACTCGCTCTCGAACTGAGCCATCACATCGATATACTCCTGAATCTGCGCATCCGAGTAATACGACATCTGCCCACACCAGGTCCACAGCGATACATCGAACCAACCTTTATCCATTACACTGCGGGTGTGGTCCTTTCCATCCTCGCTTTCCCAATACTGCTCCGGGGTGATGTAGGTATCGCCCGGGTAGTTATTGCCGTCATAGACCCGCAGCGCGGTTGCGTCTGAAGGCAGCACTACCGTGCCGCTTGCCTGGATATCTACGTTGTAACGCGGGTCTTGCTTTTCGAGCCATATTAACCCGGAGAGCACCTGGCTGCCGTGAGATGTATGGGCATAGTGGACCACGAACTCCCGGGCTTTCTGGATCCATTCATCCGGGATCTGGCTGATATCCGTGTGACGATGGTCTGCGACAATCGCACTCGGTACGCTGTTGAACACGATCGGCAGGTAGAGGTTCTCTTCAGCAAGAGTTGCGGAGCTTTCTGCAAACACTGGCAGCACACCGCTTTGCAGGGCGATTCCGGCGCCAAACACGACAAATATAATGACCAGATTCCTGATAGTTTTCATATTCTTGGCCTCCTAAGACTTACCACAGCCAAATAAGGTTTATTGACTGAGTATAGCAAATCCGTTTATGTTGACAAATAACAGAGGTGTTAAGTCAAAAAACCGCCCAATGATGGGCGGTTTTCTTGTGTGACCCGTAGCTGACCTGTTCCGAACCACCGGGGAAAAACCAGGTCACCAGTGATGTTTAATCGCACAATTCGATGTCTGATTGTTCTTGCCACACCGCCAAGGCGATTTCATACCAGTCCCACAACGAGATGCCGCCGCTTACCCAAATCTGAGCACGCTCTCGTCTGATTCGCTGGGCAAACTGGTTTACTGATTCTGCTGCCTGCTCCATGTCTTTGTTTTGCCGGGCAGCAGCGAGTTTGGCGATAGCGTACGCTCTGATATCGGTATCGGGGTCGAGCAGGCACAGTTGCTCAATAAGCTCTCTGACCTCATTGTCCTGACCCACCAAAAAACTGGGCTCGATCATGTGTTCAATCTCAAGCGACGGATCGGCATATTTGCGTTGAGCCTTTTCAGAAATTTTTTCAGAGTAACGTTGGCGCGCCCGTTGAAAATGTTGGTAAGCCATCTCATGCTCCCCAAGATGCCGGTATAAATTACCAACACGCATAAAATCGCTGGGACGATCCTTGCCTGATCCTCGCAATGGCGAAAAAGGGTACTTTTCGATCGCTTGGCGAAAGAATTCACTGGCTCTTGGATCTCCCAAAGTGCTCAAAATGCGAGCGACTTGTTCCAACCGGAACCAGGAGTTTGGCTTCTTTTCCAAACGCTTTTCAGTCTCGACCAACTTGGTTTTGAGTTTCTTCTCGTCTGGCTTAAGTTTGATTATCTCCATCTCAAATCCCTAATGATCGCAGTCAATCAGAACAATATTCATTCTACCTTGAATTATCCTAAGAATCGCAAATTTAGGTCTCAATCCCAATCAAAGATTTCCTGGAGATATTATGTCTTCTATTTCAGCTTCCTGGTTGGCTTTAACTGCTCAAGCCAGTTCAGTTGGGAGGGCAAGAGTAATTTTGGGTTTGTCCCCTTCGAATATAAAAAAACCGCTCGGTTTTATCAAGCGGTTTTTCTTGTACCCTTTCGGGCATATATGACCAGTATAGGAATCGAACCTATAACCTGACGATTAAGAGTCTCCTGATTGAGCTGATCATTCGGTATTATATTATTCACTGATCGGTCCGCGTTCAGGATGGAGTGGGTAAAGCACCTCGAAGATTTCCGGTCGTACTTCAGTTGCTTCGTAGGCAGTGGGTATGGTCCTGGCTAACTCGGTATCACGAAATTCAGCCAGAGCTTTCTGATCTTCAAAAAAGTAAATACCGCAATAAGCCCCGCTGATCTCATCCTTGCCGTACATTTTCTGTACTAATCCGGGCACCTCACGGAAATTAGGTTTCCGTTCAATTAATCTACGCTCTAATTCGGCTGGTGCGAGATCGGACTTAACACGTACAAATAATATTGCTGCCATTTTGTTCCTCCTCGTAAACTTGATGTGCTCTCCCTTATACATCGACCAGGTTGTTTTTCCAATCACCTTATTTGGGTGGCGTAAAGGTAATCAGCTAAACTTCTGTGTATTTAGTGAGATATTGGAGTTTTTCGATAAACATACTCGATAATGAATTATATCAGTATTTCAGGGCTACTTCTTCAACAGCCTGGAATATTGAGCGACTGAATATTAATATAAAAATAAACGCTCAGTATCTGAGCGGTTTTCTGTGTGACCCGTAATATCATTTTCAATCAACCAGCATATCGGCATTACCAGGGGAAATTTGGAAATTACCCTTTCCACGCACACCGTTTATTGCTTCGGTATTCATAGCATATTGTAAGACAGAATATGCCACTGCATCTGAGTTGATATCAAGTGCAGTTAGATTGACATTGTCATATGTGTCACAGGCAAGATGATAGCATGGGTCGTATTGATCACCAGCAGTTCCACCCCAGATTGCAGCCTCATCAATCGTCTTGATCCCTTCCGCACCAGTGAATAGTCCTCCTGATGGGATACCAACTGCAATGAAAGGACCATAGTCCGAGCGTCCGGAAAAATCGGTGCCCTTGAATGATTCGCCAACCATGGTGAAAAACTTCTCAAAAGTCTTTTCGATCTCCGCTGAACCTGTAGGACCAGCAGGGGCTCCCACATTGTCGGAATCATCTCCATCGTAGATGAAAAAAACATGATTCGGCGAACCGATCATATCGAAATTCAGGTAGAGTGCAATATCATCGCGTTCCGCCTGTGTTAGATCATTGACATAGGCAGTGGATCCAACAAGACGGAATTCCTCACCTCCCCACCAGGCAAAGCGAACTGTATTGAATGGTTTCAATTCAGCCATCTGAAGAGCTACCTCGAGAATCGCCGCACTGCCCGAACCATTGTCCTGGATACCGGGACCTCCCGGGACAGAATCCAGATGGGCTCCAGCCATCACGACATTTCCATCATTTTTTCCAGGCAGCTCAGCAAGGACATTGTACTGAGTAATCTGCACTGGAGGATCGACATTGACAAAGACGATTGAACCTGCCTGGGAAAGGGCAACACCATCTGTGAAGCTTGCACCAACGACCGGGATGGTCAGATTGCTCGGGCTGCCATCCGGAAGTGTTGCGGCAGTACCTGCGATAAGACCCATTCGAGCGGGATCGTTACCCTGGTTGAATATAACCACCGCTTCAGCCCCAGCAGCTTCAGCATTTACCGCCTTAACAGAGAAGAAGCAAGCACCTCGCTGTATCAAAGCGATGTCAGCCGGACCACTAAAGTCTAGCCCATTAAAATCTATTGTCTCGCAACCGCTGGTTGAGAATTCCGGAGAGACAAGTGCAAGATCGACCGGAATTACCTGACCCGTGACGCTGCCAATTCCAGTACCATTGAAGGCAATCGTCTCATAGATTGCCGGAATTGGTGCAAGCTGGTGGAGCGCGGCTTCTGGATCGAAGGTGATATCAAATCCATGGAACTCGACTTCATACCCGGCTGCTTCCAATGTATCAGCAACATAATCAACACTGTCATCATACCCAGGCGTGCCAGGTGCTCGGTTCCCCCCGTTGGCGTCAGCAATTGACTGGAAGGCTGCCTGGTGTTGACGCACACCATCAACTGTCACACATTCAAGTAGTTTTTCGAAGGTATTATTGGTACGCTCATTGCAGGATTCTTCACCAGCAATCACAGTTGTTGAAGATGTAAAAGCAAAAACCATTAACGCTCCGATAATCAATATCCATCCAAATTTGCGAATCATTTTTGTGTCTCCTTTTGATAGTGAATCATGGGATTCTTAAATTGTTGTCTGACCGATTACCAAACCAAAAATCTGAATTACGAGAAGTTTTTATCGAAAAGTTGTTACCACCTCGTGATGAATTATCAGAATCATCCTGGGAAAAATCCAGAGGTGTTTCAAAATTGCATCCAAATGAGCGATATAGGGTTCGCACATATATTATAGATAATTATGACCTAGTTTATCTTATTATTTATATAAATGCAATCTTCTACAGAACTATTCCTTACCTGATCCGATATCGTTACCTAATCGAAGCAATATATTCCCCTCTGTCCCCAATAGATCCTCATCGCAAGCGATTCGACAGTGCCCAAGACGCAAAATGAAACCGCCCAACATCGTCGAGCGGTTTTCTCATGACCCGTACAGGAATCGAACCTATAACCTGACAATTAAGAGTCGCCCACCTAAACCCACACTCCCTTTGGTGCGCTGCTGAAGATCGCCTCGATGATTTTCATGTTCGCTACGGCGTCCTCAAGCGGTACCGGGACTTCCGTATCATCGAGAATGGCTTTAGAGAATAGATCACCCTGGATTGTGATACAAAGATTTAAAGCGTATCGGAGGGAAATTCAGATACAATATAATTGGTTAAAGGATCAATATGGTTTAAAAGGTCCATTTCTGGGAGGGGAGGGATATCTGGATTATCCGAAATCCCCATAAGTTGCATCCAAGGAGGAGATATGAATTTGAGAAGATGGTTTTCGATATTATCTGCTGCATCCATTGTATTAACTGTACTGCTTGTAGCTACAGGGTTGACCCATGCTCAAGAGCCAGACTCTCCAGACGTACTGGATAAGTCGAATGAACTAGAGGAACAAGTGGGGCTAATAGATCCGGATAACGTGGAAGGGGTGACCAACTTCGACGGTGATGACTATGATGACCTGGCTATTGGAGTGCCGTACGAGAATGTTTCGTCTACCACGGATGCTGGCAGCGTGAGTGTCGTGTATGGTACATCCAACGGGCTTACCGGTTCAGGCGATGAATACTGGAACCAGAATTACCTGACCGGGAGCAATTCTGAAACTTATGAATACTTCGGGAGAGCCTTGGTCGTAGGCGATTTTGACGGCAATGGCTACTATGATCTGGCAGTGGGGGTATCACACGAAGATGTAGGAAGCGTAAACCAGGCAGGGGCTGTGAACATCATCTATGGCACCAGTGCTGGCGGTCTCGATGCAGAAGGGAGTCAATATTGGAACCAGAATGAGCCCAATGTGGCAGGGGCTGCTGAGACAAATGATCACTT
>JBDLIT010000108.1:0-14372 GCA_039714735.1 Pseudomonadota bacterium
GGACAGCGGAACAACGAGGCATGACATCTTTTTGACGTTCACCAGATGCGATTGATATGAGGTGCTTCTATTCGTTGCCCCAAGGATACATACGTGGAATAAGCAGAGTAAAAAATAACGCCAAACCAAGTGCTATCAGAGAACCATACAAAAACATTTCCCAGGTAGCTGGCTTCATGACACCTAATGCAATAATTAGAAAAAGCATCGGCAAATCGAGATAATGCGTAAATGAAGGAACTAGTTTGCTTCTTTCTCTTTCCAGCTCTGGAGTGATCTCGCCAATAGCCAGCGCTTCATCCGTCATACGCCGTAACTTCATGAAATAGAGCCTGGTGATCGTATTTCCCTCGATAAACTCAAAAGCGAAAAGAGCTATCATGCCAGTAAGCCAGGGTACTTTGATGAAATTCCAGCCCCCATAATATTGAACAGTAAACCAGATGCCGGAAAACAGAAGAATGAGCGCACCAGGCACAACAACACCGTCGTAGAATACAGCGATATAACGAACAGCCTCGGAAAATCGAATTAAATCCCGGTGCTGCCGTGAGCGCAGATCTGCCAGCCAGACTCCGACTAAACCGGCTCCCATCAGGACAGCGCCCAATACATGCAAGTATTTTAAGATTGAATATTCCATCGCTATTTCCACTTATCAGTTTACGCTATTTTTTTTGGACTGAGTCTGCCTGCCATTGTTAAGCCATCTCGAATGTTCAAGCTCATTAATGTTAAATTGATGGCTCCTGCCGCAAGCTCAATTCCTTGAACCAGGTAAAAACGCGTATCGAACAGGCCGTTGCCAGCCCAGTGATTCAGGATAATTGCAGCTGGAAGCAAAATGAACAGGCCATTGAGCCCGATGAACGGCATCCTTCTTTTTTTCTTTTCAACTAATCGCCCTGTGCGATGCTTGGCGATCAGGAAACCAGTGCCACCTGTGGCCGCGATAGCGGGGATTAATATGAATAGCCCGGGAAATACAATCAAGCTTTTAACCATCGAAATCGATTCACCTGAGCCAAACAACTCGATGAGAATGCTCGAAATAAAGAATGTGCCAATGCACAGTGTTGCGGTAATAGCTGCTACTAAATGTATTCTGTGCTTCATGATCCTGGCTCCCTACAAGCTAACCGAATGACAGTTGACAGTATATTGACAATACGTCAACATATTGTCAATAAGAATATTGGAGCAAATGATGCAACACACTCAACAAGGGCAGTTATTTACGCAGATCGTGTTGGAGCTGTTTAAGCTGAATGGGCAGTTGATCGCCGAAGGCGACCGTCTCACAAAGGGGGTTGGATTAAGCAGCGCACGCTGGAAAATTTTAGGTGCTCTGGCGCTTTCGCCGCATCCGATGAGCGTCTCTCAAATAGCAAGCACGATGGGACAGTCTCGCCAGGGCGTACAGAGATTGGCAGATGCAATGGAGAAAGACGGGATTCTCGACTATCAGAAGAATCCATATCATAAGCGAGCAAAATTGGTCAGATTAACCAGTGAAGGAGAAAAGATTTACAAATCACTGGAGCAGAAACAGATTCCATGGGCAAACAGTCATTCTTCCAATATGAATCCGGCGGATATGGAAATTGCGTTATCCGTACTACAAACAATGACTCAGAGTTTTGATCAGTCTCAGACTGAATGACTACTATATTGATCCGGAGACTGCATTTCACTGCCGATACACGAATGACTGTTCTGAGTACTGACCTGCCGGTCGCCTCACCCTTCAAAATCTGCTCAGATCGCTGGTTCAGTGACTGGCTCTTCATGCTCCACGGTCATTCAGAGATCGTCAATAACGCGCCTGGGGTTAGTGGACCACAAACGTGAAGCGACGAAGGAGCGTTGCTTTTGTTGGTCCGCTAGACCCCTTTGTTGAATTTAATTCCCTGGCCATATGAATTCCACTCGTATTCCACTTGGCTCATAGCACATCATGTGTTTTGCTGGGCCCTGTCGTAAGAGCTCTGGTGAAAACTCGATTTTGACTCCATTGCTTTTCAGTAGATTGTAAATGCCGTTTAAGTCTTCTTCATTTTCAACATGAAAAGCAATATGGTGAAGCCCAACATTTTTATTCTTATTGAATGGACTTGTCGGTTCTTCTTTCGTTGCCCAAAGTGTAACCATAGTACAGCCATCACTTACAAAGATAGCTGGGTACTCGTGATTTCTTCGCACCTCATTCCAGCCTAACAAGGTCGTAAAAAAAGCTGCACTTTCCTCCAGCTTCGACACCGTAAGACCGATATGATGAGCACCTTTTGTAATTGGATTGTTCATGTTTTTCTTTTGAAACATAACATCTAAGCATTTATCTGCTATGCGCAGTATGGCAGACAAAATGTGTATTTGACATGCCGCCCATTGAGCTGGCACAGTCTCCGTAAAGGAGATTGTATTCCTGCAAACGAATGACGGCAATGAGTACAGGCTGTGTGAAAACGTAACAATGGCCGTCTGTAGGCCTTTATAAGCACCGAGAAATTTCAGTTGAGGCTATGGGCTTACCTGCAGAGTCTTATGGCCATCAAGCTCATGGGAGCACATACCAGCGCCATATTTGAAGCCGACTTCTGCTGTCAGCTCGCTATCGCGTTTTCACACAGCCTGAGTATATGGCTGTCATTCGCAACATGCCCCAAAACCTGCTCAGACTGCTGATTCAGAAATTGACTGGAATTGCTCCACAACATCATTCACAAACTGGCTAACGCTTGCTCCAAAGCGGGTTGCATACGTTGTACACATGCATGCCCTTCATGAATAGCCAGAGCGGCCTGATCAAATTCCAACAGTCCCAAACGTGACAACTGAGGTGTAAGAATCACATCTGGCGGGTCGCCTGCCATTCGGCTTCGGGTGATCCGATCCTGCATAATGTTGATGGAACTTGCCAGCACCTCGAATAATCCGGGAGCTTTGAGGTTCTCACCGAATAATTGTGACAGTAGAGTCTCTTTGCCCTCGTACAGGCTTCTTTTTAATTGGGCTGAAATTCTATCCATGAATGCACCATCAGCACTTACATCAACGCCTCTCCTGTCGACCTGTTCAGTTCGTTTGTGAGCATGTTTTCCGATGATGTCCCCATTGAGGTTGACCGCTATAACGACGTCCGCCCCCATTGCACGGCACAGGGAAACGGGCACAGGATTTGCCAATCCGCCGTCTACTAACCATCTTCCTTTCACCTTAACTGGCGCGAACAACCCAGGAAGCCCGATAGAAGCACGGACGCCTTCCATCAGAGAGCCATCACGAAACCACATTTCACGTCCGGTATCCAGTTCAGTCGCTACTGCTCCAAACTGTCGGGGTAGCGATTCAATCGAGGGATCACTTAACTGTTCGTGTGCAAATTGAAGCAGTTTATCACCCTGGATCAGGCCGCCGCTTACCAATGAGAGATCAACAACATTGAAGATATCTTTCCAGGTTAGAGGTACTACCCAGTTTTCCAGCTTATCAAGCTGATTACTGGCATAGGCAGCACCAACAAGCGCCCCGATTGAACTGCCGGCAACGATCTCAGGTTTTATGCCCATTTCCGAGAGTGCCCTGATGACGCCGATATGCGCCCAACCCCGTGCCGATCCACTCCCAAGGGCAATACCAATTTTGATGTTGTTCCCCGATTCATTTTTCATCTGTTTTTCCCATTCGCGTAGTCGTCACAAACAAGGGCATGCGAGATTCCGAGCCGAATGAAATCTCATCATGCTTCCCCCGTTATCTCCTTTTCAGCTATCACTGGAGTTTCTGTAACCTCCGGATGTGGCGTCATCATGCACCGATACAGCAGTGGTACGATAAAAACCACCAGCAATGCTGAACTGATGGCGCCAAAAATCAGGGCAACGGCCAGTCCTCCGAACACCGGATCAGGCACCATGATTGCAGTGCCCAATGCAATTGCCAGTGTTGTCAGCATGATCGGTCTCAACCGGTCCGCTCCTGCTTCACGAACAGCGTCATCCAGTGCATACCCCTGACGCTGATAATCCTGAATGAAATCTATAATCAGCAGCGAGTTGCGCACCACCACCCCGGCCAGAGCAATGACGCCGACCATGGAGGCAGCGGAAAATGTTTGTCCCAACGCCCAGTGGGCGGGAAACACACCGATAAATGCCAGTGGTATGGCGGACATGACAAGCAGCGGCAATCCAAACGAGCGGTAGTAACCCACCAGCAGCAGGTAAATCACCACCAGGGCCATGCCAAGCGCCATGCCCATATCACGGAAGGCATCGAGGGTCAGACGCAACTCCCCCTCCCATAACAGTTTGTAACCTTCCAGCGTATTGGCGCGTACGGGCTGGAAACCCAGGTTGGAGGTTTTCAACAACTCCCCTTGCGTCACCTCCATGCCATCGAGCCGCCGATCCAGATCCAGTACAGCGTACACTGGCGCGCTGGCTGCCAGTTCACCGCCAACGTATTGAACACGCTCCGTATCCTTATGGTTGATGGGTTTTGAGCGCATTGCTTCGACCACTGTCACCAGTTCCGACAACGGCACTCTCTTGCCGTTCGGATTCGTTACAAAGGCTCTTTCCAGCAGCTGAGGCTCGATGCGCTGTTCACGCGGCACATGGAGTCGGACAGGAACTGACGCTCGCTCTCCCCTGGGATGCGCATAGCCAAGCACCTCGCCTTGCAGCAGACGGATCAGGGCCTGGGAAACCCTGCCCGGATCAAGACCGGCCAGGGCCGCTTGATCCCGCCTGATCTGGAAGCGATATTCAGTCACATCAGACGGAATCGTGGTATGCACTTCGGCCATGTCGTATGTCTTTCTGTATTCTTTGGCCACCTGATGCGTCAATCGATCCAGCACTTCTAAGTCTGGACCATAGAGTTCAGCCAGCACCGTGGCCCGAACCGGTGGTCCCGGTGGATCCTCGATTAACTGAATGACGCCTCCGGGGTAACGGGCGGCGATCTGCTCAACTTCGGGCCGTAAATCCTTGACCAAATCGATTGAGCTGGTCTTACGTTCAGATTTATCAACGAGATTGACCCTGATCTCTGCATACTGCGGTCCGATGCGTTGGGCGCTGCCTTTGAGCTGACCGTTGAAGTCAACAACGGAGGGAATCCCCACATAGGTCTGGTAGTTGCTCACCAGGGAATGCCCACGCAGCAGTTCACCCAACTCACGTGCGGCGCGATCTGTCATTTCCAGCGGCGTGGTTTCCGGCAGATGAAGGCTGATCAAAAAGGTATTCTTATTGTCCTTGGGCAGGAATGCCAGGGGAACACCAAGTGTTGAGACTTCACCCGCCAGGCCCTGGGGTCGTAAAAATTGCCAGGCCGGCTGCAGGAAAGAGAGCATCAGCAGCAGGCTCACCACAAGATAAAACAGGCGGCGCAGCCAGCGATGGTTCAGTAAAGGTGTAAACAATCTCTTGTAGAGACGCTGCAAACGCTGTGGCTCCGCCCCTCTGATCGCATCATCTTTGTGGTGACCGGCATGGCCGATAGCCGTTAGCAACAAGCGCCGGGAGAGCCAGGGCGTCACCGAGTAGGCGATGATGAGTGATGCGATCATCGCCACCGGTACGTTGAAGGTAATCGGGTAGAAGTATTGCCCCAACATGCCCGTTACCAGTATCAGAGAGAGAAACACCGTAACCACAGTGAAAGTCGCAAGGGTCGTCGGGTTGCCGATCTCGTGGGTGGCGAGCACTGCTGCACTGGCGCGGCTGGATTTGTCCGCATCCGGCGGCAACCGGTCGAAGTGGCGGTGGATATTCTCGATGACCACAATGGCGTCATCCACCAGCATGCCCAAGCTAAGGATCAAGGCATAGAGGGTGATGCGATTCAGCGTAGGGCCTGCCAGCATGTCTGCACCAATGACAACGGAGAAAACCAGAGGTATAGTGAGTGATACGATCAGTGCAGCCCGCCGGCCAAGAAAGAGCAACAGCACCAGAGCGACTGCTCCAATCGCAATGAAGAGATGCTCGACCAGCTGGGTGACAGTACGGTCTGCCTTGACCCCATCGTCACGCGTAATGACAACATGCACGCCTGGCGGAAGAAATCCCTTCTCCATCTGCGCCACCCGGCGGCGTAACTCCGCTGTGAGCACGACTGCATTCACTCCGGTTCGCTTGGCCACTGCCAGGGTAGCAGCAGCCATTTCAATCTTTCCGTTATCCAGTGACAGGGGATCAGCTTCGCCAAAGGCAAAGCGTGTCATCTGATCTCTTTCCCGGGGCGGGCCATCAATGACCTGCGACAGGTCGGAGACCCTGATCAACCGGGCTCCATCGCTGAAGACAACAATATCTCCGATTTGCTGTGCGGAATGTAACAGCCCATCCACCCGCAACGCATGATTCTCGGCATTATAGACACGCAACCCCAGGGAGTGATCGACACTGGAGGTGCGTATGGCGGCTGCGATCTGATCGATCGTGACGCCAAAGGCGTGCAGCTGCTCGGGCAGCACCTCGATGCGTATCTCACGCGGCAACCCGCCGACAATATAGCCGATACCAATACCTTTGACACTGCGCAGCCGTTCCAGCATCCGCTCGGCCATGCGTCGGAGCTCGTGATCGGTATAATCCTGTGACGCCAGGGTGACAGTGAAAACCGGGACATCATCAATATCGATTGCCTGGATATCGGGTTCGCCTGCACCGGGTGGCAGGCGATGGCGGTTGCGTAACACGTGATCATAAAGGCGCACCATGGCATCGTCCTTGTCCTCGCCCACTTCGAATTCCAGCACCACCTTGGCGAGACCTTCCAGGGCCGTGCCGTAAACGTGTTTGACGCCATCGATCGACGCCAGCTCCGATTCCAGCGGCGAGAGCAGCAGATGCTCCACTTCGAGTGGCGAAGCGCCTGGAAGGGCCACGCTCACCGCTGCGGCAGGCACGATGATCTGGGGGTTCTCTTCACGGGGGGTCAACATCAGGCCCACAATGCCGAAGCACAGAATGGCCAGCATCATCAGTACGGTCAGCCGGGATTCGACAAAGTAACGGGCCACACGGCCTGGCAGATTCAGGCGCTCAGTTTGCATTTTTTGAGGCGCTTATGATCCGCTCGCCATCCCGGAGTCGGAGGGGTGGATTGAGGACCACTGGCAAACCCGCCTCTACACCGGCAAGCACCTCGCGGTAATCCTGCCACTGCTTACCTGTACGTATGCTCCGAAATCGCACGGCACCGTCCTCCTTCACGACGAACACACCCTCGATTCCAGCGCGTTCCACAATGGCTGAAACAGGCACAGTGGTGACTGTCTCCTGGCCAAGCAGGATATGGGCGCGGGCAAATTGTCCGGGGGAGAAGGCATCGTTACCCGGCAAAGCGATACGTACTTTGCAACGGCGGGTCACAGTGTCAGCTGAGCGGACAATGCGCACCACCTCACCGATGACAGGACGGGATTCGGAGTGGATGAAAACATCGACTTTCTCTCCTTGAGTGACACTTCCAATCTGTGAGGATGGGAAATAAACCTCCAGTTCAAGTGGGCTGAGCACATCAAGATGCAGGATGGACTCGCCAGCTGAGGCAAGATCGCCCTGATCATGCAGACGTTCCCGCACCTGCGCTCTGACCGGGCTGGTGAGCTGGATATGCCGGCGGTCCTGCCGCTTCGCCTCCAGTTCGGCCTGCGCCTGTGCAAGCGCAGCCTCAGCCTTCGTCTGTCGAACTACAGCATCCCTGAGCTCATCCTCGGCAAGCGCCCGTGTTTTAGAAAGCGCCCGATAACGCTTCAGGTCATCCTTTGCATCCTCGAGCTCAGCCTGCGCAGAGGCAATGGCTGCTTCAGCGCCTCTGATTGCTGCTTCGACCTGTGTGCCATCAATCCTGACCAACACCGCACCGGGCTCGACCTGGTCACCCTCATCCACTGCAATGTGATCGATATAACCGGTGATCCGGGAAGCCACCTGAAGATGGGTTTTTGCAACGATGGTTCCAGGAACGGGGTAAATGAGAGGGAGTTCCTGCTTTTCGATTGTTGCCGTTGTGAGATTGTATGTTGGTGAATCGCGGCTGGTTGGAGGATCATCGGAAGCGCCATCCTGACACCCCGTGATCAGCAGGGCCAGCATCAGTATCAAAATGGGGTAGGACATCAGCTTTCTCCCAGCGCCTTGCCCAGCAAACGCGTGACGTGGTGCACGATAAAATCCAGATCATTGTGCTCACTCTCTCCTCCAGGCAGGAAACGACGGATAGGCGCAGTCTCGAAATGAAACAGCACCAGACCAACCATCGAGATCGCCAGCATGTGCGGATCACAATCGGGGGCAAGCTCTTCAGCCAGCGCTGATATCGCCTGAAATGGGCCGATAAAAACCTGCTCAGCCAGCAGTTTCAACCTCGCATCATCTCCATCCAGCAGTTCTCTCTGCAGCAGCGCCCTGAAGTGCGGGTCGTTTCCCATCAGTTCAACGAAACGACTGATAAATCGTTCAAGACGCTCGAATGCTGTCCCGCTGCCCTCAAGGGCGGCAGTTATCCCTTCGGCCTTATCAGCGAAAACATACGCCATCGCGTCTAAATACAAACGCTGTTTGTCCGGGAAATGGTGGTAAAGAGCAGCTGCACTGATGCCGACAGCTTTTGCGATATCACGCATGGAGACACCGCTATAGCCATGTGCCGCATACAAGGGGATTGCCTGCTGCAGGATGTCAATGCGGGTATCGCGTCGCTCACTCTCTTGATTGGATGCCATAATATTCTACTTAACGTTCGTTAAGCATAAGAATAGATCCAAACAGCCAATAGTGCAAGTAGCAGGTCAGAGAAAAAACTTAAGGCTAATTTTGGATACAGAGATGTGTGAACAGGATTCAAGCAAAAACCGGTAGCTCGCGCATGGTCTGCTACCTTTTACAGGGGGAATTTGAATGACCGTTCTGAGTATGGACCAGTCATTCACCGCACCCTTCCAAATAGCCTGTCCCGCTCTTTGACTGAATGATAGGTTGGCTCCATCACAATCATTCGCGCAGGCTTGTCAATAGATCGCAATCAGCCAACTTGACGTCAGGATTTCAGTGATGATAACAGTTCGTGGTGATTTATAGTGTGGCTTTGACGGTGCGGCGAATGCTTCCTGGTGGCTCACCAAATATCCGCTTGAATGCCCTGCTGAATGCTACTTCGGATTGATATCCCAGACGGTCGGCGATAACCGAGAGCGAATCCGACGTTTCCAGAAGTTGCGCTCGGGCAAGCTGCATACGCCACTTGGTTAGATACTGTATGGCTGAATCGCCTACCAGGTGAGTAAATCGGGCCGAAAAACCTGAGCGAGACATCCCGACCTCTTTTGCCAACGACGCCACGCTCCATGCTTTTTCGGGTTCGCGATGGATTGCGGCGAGTGCTCTGCCTACATGCTTGTCGCGCAAGGCGGCAAGCCAGCCCTGGTCAGCATCGGGTGCAGAGTCTAACCATGATCGAATCGCCTGGATAATGAGGATATCGGCCAAATGTGTGATGACGGTTTCCCCGCCTGCACGCAGCTCCTTGGCTTCATGCGCGATATAGCGGAGCGTGCTTTGCAGCCAGCTCCCCTCATCATCGGCCAAGGTGTCAATCTGCAACACCCTGGGCAGCAGCGTGATGAGTTGTTGGCCGGCAACATGATCGAAACGTACGACACCACAGGTCAGGTGGGTTAATTCACCATCACCGCCGTAGCGCATGATCTCGTAGCGTTCGCTGACCCGTTCGACTGGAATGTCGAACAGCGGCACAGTCCCGTCGGCCGGATGACTGCGGATAGAGTGTCCGTTGCCGTGGGGAACAAGCGCGAGACTGCCTTGTTGAAGCAGGTGCGGCTCTTCGCCTTCGATTTCCAGCCAGCAATGCCCGGCGGTAACGACGTGAAACATCATACACCCGTCAAATGGAGGCATCTCTACGCCCCAGGGCGCCGTAAGCTCTGAGCGGCAATAAAAGGCGCCAGAAAGCCGGAGCAAGTGCAGGACTTCGCCGAGCGGGTCGGTGTAGCCAGGAATGTGTGTGTTGGTACGCAGCTTCATGGTTTGTACTGTGCCATAAATCTCGATGATTAGTCCAGAGAATTGGACGAATAGTAAAGAATAGTGGACTTTGACTGATTGTAAATACTTATTCTCTCTTGCATACTCAATATACACGACGTGAATAAGTTTCGTTAAACCCACAATCAACCTCTACCGGGAGTTGAAAACATGAAAAATTCACCCATTCTCATCATTGGTAAAAATGGTAAAACCGGCAGACGGGTCAACGAGCGCCTGCAGGCGCTGGGATATGCCACCCGTCCGGTTTCCAGATCGACAACCCCGCCATTTGACTGGGAGAAACTGGAGACATGGCGATCTACAATCGAAGGCGCTGCCTCTGCGTATGTGACCTACCAGCCTGATCTGGCAGTGCCCAGTGCAGAACCAGCCATTAGAGAGTTTGTGCGCATAGCCCGCGAAACAGGATTGAAACACATCGTTCTACTCTCAGGTCGCGGCGAAGAGGGTGCACAACGCGCGGAGGAGGTGGTCAAATCCAGCGGTATTTCATGGAATATCGTCAGAGCCAGCTGGTTTTGCCAGAACTTTAGTGAAAGCTTCATGTTGGAGGGTCTCCTGGCAGGTGAGCTGGTGTTGCCAGCGGGAGACACGCTTGAACCTTTTGTCGATGCTGATGATATCGCTGACGTTGCGGTTGCCGCCTTAACCGAGCCCGGTCATCGCAACAAAGTGTTCGAAGTCACCGGCCCTCGCGCGCTGACATTCGCGCAATGCATCAGGGAGATTTCCGAGGCGCTTGACCGGCCCGTGAAATTCACCAGTGTTCCAGTCGATGCATACATTAACGCCTTACGCGAACAAGGCGTGCCGGAAGAGATGCGATGGTTGTTGCACGAGCTGTTCACAGTTGTCTTCGACGGCAGAAACAGCAAAGTGATGTTCGGTGTTGAAGAGGCGCTTGGTCGACCGACTACGGACTTCAATACCTATGTGCAGAAGACGGTTGAATCTGGTGTTTGGACTACTGAAATGCAGAAGAAATCTGCATGATGACTTCATCGATTGTAACTGCTCTTTTATGGATCGCTGCACTCAGCAGTGGTCTTATCGCCGGAGTCTATTTTGCCTTTTCGGTATTTATCATGCAGGCATTCGGAAAAATCGAAACATCACACGCTGTCGTCGCAATGAACGCGATCAATGAAACGATACTGCGCTCATTGTTCATGCCGCTTTTTTTCGGCTCGACAATTGTTGCCGTCATGCTGATGATTGTTGCCATGCTGCATTGGGACGATGCGGGTTCTGGAATGACTTTGACCGCTGGAGCCATTTATTTTATCGGCATGTTTGTCTGCACCGTGGTGGTGAATGTACCACTTAACAATTTACTTGCGGGAGTGAATGAAGATAGCGCCAATGCCGAGGAGGTTTGGCCGCTCTATCTGAAAACCTGGACACTGTGGAATCATCTCCGAACTGTCAGCTCGCTGGTAACTTGCGGACTTGGCATTTGGCTGTTGTCTACTCAGTGAAAACCTGACGATGGCTCATGATGTCCTGACTGCTATCGACAAGCTGCTTCACGACAAAGCCGCGAGGGAAACGGTTGAAACGTTTCGCAAGCAACTCGCGGAATGGAATGGACCAGAAAATGTTGCCAGCCTCCTGAAGGAGCATTATGGTTTATTCGGAAACGACAGTGAACAAATCAGGATAGATCATGGTTTGCTCTCACGATCTATCCTTGTTCGTCAGTAAATGGAATTAGATGCTAAGACAAACCCGAAAACATCATTTTATGACGACGGTGGGAGGCCTTTTTCATAACTGACATCATTCACTGAAATCAGTGATATGAGCTGCTTTGGATGGACGAACCGAATGTCCGGTCTCTTTGCAGACATTCGTTCGCAGGAATACAATCCCCTTTAAAGAGAGTGTGCCATCCCGAGGGGCAGCATAGTCCAACAGATATTTATCTGCCATGCTGCGCACTGCAGATAATTGCTTAAATGTTATGCTGCCAAACTAAAAGGAATCTGATGAGCGCAATTCGATATTTCTATTCCTCGTTAACCTAAACGACAATTATTTATTTCGGATCCGCCGAGGTCCTGTCGAGACGATGAGGTGGAATATAACGTGGAAAGTGAACGTCCCTTGAGCAAGCAACCCACACCTTTAGAGAGATCGTGGTCAGCAGTAATCTTTGGTGCTATCACCGCCGTATTTCCGGTGTTGTATCAGATAATCGATGACCTAATGGGACTTCCCTACTACTGTTCCTTAGGTTACGGTGGAGTAGATCTGTCGAAAGTTGGACTGGCGATTTTAGGCCTATCCGTTGGTTTCATTACCATTTTATTGGGAGTAAGGCGTGATAAGACAGTCTTTCTCCCCCGGAAAGTCTTCATAGGAGGATGCATTTTGGTCGTTCTTGGATGGATAAGTTATCCCATATTCAATTTCTACCATTATTCAACGAAACCTGAAGTCGAACTCGTGTTGCCGGACGGCTTTCAGGGGAAATTTGCCATCTTGATCGTTAGAAAGTTGGAGCGATCTGGGGCTACTTGGAAAAAGAAGGTTCGCTATGAGATCCCTAAAAATCGCGTGCTGAAGTTGGATGAGGGCTTCGGACTCTATTCATCCAGATTGAAAACCCTACGATTCAAAAGTGGGCAGCCGATCTTACTACCATGGGACAGGCCCTCAACATCCGAAGTTCCACACGGCAGATGTTTTTATGCGATACGCACAATTTTTCGGGAGCAAGAGTTTGAAGCGGGATTTCTCTGTGAAGTAGGTGATGAACGTATCAAATGGGCTCCGGACCCGACCTACGTATCGGTTGATCAATGGGTTACGAGTCCCCTTACTATTCCGGAGTAATAGGTTATAGATCAAATCACTGTTTCAACATGGCAGCATAAGAGGGATAGGAAGGGGGTTTTGATCCCCCTCCCTCCCACACCACCAGGCATGTGGGTCCACCCAGGACCACCAAGTCGCTATGCAGTTTGGTATCCATTCATGCCGAGTGTTTCAATGATCCGCGTATGTCTGGAGCAACTACAGCCAGTCGGGGGGAATCAATTGTCCGGCTTCACAGGGTGGTAGCTGTGACTGCGTTGAGTACTGACCTGCCGGTCGCTGAATCAGCAATCTGAGGAGGTTTTCAGGGACGCAGGACCGGCTCTTCATGTTCATAACGGGCATTCAAGCCACTAAAAATGATGCTTATGTTATTGGCCAAAAACGAGGAACACTTTTAATTTGGCCCCTCATTCGAGTGATCACTGATTTGCTCAGTGGGAGCCGTAGCACCGACCTGTTCAACGGTTTTCAAGTCAATGATATCTACGTAACGGAGCTGAATCCGGAGATGTACATTGGCATTCGGCCCAAGAACTTGTCTTAAGGCTACTTTGAGGCTCCCTTTCTTCATGCCCGGCGGGATCATATCGTTGGGTGTCATAATCTCACTGCCAAAGGCCACGGGAAACACCCCGATGGGGAGTGTTTCCCCATTGGGTGGTTTAGTAACTCAGTAACGCATTAGGCCGTGCTCTCTCAGATTCAGATACAGTGCGAGCAAGTGATTTGCCGCCGAAAGCCCTTCAGCTTCCGTATCAAAATCCTCGATACATTCAACACCGCCTTTGCGTAAATGGCCGTACACCGACCAGAACTGTGCGTCATCTGGATCTTCAACACGTTCACAGTATGAACCCACTGTGTCCGCATACTCGGCCACGGCGAAAGCTCCAGGCCATCATATCCAGCGATTGATTGATTCCAGGAATGAATCTGCTGGAGAACAAAATCGCCAAGTACTTCCTCTAAATTGCAAGAATGCCCCTGCCATACAGTCCTTTGATTCACGACAATGCGCCATTGGATGTTAGCGGGATCGCTTCCAGGGATTTTCTGGACATCATAGTATGAGATCCTAACCCTCGCTTTCTCAGCCGCCTTCTCCGCTGAACGCAAAAAAGCTGTTAGAAAGAGAAATGTTTGCTTTTGATTTTGATAAAACATGGTGTTTCTCCTATTTTAAAAAATGGGAAACAGGAAACACCGCCCCAACGGGAAGTGTTCCCCGTTGGGTATGGTGAAAGTGAGTTATGCAGCAACCGCAGTTTCTGGTTGCAATGAATGCAAATACTCTGCTGCACGTTGCGCGTGAGCAGCCGCTGTGAAAATTGCCCTATGGTCGTTTTTTAGAACCTTGAGCCAGCTCTTAATGTAAGCAGAGTGGTCGTCCCTGGGTTCCGGGGCAATGCCGAGATCCGCGCATAAAAAACATGCGCCGAGCTCGGCAACAAGTTCCTCGGTTGC
>JBDLIT010000109.1:0-14183 GCA_039714735.1 Pseudomonadota bacterium
ACGCCACCAGTTCGACGCTGAGCTGCGTCACAAGATCACCCGTCAGCGTCATTGGCGCGTCACCTACCAACTGGAGCTCAACGAGCGCGAAGACCTGGCCACCCTCACCACCTTCACCAGTTATTCGCCAACCCGCCACAACCTGCGCCTGGCCGGCGAAATCCCGCTAGCCTCGGAATGGACCCTGGGCGGCGACCTGCGCTACCGCCTCAGCGACTACAACGAAGACAACCTCTACAGTGACGGCAGTTCGGAAAGACGCGAGGACGTGCAGCTCCAGGCCAGGCTCAAGTTGCGCTACGCACTGTCCACCAACTGGGAGGCGCAGCTCGAGTACAGCTACACCAACAACGACTCCAGCATTGACGGCTTCGACTACGACCGCAATCTCTACCTGCTTGGCATCAGCACCCTGTTCTGAGCCTCTGAGCCCGCGAGCGATAGGTGGCTGGTACTCCGTCAACATAGGATTGATGGAGTACTAGGTTCGAATATTAATTCGAACGGTATGAGTTGCCGACGCTGCGGATTATGACTGATCGAGGAACGGAGTATTGTGGCAATGCAGTTACAACTCACATCACCATGCTGGTCAGTATCAGGTTGTCTGAGGTATCATTAAAGTGTCAGAGCCTGCGTGAGATGTTTATGCTAAGCTTGTTCAAGTCCGTTTTTGGTCAAGCCCCCAAGAATCTGGAGGGGTATAATAGTAGGATGATCAATCTGGCCATAGATCAGGTGGTCGATGGCACCGACCCGCGCTTGCGGGCAGTATCAGGTTATCGCAAACGACTACGCCCCGCAGTAATCAAGGCGGTCAATAACACCTTGAAGCTGGTTGATGGTCTAGCACCCCCCATAGAGTTGTCGAGAAAGAGTTTCAGCCGGGAGGATTGTATCCGTGCGGTATTTTCTTCACCCGATCATATCAGTGATTTTTTATCCCGCTGCCAGGTCCTCCATAACCACCTGAAAAAGCAGACTGGTGTGGCCTTGGATAACATCCATGCATTGCTTCTGGTTTTGCGCAATGAGCGTAATGTACTTGGCTTGGAGCTTGATAAGGACATCATCAGGCGTGATGTACCCCAGGTATCCATCAATTTCAGTAACCCTCGCCTAATCAGCCCAATGAACAGTGAATCGGCCAGTCGCCGGGAAACGAATAAGCAAGTGTTCGACTTTTTTATTGTGCTGGCATTGAAAAAATTGCTCGCTGCCCGTAACAAACAGAGTAAGGATCACTTCCAATATGAAATTCTTGCAAAAAAACTGAAAACCCTGGAATCGGCAAATTGGAGCATCGAGGGACTGCTCAATCAGGAGCAGGAGCATTTGATAGATCGCAAGAAACTGGATAAAGAGTTCGCCGAACTGGCGACTGAACTGAAAGAATCAGTAACTGAACCCATAACCCTCGAACACTACCTAAAAGTGATCTCAGAAACCCTCATTGCCGCACCTGATCTGCTACGTAGAATGAACATTAAGATTAAAATGGATCGTATGGGAAAAAAGCTGGAAGATGAAGTAGGTCCTTCCGTACTTAACTTGGAACTGGATGAGTTGTGCTCTTACGACGGCCGTCGGTTGATTGCCCTACCGGTCTATATTCCCTTCACTGAGATCCCAGCCAGGCCCGATTTTCTTACTGAGGCAAGCCGTTATTTGTGAAAAGAGTATTTAAGAGTAGACCACGGATTTGTTATATAAACCAAGAACTGGCCTAAAAACGAAAAGCGGTATGACCACCATCAACTACTAAGGGGGAAATAGGGTTCAGTTTGTTCCCTATTTCTGCTCAGAAAGCCTCTCATTGATATATGTGTTGATATCCAGGTAGGTGCCTGTGGACCATCCAATAAATGTAGCTATGGCTGTCACTGAGGAGATCCACAGTGGTTCTGAGGTGAACATCTCTGTGCAAAACAGCCCGAGACAACCACAAACAAATCCCCCCATCCACTTTGAGCCTGATGCGAAGAAGATCCAGAGTGGGATAATGGCTACATCCTCTTCCTGAACTTGCAGTTCCGGCATATTTAGGTCTCCAGTGTGACTGAGCGGAATATTTAGAAATTCTTCAAGAATCCTGCATACGCACTTTCCGTTGTCTTGACAGACGCATGGCTCAGAGCTGAGGGCTTTCGTAAGCGGTCCTACATCACCTCGACAAGATAAGAGCCCAACTTCATATCGGCAACGAGTATATGCTCGGTTAGCCAATGCTCCAGAAACTCGATATCTTCACTCGAGAGCAGTTCGCTCTCCTGCAGGAACTTCTGCTGCAGCGCCTGGGCGCTTTCGATTAACTCCCGGTGCTCCGTCTTGTGTTCCTCAAAACCTTCATAAGCATGCTTCAGCATCAACCGCTCCTCATGCCTGAAGTGCCAGACGGTACAGCTTATCAGCTCTTCCAGGACCGCCTCGATATAGTTTTTCGCATCCCCTTCCACAACGGAGTGGTTGAGAATATTAAGCAGATCCACAAGTCTGCGGTGATCTTCATCTATTTCGTCGACATCGACACTTAACGTATTGCTCCAAATTAAATCTTTCACAAGTTATCCTCTTGATAAGGTTGCCTTATGTGGAACTCTTAACAGGTTGTTATTTAATAGATAGATGACGTCCCATTTCTCGATATCAGTATAAGTAAATCAGGGACCCTGACATGCCGTTCCTAGTATATATCAGTTCATTATGGAGATCATAGGGGAGCACAATTTCTTTGTTTTAGGTGATTAGCGCCCCAGCTTGCTCCGCACGCCCACATCTGAAAGTAACAAAATCAATAAGTTATAATTTTGTTACTTGGAAGGTACAAAGTTCAGCAACCGCATTTTCACCCCATCCTAACCTTCCCCCTCCAGGGGGAAGGAATCAAGCATTGCTGTCTGCTGAGCTTTGTACCTAATTACTAAAAACTATATCCGGGAAGACTATATGGCATCATCGAGGATGCCGTAATGATAGGCCCCTTCAATCACACCGCTTGTGTAATAGCCACTCAGGCCCTTGAAATCCCCTTTGGCGAAATATACCTTCAGGTCAGGATTCTCGCACATCGCTTTCTTCACGTTTTCTACGAGTTGCTCGTCGGCATTTCTCACCAGAACACCGGAAAAACCAGCTGTCAGAGGAAAGATATCGTTCCCACTGTCCCCGCAGAAGACCACATCTCTTTTCGCCACACCGAATTCCTCTGCCACATACTCCAAGGCGGTCTGCTTGGTTGCGCTGGCGGGCAGAAAGTCGAGTAGTCCCTTGCCGTCCTGTGAATCGAAACTGTAAACGATGACCTCATCGAACTTTCCCTTGACCCGTTCATCAATCTCTTTCAGGATCTGGATATTCTTGTCATGCTCGACATAATAGCTCTGCTTGAACTGGTTTAGATGCTCGCTCTCCTGTTCCCGCATGCCATCAATTCCAGCAACCGCATCTCTTACAGCAGAAGCGTCCCATCTCGGACTCGTGCGTCTGACGTGAGCCACCCAGCCATCATCAAATACCCATTCACCATTCACAAATTTTCGTATAGACGTGCCGACATCTCCGCACAGGATATCGGGATATCTGACTCCAAAATGTTGTATAGCATTTTCGGTGAGGGCAAGATTTCTTCCCGTCACATAAACGACCAGAACATCCTGTTTTTCTGTCAGTTCATTGAATAATTCGATGGCTTCACTGTCGCTTTCCCAGCTGCCATTCGGGAGCAGGGTTCTGTCTAAATCGGTAGCTAATATTTTCATATTTGTTCTCTGGGTATAATCGCTATCTCTTCCGTGTATTCGTCTAGCGATAAGAGGTTACATAGTCTTCGCAGTTACCACCTCTATGCGTGACACTAAAGCCATAGTTGTTTAAGTCAGCATTTAGTGTCGCGGTACAATCTTCATTTTTCCAGGTCAAATGTAAACGGTGTTCATCTGAGTGGTGGATCTCTAGCTTCCCGTCAAAAGCGGGTGATTTATTCCGTAGCCTCATGAGTTCCAACTGGTCCCGAACGAGAATTCGTGAAAGACCATGATCAATATCGCTGTTGTCGAGTGTGGTGCGGTTGATCTCTTTATGGCCGCCAGCGCCGCCTTTGTCCGCTGCTGCGTAATCGTTTTTACCGGCAAACAGGTCCAGATACCAGACTTGCGGGACGCCCGGCATGAACATTTGAATGGCTCTGGCAAGCCGCAACTTGCGCTCATCTTCCCCCAGTGCGCTGAAGAATGTCGCATTTATCTGATAATACGATATCTTCTTACCGTCCGGGCCATACAGATTTTTTACTCTCCCGCCTCTGTCCATTATTTCATCGATGACTACGTCGATTTCATCATCGCTTAACAATCCATTGTTTGATGCGCCGGCAATATCTTTCCCTCTCAAGTCAAGGACAGGGATACCATCATGACAGCCCAGCATGTTGATCGTTTGAATGTTTTTTTCCAGTATTTCTCGAATCCAGTGCAAAAGGTGTTTGTTTATTCCCCGATCCAGTGCGTCAATCACTAAACCGGGAAAGAAAAAATCGTAGATGGGGAAGCCTTTGGACGCTACTTCTTCATGCAGTCCATAGCCATATTCAGAATGTATTTCAGGTAGGAGAGTCAGATCATATTTATCTGCTATCTGTTTCAGTCTTTCCAGGTACTTCCAGGTGCCGGGTTTATTGAAAAAATTGACCTCACCCGGTTCCTTGTGCAAGTAAGCGAATGCGTCGAGCCTGACGAGCTTCCCGCCGTGCTCATGCAGCTTCTTTAAGGTCTCATCGTAAAAATTCCAGACTTCTTCCGACTGAGCGTTTAAATCCATCTGCCCCAAATATTTTCGGTTTTGCTCTACAACCGAAACAATATCTTCTTTGTGATGGGAAAACTCGCCTAAATCGATTTCGCTAACATCACGCTTGGCATTCAGCACGTCATTCACGATCGTTGAAATCCTTTCTGCGTCCTCGTGTGTAATTTCTTCGATCCCTAACGAGTGGAGTAGATCGTGAGCGGCGATCTCATGATAAGCCACTTCCTGATAAAACGTATTCCAATAAGGCCTGTCGGTTCCATCCGGGAAGTGTACTTTCAATATCGGAAGGCCAGGTTTTCTCATGAAAAGTTTATCGAGGTGTTCTTCGTTCGGCACCATATGACCTTCAGGACTCATCTCTCCGTTCGAATCCCAGAATTCATTCCAATCAATAAAGAAATCTTTATATTTAGATTGGTCTCCTTTCTTCAATAGATCCTGAAACTGGGGGGAGCCTACGGAGAGGTGGTTCAATACAAGATCAAACTTGAACATGACATTGAGCTCATGGAGATTCTCTAAATCTTCCCGGGAAACAAGCTCGTCATTGAGATCGTAGTCTATGATGGAAAAGCCACGATCCAGATCGCTATTAAAAACGGTAGGAAGGATATAGAACAAAGAAAAAACATCCTTGAATTCCGGTCTCTTGAGCATACGTACTATATCAGCCAGGTTTCGGCCAATGCTGTCGGGATAAGCGTTAAACATTACGCCTTTTGGCAGTCCTTTTTTCATCGATACACGTTCAGTATTCATAGCATCTGCTCTATTGATTGTTCATTCTTCTCACGGCCACATAAGTGGCTAATTAGTCAGTGCGTTCTACCAGACAGGGGGTGAGAACTCTAGTAGGAAATCGGCTTTATGGAAATATATTCCGGGTAGAAATAATTGTAACATTTCAAAGAGTTATATTGCTGGACAGGTAATTTGTCCACACAAACCACGTGGTTGGGCTCAAATAGTGCGCGAATTGAAATCGTATCGATATTCGCATCGGTAAAAGTGATGCAGTATTGATTGCCGGCTGAATGATATCATCTATTGCAGTACGGATTTTACTGGATAATTGGTATCAGAAGTCCTATGTTCATCGATTTTTCCGTTAGTTAGAGATTTTCAGATGAATATGAGTCGCCTAAACCTGGAGGGGCCAGGGTAAGGCATGAAGTCACTGAGCTTTGACATCGAGATCCCGGGTGTCTTCAGGCTGACGATATGACCCTTGCCGCTAAAATCGCTCTGAAGAGTTACGATCCCATATTCCAGTTATTCAACCAATCTGGCTTCCCGGTAGGCCTTGCGAAAGTGGCGCAAGCTATGGGTATCTCGCAATAAGAACTCATGGACGGCGCGGATGCACCGAAGGAATGGCGTACAGAAAATTGCCAGAAAGCAAGTTGACGTTTGTACATGGAGCGTTTAACAATGCTCCATTCCATGCAGGGGCATGAAATAACCTAACCAATGAGGAGGAGTTACCGTGGCAATTATCGACTTTGGCGGTGTGGAAGAAACCGTCGTTACCCGCAAGGAGTTCAGCCTGGCGAAAGCCCGCAAGGCGCTGAAGAAAGAAACCATCGCAATTATCGGTTACGGTGTGCAAGGCCCGGCCCAGGCACTCAACCTGCGCGACAACGGCTTCAACGTTATCATCGGCCAGTCGAAAGAGTTTATGCAGGACTGGGACCGCGCCAAGAAGGATGGTTTCAAGCCTGGCAAAACCCTCTTCGAAATCGAGGAGGCGGTGCAGAAAGGCACCGTCATCCAATACCTGCTCTCCGATGCAGCGCAGAAAATCTGCTGGCAGCAGGTCAAGCGCAACCTCAATGAAGGTGATGCGCTTTACTTTTCGCATGGCTTCTCCATCGTCTACAACGACCTCACCAAGGTGGTTCCGCCGGAAAACGTAGACGTCATCCTCGTTGCCCCGAAAGGCTCAGGTCTGAATGTCCGCCGCAACTTCCTCAGCGGCGCGGGTATCAACTCCAGCTTTGCCGTCCACCAGGACTTCACCGGCCGTGCCGAAGAACGTTGCATGGCGCTGGGTATCGGTATTGGCTCCGGCTACCTCTTCCCGACCTCTTTCGAGAGCGAAGTCACCTCCGATCTTGTCGGCGAACGGGGAATCCTGATGGGCGCACTGGCAGGCGTCATGGAAGCACAATACGAAGTGCTGCGTAAAAACGGCCACAGCCCGTCTGAAGCCTTCAACGAAACCGTCGAGGAGCTGACCCAGAGCCTGATTCGCCTGGTCGACGAGAACGGGATGGACTGGATGTTCTCAAACTGCTCCGCCACGGCGCAGCGCGGCGCCCTCGACTGGGCGCCTAAGTTCAAGAAGGCGACACTCCCCGTCTTTCGCGACCTCTACAAGGCCGTCAAAAACAAAGACGAAGCCAGGCGCGTCCTGCGCGTTTGTGGCGCGAAAAACTACAAGGAGCGTCTCGACAAGGAACTTGGCGTCATCCATGACTCCGAAATGTGGAAGGCTGGCGAAGCCTCCCGCTCACTACGGCCGAAAGGCAAGAGGAAGGAGATCGCCCGTGGCACCAAGGGCGTTGGCGGTCGTTCTGGCAACTAATCATTG
Source organism: Pseudomonadota bacterium (assembly GCA_039714735.1). Taxonomy (GTDB): domain Bacteria; phylum Pseudomonadota; class Gammaproteobacteria; order Chromatiales; family Chromatiaceae; genus JASJBU01. The sequence continues at coordinate 7,400 of JBDLIT010000109.1, forward strand.
AAGCGATGCCCTCGTCGCTATGCTGCAGAAAGCCCCCTGTTTACGGGGGGCTTTTTCGGAACTTAGCGCACCAGTGCCGAGTGAATACGACTACCCACAGATGTATTCAGGGATTGATTGAAAAACCAAGAACAGGCCTAAAAAAGAAAAAGCGTTCTGACTACCGTCATGGAATTAATGCAATATGAATGATGAAACGAAAGAGTCTTACAAAGACCGAAGTGTGTGGCTGCGTGGATTATACATGCTGATATTTATGTTTATCCTGGGGGTAGTAAAGTTTGTTGCCTTTGTAGTGATACTTTTCCAGTTTTTAACCGTACTGTTTACCGCAGATACCAATAAGAAACTTGTTAGGTTTGGGCAAAGCTTAAGTACATACCAGTATCAGATCATGCTGTTCTTAACTTACAACAGTGAAGAGTACCCGTTTCCCATGGGGGAGTGGCCAGAGGGGGGAATCAAGGAAAAACGATTCGATGAACCAGGCTAGCAATATCTGGGGCCACGAAATCCGATAGTTCCGAACCAGATATTTCCCTCAATCCAATCCTCTCCCTTTCAGTAAGACGAGCGGGTGAATATTCCAAACAAATACTAGGTAACAGGCCGGAGGGCGCCAAGATAGATAGCGATTTGCGACTGGCAGGCGGTCCATTGCTCTGGTGTGTTTTTCACCTTGAAGATCCCAATGCAGCCCTCGAGAGCCGCTATCACGAAACGAGACACGGCGCAGCTGTCGACATCATCCCTGATGTAACCATTCTGTTTGGCACGCTCGAAAACGGCTGTGAATGCTTCCATCCAGGTATTAAATATTTCATAGATCCGTTCACGGAACCCTTCATCTTGGGTGGACATCTCCTGCGCCAGGTTATTGAGTGGGCAGCCATGTTCATGCATGGAAGTTGGAATGCGCGAGCCAAGACTCTCCAACATCTTTGGAATATCCCGCACCGGGTCCTCGATTTCTACCAGCGGCTCGATCCAGATCAATTCGAGTAATGGTTTGATCTGCTCTTCGAGTACCGCGTAACCGAGTTCGATCTTGCTGCCGAAGTGGTGATAAAAGGCGCCTTTCTGTAAGCCGGATTGGCGTAGTACCTCATCAACCCGCATCCCCTGGAAACCGTGGGCATGAATCTCCTGGAAGGCGGTTTGGAGTAGCCTTTCGCGGGTTTGTTGCGGGTTTCTGGTCGTCATGCTTGTTTTTCTGGGGTTGGGTTGGATGGTGTTCGCTGTGAAATTTTCATAACTACAATTATAGACAAACTAGTTGGTCTGTACTATCCTGAATACAAACAAACCAGTTGGTCTGTTAGTATTTGAGGAGAGCGACACCAATGACAACCAACGAAACGATATGGGAAAGCCGTCCTACTGCACTGATTACCGGCGGTTCGAGAGGCATTGGATTCGAGTTGGCAAAACAGTTTGCCCAGCATGGGCATGACCTGATTCTGGCGTCGCGCAATCAGTCTGAGTTGCAGCGAGCAGCGGACAAACTGCATAAAGACTTTGACTGCACCGTTACTGCCGTGAGTCTCGACCTGACAGCTAGTGATGCGCCGGAAACGTTGTTTAGTCAACTGCAGGCGCAAGCCATTCAAGTCGACGTTCTAGTCAATAACGCCGGCCTGGGTGACTATGGTCTGTTCGTTGACAGTCAACTGGATCGGCAACTGGATCTGTTGCGGCTCAATATCCTCAGTTTGACGACGCTGACCCATCTTTTCCTCAAAGGCATGATCGAGCGGGGCAATGGCCGTGTTCTGAACGTTGCTTCCGTTGTGGCCTATTTCTCAGGTGGCCCGCGTTGGACAAGTTACCTGGCCTCCAAACATTACGTATTGGCATTCACGCGGGGATTGGCCAAGGAACTCGCGGGAACCGGAGTCTCGGCTACGGTTTTGTGTCCCGGCCCAACGGCTACTGAATTTATCAGTGACGCGGGTGTTGGCGCGACGCGTGTCTATCGTTGGCTCCCTAAGCTAAGCCCATCTGGCGTGGCTCGAGCAGGTTATCACGCGACCATGGCGGGGCGGACCACTGTCATTCCGGGTCTCATTAACAAGGTGCTGGCGTTTCTCGGTGAATTACCTCCGAGGGTTATTGCCCAATCGGTGTTTGGCTTTCTGTCACGCGGATCTGCGTGAAGCTCGATGGCTTCCGGGTAAGGGTCTTGATTGGATTTGCAGGATTATCCTGGATTTGGACTCTCATCTGTACCTGATATACGGAGTCACGTTTTATATTCGTGCTGGGGATCAATAAGTTCTCTCCCCTGATGAGGGTGAAGTCAATCGACAATGGAGGATTACAATGATATCAACTTTACCGGTTTTGACCGTCGTAATTTTTGGATTCCTGTGGTTTCTGACGGTCAGGCTTGCCCGCATGGGCAAAATAGATTCGACTCAGAAACGTTGGATGGCCCAGCTATTCGTTGTGTTGCTTATCTGGGGGTGCGTAGTCGCCACTCTGTCAATTAGCGGGGTCTTCACCACGGAGTGGTTTGTGCGCTCCTTTCCGGGCTACTGGCTTCCATTCATCCCGGTGGTTATTGCATTAACTCTGATTACGTTTGTTGCTCCATTACGCGATGGAATCAGAACACTCGTGGATGAGACGCCAGATCATTGGCTCACGGGAATACATCTACTTCGTATGCTGGCGATAGGCACACTGGTTAAGGCATCGGCGGGGATATTTCCGGTAAAGTTTGCCTTGTATATAGGTATTCCTGACCTGATATTCGGCCTGTCAGCGATACCCATTACACTCTTGATTCTGCGCGGCCGCATGCATGACAATCTTCTGATCTTATGGAATCTCGTTGGAGCGTTTGTGATTCTGATGCCGCTCCTCGGTCTGATGCACATACTCATGCGCGAAATATTATTTACTGAACTATTCGTTTTTCCAATGGTGCTGGCGCCGACCCTGGTGGTGCCGACGTTGGTCATGATGAATCTGATGGTGGTTTGGAGATTATTTGAAATAAAGCTAATCCACCGCGATTGAATATACGGATCGCATGGCTCATGGAGGTGGTCATGAATTCTCAAGCTATGCCAATTCGCCTCAGTCTCATGAACGGGCCGCACGGACTTTCTGCGGAACCTGGCGCCGTAAGATCAGGCCGGGTATGGCAGGTCTCCCTGTCGTACCCAACCACTCGGTATCAGTACCTGCTGCCGTGTGACGGACGTTCACCACGTGGTTTGGCTTGGTTGACCGTGATGTTACGATCCTTAAGCGCCGTGCCGTTAAGGTTCTTGATCGCGGTGTCTGCCTCAGCATTATCCGCCATTTCCACGAAACCGAAACCTTTTGACTGGCCGGAGAACTTGTCAGTGATCAGCTTGGCGCTGGTAACATCACCGTATGCGCTAAATGCCTCTCTCAGCTCGTCTTCAGACACGGTGTAAGCCAGATTTCCAACATATATATTCATAATTACTTATCTATCGTTTATGTGTTTTCTCAGGAAGCGCCACCGTATCATCAAACACACAATTTATCCGGTAGTGATTGCCGACAATTGGCGGAGAAGGGAGCTCAGGAAGATGGCCGGAGTACGATTTTCGAACCTGACTAATAGAATAGGTGAAATTTTACCAAAAAGCCCCGGCATTCCACTGCGAGAAAATAAAGCAGATTCTGGACGAGACTTCCAGTATAATGCGTGGATTACTCCTCACCTGATTACAACGGATTGCATTTCCTCCCGCGATAAGAAAGTGAAAAAGAAACCGGCCATGATAGTGAAGGAAAAGCGGGCTGCGAAGAAAATGGAGAAGGAGTCACAATCATTCTTGGTGGATAACCGCTTAGGGTGAGTCTTTTCAAGCTGACAAACTATAGTCGCAATAATATGTCATTACATCAGTACCCGGGGTTGATATGAAATTAACCCAAAATCGAATTGCTGCTTCAGATAGCACAGGGGTTACCTTTCCTCGGCTTGAGTGCTGGAATAGCATGACCAAAATAGCGACCATTGCAGCGCAAGTCAGCAAGCAACGTGTACTTTGCAGAATTTCGCAGAAGACCTTGAGAAATAAATTCGGCGCCACTAAAGAGGAGCCCATGCAGGCCGTGGCTCAGCACCGAATGGAAATACAAGAGGCGGCGAAAAGGCTCATAGAAAACGGATCCTACGAAGCGGATGGTTCCGTTCTTATTCTCGACCACCACATCTTGTAAGAAGTTGAGGTCTGTGCTTGTCTGGAGACCTTTTTCCGGATAGGTGAGCAGCTTATTTTACGCAGGCCTACCCATACAACGGCAATACACAACGGGTCCTTCTCCATGGTGCAGGAATACTGGATCTCGCGGAGACGCTGTGAAGCTGCTGTTTAGCAAGACCCTGATCCTCACTGGAGAAATATAACAGGTGGGGCCAGGTTGAGTCTGACGGTCACCCAACCATCTTTTTCCTCAAAAGTCAGTCGCGTTCCCTGGCTGGGTAGCATGGATCTGATCAATTCGAGGCCGGTTCCCAGCCCGGCGCCGGCATCGAAATCAAACCAGATGGGCAGATGCCCGGGATTCGATACCTGTAATAGGAGTTCATTCCCATTCCAATTCAGATCCGCAATGATCCCTGATGGGGCATTTTCACCACTGCGGTGTTTGGTCGCATTCACCAGAAGTTCGTTGGCCACCAGGGCAATGGCGACCGCCTTGTCCTGAACGATGCAGCAGTCCGGTCCGGGGCGGCTCGCGCATTGCCACTCCACCTTTTCTGTGGTGAGGGACTCCACCGATGCGACGATACTTTCAAACAACTCGGCTGGTTTTAAATCCCTGTCTTGCCGTCTGCCCAGGACGCCGTGTACTACGGCTATGGTCTCGACCTGACCGATAGCTCCAGCAATCATCTCACTGATATCGGACTTGGAAGTCAGTTGCAGGCGCAGCAGGCCGATGACTCCCTGCAGATGATTCTTGATCCGGTGGTGAACCTCGCGGATCAGAGTATCCCGCTGTTCATCGGCCATGATCCGGCGCTGCTCATCGAGCTGTTTTTTCTCGGTTATATCCTGAAATAAGGCCACCCCGGAGGATGTTTTGCCTGCTTCGTCCCTGATCAAGCCGAGCGAAACCAGGCACCATAGGCAGGAGCCATCTTTCCTGAGATAACGCCGTTCCAACTGATAACCCGCCGCTGCCCCTGAGACGGTCTGCTGCAGCTGCTTAAGCGTGGTATCCAGATCATCCGGGTGGATAATGTCGAACAGAGTTATCTGCAATAGCTCGGTCTCGCTGTAACCCAGCATTCGGCATAATTCAGGATTGCACCGGGTGAACCGGCCGTCCGAAGATATACCCGCCATTCCCGCGGCGGCATTGCGGAACATGGAATTTAACCGTGCTTCACTCTCGCGCAACGCCTCCCGAGTTGCCTGCTCGGAGGTTACATCCTTTAGTGTCAATACGAAGCCGGCGAGTCGGTTATTCTCGTTCCAGATGCCGAACACTCTGGCATCAAAATATTCGATAATCTCGCCATGCGTCCGTGTAATGGGGTACTCATAGCTGCCGGAGCCGGGAACCAGCCGGATCCCAAATTTGAAGATGCCTGAGTCCAAATGGCACTCACTCAATATGTTGATCAGATTGTGCTCATAAGCTTCCGTTGCTGAAAGAGCGAGGATCTTTTCGGCCATCGTATTCCAGTAGGTGATCCGGCAGTCGAGATCTGTCCCGATGATGGCCAATTCGCTGGACGATTGCAGCAGATTGTCCAGTACCGTCCTCTGATTAAGCTGATGGCGAATCTGACTCAGGTCGTCTGCCTGACGTTCTATGATGTTCTTGAGATGATCAACGAATTTGCCCTGTACACCCTTGACCACATCGTGCTCGGTTACCAGGCCAACCATCTGGCCATTCTCATCCACCACGACCAGTCGACGTACTCCCTTTGATTTCATCGCCATGGCGACTTCGTGGGCACCGGTTGACTCTGTCAGCGTATGTACGGGATGGCTCATAACCTGCTCAAGGCGAATGGCCCGTATATCACAACCCTCATTGAACAGGCGGACGGCGTCCCGCTCCGTAATGATGCCGGCTGGATAGTCGTCCTGTTCTACTACGATGCAGCTGATTCTGTTTTTTGCCATTGTTTCAATGGCTTCGGCAACCAGGCAGTCCATACCGAGACAAACTGGTTTCCGGGTCATAATGGAACCGAGTTCTTTGTGCTGGAGAAAGTACTCGACTCCCATATGACGCAGGATATCCGTTTCAGTGACGATCCCGGAGAGCTGACCTTGCTCATCCAGGATAACGAGATGGCGGATCGCATTTGCCGCCAGCAGCTCGAATCCCTCACGATAGTCCATTGACTGGGGGGCCGTGATGAGTTGCCTGCTCATTACCTCGTCCATCCGGCGATGCTCTTGTCTATCCAGCACCGTGGCCAGGCGCACCATATCCCGCTCGGTGAGGATTCCTACAGGGTTATTCTTCTCGGTGACCACCAAACAGCTGATTTTATGCTTCGCCATCAACTGCACGCCCTGGCTTAAGGGCAGATCAGCGGCTACGCTGACGATGTTGTCTGTCTGAATATTTTGCAGGGTGATTGAACGGTCGATCATTGTTTGTGATCTATTTTTCCGGCCTTCTCGGTATGGCCTCGGAACCAACCCCAATCCGCTCTTGGATGAACTCCCAGCAGTCCAGCACTTCCTGGGCTACGTCCTTCACTTTGCGGCGTTCGGAGCGAGCCCTCTTGCGCAAAATCTCGAAGGCCTGCTCCCGTCCGGTG
>JBDLIT010000110.1:0-14102 GCA_039714735.1 Pseudomonadota bacterium
CCACCAGTGCCGTCTTGAAACTGCGCCCCATAACCGGCCGGATAGAGATCGAAACGCTCCACCAGATCACCGTCGACAACGCTTTTTCCGCCAAAATGAAACAGATAGCCAACCGGCATGAAGTCGACGAAATATTGATTGTTCTCAGGCCGTGAGCCACGAATGGCGGCGCCCGACTCCCAGTCGCTATTTACCGCCACGCCAGGTAGCGCCTGCATGCTGCGCAGGACATCATCTCCGGAACCGGGCACCTCCTGCAGCTCTTCACCCTCGAAGCTCATACCAAGGGGAATTTCGAGGGCTGGATCCTCATCGACCTCAGCTTCCACCACAACTGGATCCAGTTGATAGGCTGTTGAAGCAGAATCCGCCAGGGCTGGCATGATCTGTGAAATGCTCAGAGCTGCAAATAATATGGGGAAGAGTGTGGGTGTGCGATCCATTTGATAATCCTTGAGAGTACGAAGGTCTTCCTGGTTCCTTTTAAGCGCCCGTCATTACCATATCACCTCCGGATAGCGGGTCCACAAGTGCACTGTTTTTACGGCTTATGCATTCTACGCAGGAGAATGCCATGACGGACGCTATCTTTCATTCAAATTTGGAGAATAGCAACTCGATCAGCCAAGGACCCCACCACCAGCAATCCATTAACTGCCTTGGATCGATGGTGTGACGCTTCACAAACTGTAATAATCGTCAGTTAGTCAGAAATGGATCATGTGGAGACGGGACTTGCAGAGAATAATCCACCAGGCAGTTATCTTGATCGTGTTGCTGATCGGTTCGCTACCGATGACAATGGCAGATATCAATATCGGTCAACCCTCCATCAGCGATGAGTGGCGCACCCTTCAGACCCCGCATTTCAATATCCATTTCGTCGAACACCAACGCAATTTTGCCCAGGAGCTGGCGGCGATTGCCGAGCAGGTCCATACGCGCCTGTCCGCTTCAATTGGCTGGGAACCTGACCGGCGCACCGAAGTGGTGATCAACGACAACCTGGACCCGTCCAACGGCATGGCTTCACCGGTTCCCTACAACCACAGTTATCTCTACCTCTCGCCACCCTCTGGCGGCGAGCTGATGAGCCACAACCACTGGCTGGAACTGTTGTTTACCCACGAATACACCCACACCCTGCACATCGACCAGGTCAGCGGTGTTCCGGCCGGGGCGCGTAAACTGTTCGGCCGTTCCACCGGCTCGATCCTGCCCTTTTTCACTTTCCCGCAGATTTGGGCCCCGGCCTGGGTCGCGGAGGGCTACGCCATCCACCATGAGTCGGAAACCGGCTATGGTCGCGGCGGCAGCGCCCTGTACAACGCCATGATGCGCCAGGAGGTGATCAAAGGCATCACCCCACTGACCGGTGAGAGCTACGAGGGCTATTCCGGCTCCCGCTGGCCCTTCGGACAGGTCTACCTCTACGGCAGCTATCTGTTCGACTATATAGAACAGCGCTATGGAAAGAAAAAACTGCGCCAGTATATGAGCACTTACAGTCGCAACTGGGTCCCTTGGCGCATGAGCAACCGCGCCTGGAGCACCCTCGGTGTGACGGGGGAGCAGCTGTGGCGGGATTTCGAGGAATATCTTGAACAGCGTTTCGCGCCGCAGATAGCAGAGATCGAGTCACTGGGTGGTCCTGCCGGCAGGGTCGTCGCCTCCACCCCTTATCTGAACCGGATGATCACGTCCGGGCCCGACGGCAGCCTCTTCTACTATCATTACGATGCCAGTAGTAAACCGGAGATTCGTCAGCTGAACGCCGACGGTACAGATCGCACCGCGGCCAAACTCATCGGTGTGACCTCGTTGCGCTATTCGCCTCGTCACGGGCTGATGATCACTCAGCTCAATATCTGCGACAACACCAGGCTCTACAACGACCTGCTGATCATGGACCCCGAGGACGGGGACCTGGAACGGATCACCGAATGTCAACGCATTCTGCGCACCGATTCTGACCGCGCGGGCGGTGCGCTCTATGGCGTACAGGGCGGCGAGGGTGTGTTCGCACTGGTGCGCATCGCCAAGGATGGTGCTATCGAAGTACTCGATCAGCTCGAGAACGGTGATGTTCTGGGGCAGATCTCCGTCTCGCCGGATGGCGGACAGATCGTTGCCAGTGTCAAACGACTCGCCAGCGGCTGGAATCTGGAACGCTTCGATCTCACCGAGCGCCGCTGGAGCCTGCTCACTACCAATCCGGACCTGGAGATGTCGCCCCGTTTCAGCAGTGACGGCAGCGAACTCTTTTTCATCTCCGACCATGGAGGCTACCTCAACAGCCGGCGCATGAATCTCGCCAGCGGCGAGGTGCAGACCATCACCAACAGTCTCGGATATATCGCCGAGCTGGAACCCTCCCCCGGGAATGGCATCTGGGTGGTAGAATATACCGGCGCCGGTGAGGTGATCCGTAAAATCAGCAACCCGCTCAGCTACTCCACTGCCTACTCGGCAACCGCCCCAGGGGTGATCGAAGTCAACAACCTGGCGACCCAGCCGGATTTCGACACCAGTCAGTACACCAAGGACAAGGAGTTTTCGTCACTACCGACCCTGACTCCCACCGGCTGGACTCCGTTGCTGGTCTACGGCACCGGCCACAGCGACCAGGTCGGGCTTGCCATCAACGGCAAGGGCGTACTCGGTTTCCACCGCTGGGCAGCGATTCCGCTCTTTTACATCCACCCGGACCTGCAAGAACCGGGGGGGCTCGCCTACTACGACTTCTACAACCGGGTCATACTCTCCGCCAGCCGGGATGTCGACATCCAGGTGGAAGGCGAAAACCCGGGTGACGATGCCAAGGTCTACGATATCGAAGACCATCTCCAACTCTTGGCGCACTATCCCATCAACAACCTGGATTGGAATCTCGACCTGGCTGTCGGTAGCGCCTGGCAGCAGATCGAGCGCCGCGCCGACGATCCTGCCGATGAAGGCCAGTATGAAGACACCATCGGAGGAACGATCATCTCCTTCAGCAACGCCCATCGTTATCTCCACTCTGATGGACCCACCGACGGCATCCAGCTGTCCCTGACCGCCGAGAGCTACGACCTGTTTGGCTCGAGCGACCATGTGGGCAAGGCCTTTATCGGCGACTTCAATGGCTATCTCGACCTGCATCACAACCATGTGCTCGCACTCGACCTGCTGTATGCCAAAGGAGATGACGGCATCGAGCCATTCACCCTGCACAAAAGCAACGACCAGTTCAGCGACCTGGGCGGCTTCACCAAATTGGGACGTCGTGAATTCGCCCTACGCGGTTATCCACCCAGCAGTGAACTCGTCGGTACTCATTTAGCCCGGGGCGGTCTGGCCTGGCGTTTCCCCATCGACCGTATCTATGACGGTTTCGCGGCCCCGCCCTTCGGGGTCGGCCGCATCTGGGGCAACCTGTTCAGTGAAACCGGAGCCGCTTGGGACAGAGGCGAAGACCGGAAATTCTACTCCAGCGTCGGACTGGAACTTTCCGCCGAAGTGCTGATCGGCTTCGACTCCATCAACATTCCCATCACCCTAGGCATCGCCCATGGCCTGGATAGTGAGTTGGGTGAGAGCGAGGTTTATTTCAGGCTGGGAATCGACTATTTATGAGGAAAAGCAGCGAGGGAGTTCTTATATTAATTGAGGGGCAGAGCTAGTCTGATGATCCATAACAGGAACTTTGATGGCTAAATGATTGGAATCTTTAGCTGGGGAAGAGAAAACGCAGCGAAGAAGGTCACTGCGTTTTTTTAATATGTACGACGCTGAATTTAAGACAGAATTTTACTCGTCACCTTCATCGCATATGATATAGACTGCCTTGCCACTCTGAGGTACGACCACCTCACAAGCATCCGGTACGGGCACCACAGTTCCGATCAAGATACCATTAACATCGTACAAGGGGCTTTGATCTCTAACTTTTCCACCTTCAGCCATGGCCATATTCACACTGAGGGTCAATGCAGCAAGTAAAATGATTTTTTTCACGTTTGTATCTCCTGTTTATTCGGTTATCGTACTACACGATATGTATGTACTGACCCAATTGTTCGGCTATAGGGTTCATGCCTGAAGGGAATGCCATTCTTGATATTGTTAGTGTGATTAGAATGGCAATTAACAATAAAAGATGAGTGAGATGGGCTTTTTTAGCCGTGTCAATAGAAAATCTAATTGATTACATAATTAGTGAATCCAATTCTTTTTCAATCGAGGGCATGTGGAATACTGCGGCAGTGAGGACAAATGTTTTCTGCCCTAACTCAATAACATCTTCTGATATTAAACAAAGCCTTGATTGCGCCCTACCAGAAACGGGGCTGGTTGGATTCCGTGACCGAAAAGCAGATTCCAAACCTGAAGCACGTTGACAAAGATTGGCTCAATGCTTTCGACGGTACTCTGGGTTATGCGGCGCCCTATTTTTGGGGAACCCTCGGCATTGCCTATCGCTCGAATCTCTTGCTGACGCCCCCAGTGAGTTGGATGGATCTGTTCAAACCCGCCGAGCAGGCTCGCGGAAAGATTGCGATGATCGAGTCACAACGGGATGCCATGGGCATGGCGCTGAAAGCGCTCAGTTATTCGGTCAACAGCACCGACAGGCGCCAGATCCGCGAGGCAACTGAGCTGTTACTTGCGCAAAGACCCCATGTCAAAACCTACACCTACCTGGTGCTGGATGAGAATTCAGCACTGGTAAAAGGCAAGGTGGTTATGGCTATGATGTTCAGTGGCGATGCATTGGTGCTGTAGGAACAGCATGACAAGATTCAATATGTCGTACCCAAGGAAGGTGGCAATATTTGGACCGACTATCTGGTGGTTCTGCAAGGCGCGAAGAACAAGGACATTGCCTATGCCTTTATCGATTTACTGAACGAACCGGAGCACGCGGCCCAGCTTGCCCAATTCGTTTACTACGCAACCCCCAACAAAGCGGCAGAACTGCTGCTGCCTGACGAGTTTCTCAAAGACCCTGTCATTTACCCGAGTGAAGAAGTCCTGTCGAGATCCGAGGCATACAAGCCATTGCCACCTCGCGTCATAAAGATTCGCAACCCAAATTTTGCACGTTTGGTGCAGTAACGCTTAGGTCAACCGGGAACGAAAGTGCGATGTTATTCAGGGCTTTTTGTTTAGCCGCCCACTTCCAGCCAATGAAATTATTCAACTACTGAGAAAAAGAAAGATGATAATTTCTTAAGGCGGAGCAAAATCAGCCTAACTGCTGTATAACCAATATACAGACCAGGCATACTCCTGAAAAAATTAACCACGCAATGGCTGATAAACAGGAATCCAGCAACGCCGCAGGATGGCTGACACCGCTCAACCGGCTGATCAATCTGCAGGCCGGTGAGTTTGTTCCGGTGTTCTGGTCATTCGCCTATTTCTATTTTCTGCTCTCCAGCTACTATGTCATTCGCCCGGTGCGCGACGAGATGGGCATCATCGGTGGTGTGGATAATCTGCAATGGCAGTTTACCGCCAGCTTCGTTGCAATGCTGGCAATCGCGCCCCTGTTCGGTGCCGCCAGCGCCCGTTACCCGAGGCAACGCCTGCTGCCTGGCGTGTATCTCTTCTTCATTGCCAATCTACTGATCTTCTACTTTGCTTTCAGCATGCAGAATGATGCAGACTGGATCGCAAGGATCTTTTTCATCTGGGTCTAGAGATGAATAAACACTTTGATCAAAAACGCCGGCGGTTACTCAAGATCATGGGGGGCGCAGGCTTGGCGGCAGCCACTCCACTGTTCTCGGCCAACCAGAAACCCACTGAATCCATCACCAAACCCATACCGAGTTCTGGCGAACGCCTCCCGGTCATTGGCCTCGGCACCTCCAGGGTGTTCGATGTGGGTAGAGACGTGGCAGAGCTCAGCAAGTTACGCGAGGTTGTCCGCATCCTGGCCTCGGTGGAGAACAGCATGCTGGATACTTCCCCGATGTATGGCGAGGCGGAACGTGTCTCGGGCGATCTGGTGGAGACCCTCGCTGTGCGCAAACAACTGTTTTTCGCCACCAAGGTCTGGACTGACGGCAGGGAAGAGGGGATCAAGCAGATGCAGGAGTCCCAACGCCTGCTGAAGAGCCAAATCATCGATCTGATGCAGATCCATAACCTGGTGGACTGGAAGACCCACATCAAGACCCTGCGCGACTGGAAGGAGCAAGGCCTCATCCGCCATCTGGGGATTACCCACTATAACGAAAGCGCCCATGATGCGGTTGTCCAGGTGATGAAGCAGACTCCTCTGGATTTTCTGCAGATCAACTATTCGCTGGCCGAACCCGAAGCAGAAAACAGAGTCCTGCCAGTGGCGCAGGATAAAGGCATTGCGGTCATCGCCAACCGTCCCTTCGCCCGCGGCGCACTGTTTCGCGCCACTCAAGGCCGATCCCTGCCGGATTGGGCTGTAGAGATTGATTGCACCAGTTGGGCGCAGTTTTTCCTGAAATTCATCGTTTCACATCCAGCCATCACCTGCGCCATCCCCGCCACCAGCAAGGCAAAGCATATGCTGGATAATCAGGCGGCAGGCAGAGGGCGTCTGCCGGACAAGAAAATGCGCGAGAGGATGCAGCGGTTGATTGCAACCGTCTAGACCTAATGTTGAAAGTCAGTCTGATATTACTGGGCCTGATCGCCCTCTTGAGCATTGGAAGTTTATGGGCTCAATCCCCCGGGCGCCGCGACACCTCCCTGTCGGCCAATCAGATCAGGGTCTCCGCAACACGACGACCACAAACCGTGGATCTTTCCGAGATCCGGGATCTCCCGGCGCCGGTAAAAAAATATTTCCGCCTGGTGTTGAAGGATGGCGCGCCCATCATCCATACCGTCTCCATGTCTCAGACAGGCGGCTTTCGCGCCAAGCCCGATATACAAGGCTGGTCGAACCTGCAGGCGCAACAGCTCTTTTCGACCCGTCCACCCGCCTTCGTCTGGGATGCCTCGATCGCCATAGTGCCGGGCATCACTATCCATGTGCGCGACTCCTATCTGAACGGAAAGGGCGCGATGCGGGTCAAATTATTCTCCCTGCTGCCCTTGATGGATGTGCAAAATAAACGGGAGTTGAATGAAGCCGCCCTGCAGCGATACCTGGCGGAGGCCGTCTGGTTTCCCACCGCGCTGTTACCCAGCCAGGGCGTCACATGGAGTGAGTTGGCCCCGCACAGGGCAAGCGCGAGCATCACCGATTCCGGCAACAGGGTTTCCCTGGAGTTCGAATTCAATGTACGGGGAGAGATCATCTCCATCTACTCCCCGGCCCGCTACCGGGAGGTCTCAGGCGCCTACGAACCGACCCCCTGGAAGGGCTATTTTTCAGACTATATTGAAGTAGACGGTTATCTCATACCCACATCCGCCAAAGTCGAATGGCACTTACCAGACCAGGTCTATCCCTATTGGCAGGCAAAGCTGCATAATATCCGCTATCCGGCAGATTGAATCTGCCAGGCAGACTCAAAACCAACAAGAATCTCATCATGAAAAGATCGCCATCATTGCTGCTGCTCCTATTGTTCACCACAATAGTCTGGGGTGAGAACATACCGGTTCACGTACAACCGTTACATGAACTGCTGCGGCAGGCCGAGTTCAGCGCCCCGGCCAGCGTCAAGCCTTTGAACGCCCCCAGCCTGGCGGCAGAGATCAGCGCCCGGATCGAGACGATTCCGGTACTTGTCGGCGAACAGGTCAACAAGGGCGACCCTCTGGCCGAACTCGATTGCCGCTATCATCAGTCCCGACTGCAGGCGGCCAGAGCCGGACTGCAACGTATCGATGCACAGCTGCAGTTCGCCGACGCCCAATTGAAACGCGCCAAGGACCTCAAGGCGAAGCGCAGTATCAGTGACGAGGTCCTGGATCAGCGGCGTGCCGAACTGTTGGGCGCCCGGGCTGATCGCCTGAGCCAGCAGGAACTGATCCATCAAGCAGAAATTGATGTGCAGCGCTGCACCATCAATGCGCCTTTCGATGCGGTGGTCACCGAGCGGCTGGCCCAGGTGGGCGACCTGGCAAACCCCGGCACACCCTTGCTGAAGCTGATCCAGCTCGAGGACCTGGAGGTCAGCGCCGAGCTTCGGGGATCTGAAACAAAGAGTCTAGGGCAGGTGCAAGCCATACGCTTCGAATACGCCGGGTCTGACTATGCGCTGCGGTTGCGCCGTTTGTTACCGGTGATTGATGAACGCACCCGCACCCAGCAGGCGCGTCTGAGCTTCACCCAGGAGGCCGCTCCCGCCGGTGCTGCGGGCCGCCTGATCTGGCAGGGCGCAGCCGACGAGTTGCCGGCGGATTACCTGGTGCGGCGAGACGGCAGTCTCGGCATCTTCCTGGTGGCCGATGGTCTGGCGCACTTTCATCGACTGGAGCATGCCCGGGAAGGCCAGCCGGTCAGACTGCAGCTCATGCCGGATATACGGCTCGTTACCGATGGCCGGCAGCGTCTGCAGGATGGCGACCCAGTCTCGATCCTTGAGAAGAGCGACAGGTGATGGGCGCCTTCTACCGCTCCCTGTTGCAGAACCATGTGCTGGCCAATCTGACCTTTGTCCTGGTGATGGTCATCGGCATCCTCTCCTACCTGGGCCTGCCGCGTCAGCAGGATCCGACCATCAATTTCAACTGGATCGTCATCACCACCGTGCTGCCCGGCGCCTCTGCGCTGGACGTGGAGAAAAAGGTCACCGACCCCATTGAAGACGCGGTGCGCAAGATCCAGAACATCAACTTTATGTCCTCCAACAGCCGTGAATCGGTCTCCAGCATCCTGGTGCGTTTCCAGGACATCGACGCACGCAACTTCGACAAACGGGTCGCCGATCTGCGCCGCGAGATCCAGAACAAGGAAGACGAGCTGCCACAGGCGGCGATGGACCCGCTGATCATCGAGATCACCAGTGCCAATGCCTTCCCCTCGGCAACCGTGGCGGTGGTCGGTCAGGCCCTGGACGAGAATCTGCGCATCCAGGCGCGCAATATCAAGAAAGGTCTGGAGCGACTCAGAGGTATGGATCGGGTCGATCCGATTGGCCTGCCTGACCCCGAGCTCCACGTCACCTTCGATCCGGAGATGCTCGAGACTTTGCAGCTCACCCCCGGTCAGATCGTTGAAACCGTCAGCGCCTTCTTCCAGGATATCGCTGCCGGCGACACCCGTCTGGGCGAGCAGAATTGGCTGGTGCGCCTGGTGGGATCGGATTCCGACCCAACCTATCTGGCCTCGCGCACCGTGGTCGGCGCCCAGGGCGAAGTCACCCTGGGTGAGGTGGCCCGGGTCGAGCGCGGCCGCGCCGAGCCAAGCCAGCTCACCAGCTTCGATGGACGCCCTGCGGTACTGTTGGCGGCGATGAAACAGGCCAACGCGAATACCCTGGAGCTGGTGGACCGTATCAAAGGTTATATGGCCATCCGCAATCAGTATGCCGAGCAGACCGGTGTCGAACTGGTGCTGATCGATGATCAGACAGTAGTCACCACCAATGCCATCACCCTGATGCAGCGCAATGCCCTGATCGGCCTGTTCATGGTGTTGGTTGTCGCCTGGCTGTTCCTCGGTTCGCGCATCGCCCTGCTCACCGCCATCGGTATCCCCTTCATCCTTGCCGGTACCTTCTGGGTGCTCGCCGGCGTGGGGGAGACATTGAATGTGATGGTGTTGCTCGGTGTGGTCATCGTGCTGGGCATGCTGGTGGACGATGCCGTGGTAGTCGTTGAAGGCGTCTACTACCGGGTGCGCCACGGCATGGATGCGATGTCCGCCTCCATCGATGCCCTGAAGGAGGTGGCCGCACCGGTCACTACCGCCGTGCTCACCACCATGGCCGCCTTTGGGCCGCTGATTCTGCTGCCGGGCATTCTGGGTGATTTCATGCGCGTGGTGCCCATGGTGGTGGTGATCGCCCTGGCCCTGTCACTGATCGAGGCCTTCTGGATGCTGCCGGCCCATGTCATTGCAGCCAAGGTCAGCTTTAGCAAGCCGTCGCGCATCCACAAGTATCGGATCAGGCTCACGCATTGGATTCAGATCCGCTATGTGCGCCTGCTGGTTTCTTTTTTGCGCCATCGCTGGCTCACCCTGTCGCTGGTAGTCATACTTTTTTTCAGCGCTATCGGCGCCTTTGCCGCCGGTATGGTGCGTATGGATTTCTTCGCCGCCGACACCATTCGGCTGTTCTATGTGAACGTGGAGATGCCGCCGGAGACCACCCTGTCCGGCACCCTGGCCAAGGTGCAGGAAGTTGAAAGAAAGGTTAAGGCACACCTGCGTGAGGGCGAGACCCGTGCGCTGCTGAGTTATGCCGGCAATATGTTTACCGAGATCGAACCTCGCCTGGGTGATCACATGGGACAAATCATGGTGGGGCTGAACCCCAAGACCCCGGAACTGCGCACGGTGGAGTCAATGATCGAGGCTATGCGTCAGGATGTGATGACCACCGCAGGCCCCATCCAACTCTCTTTTCTGCGACTCACGGGCGGGCCGCCCACGGAGAAGCCGATCAGCATCAAGGTGCGCGGCGATGCCTATGATGACATTCGCGCCGCCGCCAACCGGGTGCGTGAATTGCTTGCCAGTATCGATGGAGTGATAGATGTCGAGGATGACGCCAGCAAGGGCCGCAACGAGCTGATCCTCACCCTGGACGAAGATACCATCAACCGTGCTCGACTCAATCCCCTGGAGGTCAACCGCACGGTGCAACTCCTGGTGGATGGACTGGTGATCACCGAGATGCGGGATGCCGGTGAGAAACTCGAGGTTCGGGTGAAGGGGCCGAACAGCCGGCTGGATGATATCACTGAGCTATTACGTTTCCGGCTGCCCTTGGCTGACGGCGGCAGCATCCCTCTCAGCGAACTGGTCAGGGAACGGCGCGAAACCGGGCTGGGGAATATCCGCCACTACAACTTCCGGCGCGCCATTACAGTTGAGGCCGACCTGGAGGAGGAGGTCATCGATACGCTCACCGCCAACAATCTGATCAAGCAACGCTGGCGGGAACATCAGGGCGAGTTTCCGGATATCGACCTCGATTTCTCCGGCGAGCTGGATGACATCTATGAAGCGATGGACTCGATCCTGATGCTGTTCGTGTTCGGTGTGGGAGTGATGTACGCCATCCTCGGCACCCAGTTCAGAAGTTACTGGCAGCCCTTCATGATCCTCTCCACCCTGTTTATGGCCTTTACCGGCGTGACCTTCGGGCTGTTGATCTCCAACAATCCCATGAGCCTCTACACCCTGTACGGCATAGTCGCACTGGCGGGCATTGCAGTGAATGCCGCCATCGTACTGATCTCGGCGGGCAACATGCGCCTGCGGGCGGGCATGAGCGTGCTGCACGCCACCATCTATGCCGCACGACGTCGGGTGATCCCCATCCTGATCACTTCGTTGACCACCGTGGCTGGTCTGTTCTCACTGGCCACCGGTCTGGGCGGTAAATCCTTGATCTGGGGACCGGTGGCCACCGCCATCGTCTGGGGGCTGATCTTCTCGACCGTGCTGACCCTGATCGTGGTGCCACTACTGTATCGGCTGTTCATGGTGCGCAGCCATCTATATGAGAAAGCATGAGCACAGAAAATTCAGCCTATTTGAACAGACCCCTATCGAGTTTTTGCAAAAGCTCAAGGGTAACTTGGTTGAATTCCAAGATTATGGTTCCGGAATGATCCTGGAGAAATTCTTCCGCATCCTCTTTGCTTTCCAGAGGAATCAACTCGTGCCCCATCGGCCCTAACACATCCGACCCGATTACATAAAAGGCAGCACGCGCATCGATACGACTCAAGCCATAGTACTCAGTGACACCAATCGTCTGAATATCTTCGGCTTGATGGCCTGGCGCCCATTTAGGCATATCCAATAGATATTTGAACAGGTCCTTGGCACCATCGAAATGATGTACGTGGCCATCTTTATAGAGCACGGTGGCTATCCAGGCAGGATACTTGGCGACAAACATGCCACATACAGGGCAGGTATCGGTCGGTTTCGGCTCAGGTAACTCAAGCTGAGCCGATACGGCAGCAAACGGCAGAGGCAGTATCACTAAGAACAGAAACAAAATGAGTATTAGAATTCGATGCATAGTTCTTTTATCCATTAGAAATAAAGATCTGGATATCTTCTGACAGTATTCTTATCAAATCTTGATATCGCCTTACAACCATAATATCTCAAACTAGTCAGGACCGGTCATCGAAGGTATCAGGTATTTTTCGCCAACCGGTTCAATCGATAAACTTCTTATTCGTCTGTTCCTGACTCGAATTTGTTCCAGTAACTGAGCATCGGGATTGTAATAATCATAGAGTTCACCCAGCTTCTTTACGTAGAAAGGGTTGCTGCTGTCTCTAGCCCGATAGAGCAGGATATGATCACGCACCTTGGGTTCCACTCGGGTGAGTTGGATGAGTTCCGGAAGCTGCCTCGCCAAGTCCTCAGCAAACAGCCGGTCGGCTTCCTATTGGCTATCGGCCGCTAGAGCGGAGAAATTCGTCACATGGCCGATGATTTACTAGGCGATATGAGAAACAGGCTGGTCAGCCATCACATTCGATAACCCGCTACTCATCGTGTTCATTCTCCCCTTTAGTTCAGCGGATGTCCCACTAGAATTACTATTAGTTTACGTAATGAGCTGAACATATTGAAGAAATTGTAAATTAAACGGCCTCGCGATCGAATGTTGGCCAGTTGTTACCGTTTCTGGAATGGCGTAAATTGACTAACATTCACCACATTAGGTGGCGCCTATTGGGCGCGGAAAACGATGGCCTAACTATTTGGCGGACCGACCGTCTCGCGGGAAGGCTTAGGTGTTCGTGGAGGTATATTCATGGCTGATCCTCAAATTAAGCCGAAAATGGACGGCTTGGACTACCTCATGGTGGTCTTATACCGCCTCGGTATGGTGATAAGTGGGCTTGGACTGTTGTTGTTGGCGGCTGATATCCTTGGGGTGTATGCGTTTCACCATTATCCCTTATGGTTGCTGGCCATGGGTGGAGTCTTGCAGGCCTCGTCGTTGCACATCTATGACAAGGTCATCCGTTGGTTTCTCGCCAACGCCACTTGGGTTGGGTTGCTTGTAATCGTCATAGACGGTGGCAATGGCGGCTTGCTTCAGAACTTTGGTTTGGGTTGCTTATTCGTGACCCTATCCGGTCTTGCCTTTAAGGAAAGTTTTTGTTTTCGCATTCCGGGCTTAAAACTGGTGCCGCTGGCCCTGGCGTTCAGTTGGTTTGCGCTGGTCGTGGACCTTCCAGTCTATGCGGGTTCAATCCTTTTTCCCGCGGCCGGCCTATATTTCTTCATGGCGCTCAGAAAAACTCAGATGCCATTGCATTTCGACATCGGCGATAAAGCGGCTTATCAGATCTAATTTTTTGGGGTGTCATTGACCTCAGGATGCGAAACGGGACATCCCAGTCAACCTATTCGCCATTGATCTTGGACAGCCTTATAGGTCCGCTTAAGGTGTATGCAGTTGCGATCGCTTGAATGAGTTCCAAAGCTACGTGGATCGGTAACTGAGGGGAGTCAGGAAGTAGAAATCGTTTTCACACAGCCTCAGCCAAGAGTGGATGTTATCGGTTCTATAACCTATAACAGGGTGGCGGTTCGATCTTAAGATTTCCTTTATGCCCGGTACTGACTCATTCCGGACATAGAGAGGGAGATGACGGATGCCCGGACTCGGCAAGGAACGGTCAGTGATCGCACTCAAAAGTTGTACTTTTTAAACGGCCGGTATTACTCAGTAAGCTGCCGCTGGTGGACTGGGCATCAATGGCAAATCATCGGCCTGAGCTGCCGTTGGAGATTCGACCTGGCAGCGACTGCAATGGGGTGGTCACCGGACATAGGCCAGGAAATCCGATCGAGCGGCAGCTTTCTGATTCCACATCCGGCCGTTGTCGACCCATACCGGTCCATCGTGCTCCAGTTCCCAACAACAGCGATGCCGCGAAAGCGGACGCCGCAAAGTGAGTTATCGAGCAGAATATTTTGGCCGAACCTTCTTTGAAAGAAACCTATACCGACGCTTCCAGGATCATCA
>JBDLIT010000111.1:0-13831 GCA_039714735.1 Pseudomonadota bacterium
TTTTGGTCCGGGCGAGATGATTCGAACATCCGACCCCCACAACCCCATTGTGGTGCGCTACCAAACTGCGCTACGCCCGGAGAAAGCGGGAATACTAGGTAGTTAAAGCGCTGATGTCAATGCAACTGGCTATCTTCTGAGAATATGCAGCACTTCTTCCAGTTCGGTGCGCAGTTGCTTGACGATCTGCTGGCTCTGGTGCTGATCCTCTTTGGCGGTGTCTCCGGAAAGTTGTTGTCTGGCGCCGCCGATAGTAAAGCCCTGCTCGTAGAGCAGGCTGCGGATCTGACGAATCATCAGCACATCGTGACGCTGGTAGTAGCGCCGGTTGCCGCGCCGCTTGACAGGCTTTAGTTGCGGGAACTCCTGCTCCCAATAGCGCAGCACGTGAGGTTTGACCTGACAAAGGTCACTGACCTCGCCAATGGTGAAATAACGTTTGCCCGGTATAGCGGGCAGGTCGGTATTACTGCTGCTCGGATCCAGCATAGGCTTCTACCCTTGCTTTTAGTTTTTGTCCTGGTCTGAAGGTAACCACGCGACGGGCGGAGATCGGTATCTCTTCACCCGTTTTAGGATTACGTCCCGGCCGTTGCTTTTTTTCACGTAGGTCGAAATTACCAAAACCGGAGAGCTTGACTTGCCCTCCTACTTCCAAAGACTGGCGAATCTCCTCAAAGAACATCTCCACCATCTCTTTAGCTTCTCGTTTGTTGAGGCCGAGCTCTTCAAACAGCCTTGCGGCCATATCTGCTTTGGTCAGTGCCATATCCTAATCTCTCAACTTCGCATCTAGTTCCCTGGCCAACCCTTGCAGTACGGTGTTGACCACATCATCAACTTCCTGATCCGTAAGAGTGTGGGATTTTTCCTGTAAAATCAATCCCAATGCGAGACTTTTTCGACCCGAATCTATGTTTTCACCAGTATAGACATCAAAAAGTCGGATGTCTTGTATATTTTTAAGCGCCAAGTTTCGAATACAGGACCGGATTGCCTCGAAGTTCACTCCCTGATCCACCACCAGGGCAATATCACGCCGAATCGATGGATATTTGGATAGCGGTTCAAATGCAGGCAGTATACCTTCATCGATATTCTTTAATTTGATCTGGAACAAATAGGTGGAACCTGTCAGGTCGAGCCTTTTCTCGAGTTCAGGGTGCAACATGCCAATCCAGCCTATGGGTTGTCCCTGATATTCTACGCTGGCGCTCTGGCCTGGATGCAGGGCCGGATGTTCCGCTGGTTTAAACTCAACCCCATCATCATCGACTCCAGTCAGGGCGAGTATCGCCTCAAGATCCGCCTTGAGATCGTAGAAATCCACCGGAACGGATTTTTCGCCCCATTGCTCCGCAGTGCTGCTACCTGCAATCAGGCCCGCGAGCATCGGTTCCTGGCTGATTTCACTTGCCTCGTTGCGAAATCTCAGGCCTGACTCAAAGATCCGAATCCGCTCCAACTGACGGGATTGATTGTACTGCGCGGTCTGCAACAATCCCGGCCAGAGACTGGTGCGCATCACCGACATCTCTGCTGAGATCGGATTGGCCAGCTTCACACCCTGGATATCCGGATCGATCATCTGCTGCATCTCGGGGCTGACGAAGCTGTAGGTGATCACCTCCTGGTAATCCCGATCCACCAGCACCTGCTTCGCCCGGTGTAACTCATAGGCCGTTTCCCTTTTGCCCTGCATCACCATGCCCGATTGGCCGCGATGGCTGGGAATTCGCTCGTAACCGTAGATGCGGCCGATCTCCTCGATGAGATCCTCTTCGATACTGATGTCAAACCGGCAACTTGGCGCGGTGACCTGCCAGCCACCAGGGGTTTCAGTCACATTCATTTCAAGACGACTGAGGATGTCGACGATCTCTTCATCAGAGACCTCAACCCCGAGTATTTTATTCACCCGCCCGGAACGCAGTAGAATCTCCGGCCGCTGTTCGATCTTCTCCAGATTACTGGCCTCGACAATCGGACCCGCTTGTCCTCCCACAATATCGATCAGCAATGCGCTGGCCCGCTGCATGGCCTTGGCCTGCAGTTGCGGGTCGACGCCACGCTCAAACCGATGGGAGGAATCGGTGTGCAGGCCATAGCTGCGAGCCTTGCCGATAATCGCGGTCGGTGCAAAGAAGGCGCTCTCCAGCAGGATATCTGTCGTTGTCTCCGTCACCGCAGAGTCCTGCCCGCCCATGATCCCGGCCAGCGCAAGCGGACTTGACCCATCCGCGATCACCAGGGTATCTCCCTTCAGTTCGATCTCCTGTTCGCCCAGCAGCGTGAGCTTTTCACCCTCCTCCGCCATGCGCACCCTGATCGGGGCCTGGAGTTTATTCAGGTCAAAGCCGTGCATGGGCTGACCGAGCTCCAGCAGCACATAGTTGGTGACATCCACCACCGGACCCAGACTGCGGATATCGCTGCGGCGCAGACGCTCCTGCATCCACATCGGCGTCTCCGCATTGACGTCGACGCCCCGGATCACCCTGCATAGATAGCGGGGGCAGGCCTCATCCGCCTCCAACTGGACCTCAAAACGCTCATCGATATTGGGCTCGACCTGACTGAAACCGGGAGGGGTGACCGGACAACGGTTGATCACGCCAACATCGCGAGCCATACCGATCATGCCCAGGCAATCTCCCCGGTCCGGGGTCAGATCCACATCGATGGCGTGATCGTCCAGGACGAGATAGTCTCTGAAGTCTTTGCCGATCTCAGCATCCGCCGGCAGGGGCATGATGCCGTCGGAGGAGTCCGCCAGACCCAGTTCGCTGGCGGAACAGATCATGCCGAAGGATTCCACGCCGCGCAGCTTGGCCTTCTTGATCTTGAAGTCGCCCGGCAGCTTCGCACCCACGATGGCGGTGGGCACTCGCATTCCTTCGGCCACATTGGCGGCGCCGCAGATAATCTGCAAAGGCGCCTCCTCCCCAGTGTTCACTGAGCAGATCCGCAACTTCTTGGCATCCGGGTGGGGTTCGATGGAGAGTACCTCACCGACTACCACACCGGAGAAAGCAGGCGCCACGGGTTCAACCGAGTCCACTTCCAGACCGGCCATGCTCAACTGGTCCGCAAGCTCCTCGGTGGAGACATCCGGGTTAACCCACTCCCGCAACCAGGCTTCACTAAATTTCATCGTATTACCTGTTTCCTAATGGTGATTTTCCAGCCGCAAACAGACGCAAATCACCGCAAAAAACGCAAATATAAAACTATTAAACATTCACGAACATTAGCGGTGATTTGCGTTCATTTGTGGCTAATATTCTCAAGCAAACTGTCTTAAAAACCGCAGGTCGTTCTCGAAGAAGAGCCGCAGGTCGTTGACCCCATAACGCAGCATGGTCAGGCGCTCCACCCCCATGCCGAAGGCATAGCCGGTGTATAGCTCACTGTCGATACCCACATGCCGAAACACTTCCGGATGGATCATGCCGCAGCCCAGCACCTCCAGCCAGCCGGTGTGACTGCAGACCCGGCAGCCCTTTCCACCGCACATCACACACTCGATATCCACCTCAGCCGAGGGCTCGGTGAAGGGAAAATAGGAGGGGCGGAAACGCAGCTTCAGTTCGCGTTCAAAAAAGCTGCTGAGAAAATCGTAGATCACACCCTTCAGATCGGCGAAGGAGACATTTTCATCCACCAGAAAACCTTCCACCTGATGAAACATCGGGGTATGGGTCAGATCGGAATCACAACGGTAGACCCGGCCCGGCGCGATGATCTTCATCGGTGGTTTGCCTTGCTCCATGGTGCGGATCTGCACCGGCGAGGTGTGGGTGCGCAACAACAGATGGGCATCGAAATAGAAGGTATCGTGCATCGCCCTCGCGGGGTGGTGCGCCGGAATATTCAGGGCCTCGAAATTGTGATAATCGTCCTCGATCTCCGGTCCCTCAACGACTTCGAAGCCCGCATGGGCGAACAGGGATTCGATGCGCTCCAGAGTCCGGCTGACCGGGTGCAGCCCCCCAAGGCGTTTCCCTCTTCCAGGCAGGGTGACATCGATGCGTTCAGAGGTAAGCCGATTGGCCAGCGCCTGCTCATCCAACACAGCCTTACGCGCTTCGATCGCCTGCTGCAGGGCTTGCTTGGCCTTGTTGATGGCTTGGCCGGCCTGCGGACGTTGCTCTTTCGGCAGGGCGCCGAGCTTTTTCAGCTGACCGGTCAGCAGGCCGCTCTTGCCCAGATAGCGGACCCGGACATCGTCCAGCTCCGCGAGACTGGCCGCATCAACCACCGCAGTCTGTGCCTCGGCAAGCAGGCTGTCTAAATCCAATGGAGATTCATCCATATTTGTTAACCTAGAAAATCAGTCCGGATAAAAATCAAATAAGGTCTAAGGCGAAGCCTCGCCAGTAACCTCATATAAGACGAAAAAAGGGGAAAGCCAATAAAGGCCTTCCCCCTTTCAGTGTCATTGTTCGTACAGGTCAGTTACCCATACGTAATGACAAATTAGCTGGAGAGAGCGGCCTTGGCCTGTTCCGCCAGCGCGGCAAATGCCGGCTTGTCGTTCATGGCCAGATCCGCCAGTATCTTACGATCGATCTCGATATTGGCGATGTTCAGGCCGTTGATCATCCGACTGTAGGAGAGACCGTTATCCCGCGCACCGGCGTTGATACGGGCAATCCACAAGGCGCGGAACTGACGCTTTTTCTGACGGCGGTCACGATAAGCGTATTGACCGGCCTTGATGACCGCCTGCTTGGCAACCCGATAGACTTTGCTACGGGCGCCATAATAGCCCTTCGCCTCTGCAAGCACTTTTTTATGACGGGCGTGTGCTTGTACACCACGTTTAACTCTTGGCATTTTCTATAATCCGATTCGTTAGAGGTTAGGCGTATGGCAACATACGGCGTGCAACCGCCACATCGGCCTTGGCCAGAGTGGCTGGGGCGCGTAACTGACGTTTCCGCTTGGTCGACTTCTTGGTCAGAATGTGCCGACGATGCGAGCAGTTTCGTTTGAAC
Organism: Pseudomonadota bacterium; assembly: GCA_039714735.1. Taxonomy (GTDB): domain Bacteria; phylum Pseudomonadota; class Gammaproteobacteria; order Chromatiales; family Chromatiaceae; genus JASJBU01. Next base: position 5,001 of record JBDLIT010000111.1, read on the forward strand.
GAACCGGATGAGGTGCGCTTGAACCGTTTGGCCGCACCCCGATTGGTCTTGATTTTAGGCATTGTTTCTACTCCGCGATTTGTGGCGTCCTCTCAACTACAAGAGACGCCAGATTGGTTTATGGGCTTCAGAGAAACCCTTACTTTTTCTTGGGGCCCAATACCATCACCATCTGGCGGCCTTCCATCGCCGGTTTCTGCTCAATCTGTGCGTATTCCGCAAGATCCGCCTCCACCCGCTCCAGAAGTTTCAGTCCGAGTTCGCGATGCGCATGCTCGCGACCCCGGAACCGCATGGTCACCTTGGTCTTGTCCCCATCTTCCAGGAAACGTATCAGGTTGCGTAGTTTTACCTGATAATCCCCTTCTCCCGTCCCTGGCCGGAATTTGATCTCTTTGACATGAACCTGCTTCTGCTTCTTTTTGGCCGCTTGTTTCTGCTTCTTCTGTTCGAAAACAAACTTACCGTAATCCATAATGCGGCATACCGGAGGCTCCGCGTTAGGTACGATCTCGACCAAATCCAACTTAGCTCCTTCGGCGACCTTAAAGGCCTCCTCAATCGAAACTATACCCAACTGTTCTCCCTCAGCTCCAACCAGGCGTACTGGGTTGGCGGTGATGTCGTCATTCAGGCGATGTTTTTTTGCTGCAGCGATAGCTGGCTCCTCCTCAAAGTTCAATCCCGAAAAGTAGAAAAGCACCAGATTGACCGGTGCTTTACACTCAGTTCACACGATCTGTAACCTCTGCATGCATGCGCAGAACGAAGTCTTCCAAAGGCATACTGCCCAGGTCTTCCCCCTTGCGTGTACGCACGGCCACTGTGCCCTGCTCCATTTCCCGGTCACCCACGACCAGTAGATAGGGCACCCGCATTAACGTGTGCTCGCGGATTTTAAAGCCAATCTTCTCATTTCTCAAGTCTGTTTCGACACGAAATCCTTTATCGCGCAAGTGTTTGTGGCAGTTTTCCACATATTCCGTCTGTCGGTCGGTGATATTCAGCAAAATCGCCTGCACCGGAGAGAGCCACAAGGGCATGGCCCCGGCATAGTGTTCAATCAGAATACCGATGAAACGCTCCAGGGAACCCAGGATGGCTCGATGCAGCATTACCGGCGCCTGCTTGCTGTTGTCCTCGGCGATATAGTGGGCGCCCAGCCGCTCCGGCATGGAGAAATCGAGCTGGATGGTGCCCAGTTGCCAGACCCGATTCAGGCAGTCCCGCAGGGAGAACTCGATCTTGGGGCCGTAGAAGGCCCCCTCCCCAGGCTGCAACTCCCACTCCAGGTCCTGTTGGTTGAGAGCATCTTCCAGGGCCTTTTCCGCCTTGTCCCAGGTCGCATCCGAACCAACCCGTTTCTCCGGCCGGGTGGAGAGCTTGACCAGCACCTCGTCGAAGCCGAAGTCCTTATAGACCTCGAACAGCAGGTCATTGAAGGCCAGTACCTCGGAGAGAATCTGATCCTCGGTGCAGAAGATATGCGCGTCGTCCTGCACGAAGTTGCGCACCCGCATCAGCCCATGCAGGGTGCCGGAGGGTTCGTTGCGATGGCAGGAACCAAACTCCGCCAGGCGCAAAGGCAGATCTCGGTAACTCTTGAGGCCGTGGTTATAGATCTGGATATGCGCCGGGCAGTTCATCGGCTTGATCGCGTAGATCCGGTCCTCCGTCTCGGTGACGAAGATATCGTCGCGGAACTTGTCCCAATGGCCTGATTTCTCCCACAGGCTGCGGTCGATCAACTGGGGCGTGTGCACCTCCTGGTAGCCATGGCTCTTGAGTTTCTGGCGAACATAGTCCTGGATGGTCAAGTAGATCTGCCAGCCCTTGTCGTGCCAGAACGCCATGCCAGGGGCCTCCTCCTGGGTATGGAACAGATCCTGGGCCTTGCCGATCTTGCGGTGGTCCCGCTTCTCCGCCTCTTCCAGCCGGTGCAGATAGGCGTTCAGCTCCTTCTTGTCACGCCAGGCGGTGCCGTAGATGCGCTGCAGCATCTCGTTATCGGAGTTGCCGCGCCAATAGGCCCCGGCCACTTTCATCAGCTTGAAGCCCTTGCCCAGCTTACCGGTGCTCGGCAGATGGGGACCGCGACAGACATCGAACCAGTCCCCCTGGCGGTAGATCGAGACCTCCTCCCCTTCAGGGATGATGTCCGTGATGATCTCCACTTTGTATTGCTCGCCGATCTCAGCAAAGGTTTTGATCGCCTCGTCCCGTTCCCACACCTCGCGTTGCAGGGGCAGATCCCGCTTGACGATCTCGTGCATGCGCTGCTCAATCTTTTTCAGATCATCCGGGGTAAAGGGCTCAGACCGGGCGAAATCGTAGTAGAAACCATCTTCGATCGCAGGACCGATGGTGACCTGGGTATCCGGATAGAGTTCCTGCGCTGCCTGGGCCATGACATGGGCGGCGTCATGCCGCAGCAGTTCCAGGGCATCCGCTTCGTCACGGCTGGTGACGATGGCGAGTTCGTTGTCTTCCTCTATTAGATAAGAGGTATCCACCAGTCTGCCGTCGATCCTGCCCGCCAGGGCGGCCCTGGCCAGACCGGGGCCGATATCCGCCGCTACGTCATGCACAGAGACGGGTTGATCAAATTCACGGCTGGAACCGTCGGGGAGTGTGATTACAGGCATTGCTATCCCTCATCAGCGGTGACCCATACGTGAGGCCACATGAACAAAAAAAGCCGGATCCGCAGGTCCGGCGCGCATAACGGGATCTCATCGATGGCTGGAAATCACCAACGGCTACCCGCTTCTTTTCAATTGGCTGCGAAGGCTAACATAACTGACAGATCCAGATAACCCTTGATTCCACTGATTCGATGATCAGGGGTCATTCTTAACCATTGCCAGAACAGTTTGAATTAGCAGCTCGGTTTACTGCATGGAGACTGTTTTATTTCGGTATCATTTAGAGTTTGAACATCAGACCTCTTACCATGCCTCAGCAACTTGTCACTGATAGCGAATTATCCGGTTTCATCCGTAGTCACCCGATCTGCGCCGTCTATTTCAGCGGACCCGACTGCGCCGTCTGTGAGGCATTGAAACCAAAACTCTTAGAACTGCTGCAACAGAGATTCCTCAAACTAGTGCTTGGCGAAGTTGACTGTGCAGCAAGTCCCTCACTGGCCGCCCAGCAGGTTGTCTTCTCGATTCCGACGCTGATCGTCTACTTCGAAGGAAAAGAAGGCATCCGCAAATCCCGCAGCTTCAGTCTGACCGAGTTGGCAACGGAACTGGAACGGCCCTATTCGATACTGAGTACAGATTGAAGACGCCCCGAATTGATTTAACTGGATCATATAAATTGGTTCTGAATAACTCAATCGTGGGGAAAGTGCTGTGCTGATCGTGCCGTCTGCGGTTATGCCACAAGAGCGCAACCTGATTCTCAATCCATTGCATCCTGATTTCGCTAAAATTGTCATCCAAAAATGGGAAAATCTTTATTAGGATATCCCCACACATTATGGTTCATGTTTGAAACGATATAGTGTCGTATGTAGCTGAATGGAAAAAGCAGAGGGGTTGCCCCCCCCTGCGAAGTCAAACGTTGTGGTTATCGACTAATCATCATCGTCATCTCTCTGCCCCTGACGGGATGCCCATTTCTTAGCAGAGTGACTCCCACGTTTGTGGAAGTTCTTTGCTTTGTGGGCCAACCACTCGATGTCCTTGTCCAGGTGGCATGACACGCAAGCGAAATCCAGCGTGACAGCGCCCTGTCCCTCGTCGTCCAAGAGAACGAAACTGCCGTCATCCGTGAACATCTGAGCGTCTGCGTCCACGTTGATACTGAACAAGTGGGTCTTCACATCACCTTTGAATAGCCCCAATGCTGCCGCCGCTTGATTATGTCGGATGTTTCTAAGCCTTGCTGTTTTTCCCGTTCAGATAACGACAGAGCAGACCATTCGGCAAGCCGGTGACCGGCAGCTTCACAAAAACCTGATATCCCCCGCCGGGCGCTTCATGAATGGGATTGCCATGCTTGTCCTGCATATGCTCCAATTCGAAACTGTGATTCCCTTCTGGCGTCATGAGTTCGAGCCGGTCACCCACTCTCAGTTTGTTCTTCACATCCAACGCTGTGAGTCCGTTGGACTCGTCAACACCTGTGACCTCCCCCACGAACAGCTGACGGTCACTCTGGGAACTACCGTAGCGATAGTTTTGCAGCTCTTGTGATTCGTGGCGTTGGTAGAACCCATCCGTATAGCCCCGATTGGCCAGGCTCTCGAGATCCGCCATCAGCTCAGGTCGAAATGTGTGGCCTGCAGCGGCATCGTCGATGGCCTGACGGTAGACCTGGGTGGTGCGTGCGGCGTAATAGTGGGATTTGGTGCGACCTTCGATCTTCAGGCAATCGACACCGATCTCCACCAGTCGATGTACGTGTTCTACGGCCCGCAGGTCTTTGGAGTTCATGATATAGGTGCCGTGTTCGTCCTCGAACATGGGCATCAGTTCGCCTGGACGTCCTTTCTCCTCCAGGTAGACGACCTGGTCGGATTGTGGGTGATGGGATTTGGCGTTGAGATCTTTCCCCAGTTCGGGGCCGTCCACGGACTGGCTGACCTTGTAGTCCCAGCGGCAGCTGTTGGTGCAGGTCCCCTGATTTGCGTCCCGATGATTGAAATAACCGGACAGCAGGCAACGCCCGGAATAGGCGATGCACAGGGCGCCATGTACGAACACCTCCAGCTCCATGTCGGGGCAGGCCTGGCGGATCTCGGCCACCTCGTCCAGCGAGAGCTCCCGGGACAGGATCACCCGTGAGACACCCTGCTGCTGCCAGAAATGTACTGCCGCGGCATTCACCGTATTCGCCTGCACCGAGAGATGGATGGGCATCCCGGGCCAGCGCTCGCGCACCAATAGAATCAGTCCGGGATCGGACATAATCAGAGCATCCGGCCCCATCGCAACCACCGGTGCCATGTCATCGATAAAGGTCTTCAGCTTGGGGCCATGGGGCATCACATTGCAGGCCAAGTAAAAAAGCTTGCCGAGATCGTGGGCCTCGCGGATGCCGATCGCCAGATTATCTTCCAGAAAGTCGTTGTTGCGCACCCGCAGGCTGTAGCGAGGCAACCCGGCATACACGGCATCCGCACCGTAGGCAAAGGCATAGCGGGCATTCTTCAGGGTGCCCGCGGGGGAGAGTAATTCCGATTTTTTCATTTATGTGCTGTAAATCTTGAAGTAGGAGCTATTGAGTGGTCATTAGAAACAAAGAAATCCCCTCCCCTTTCGGGGGAGGGCTAGGGTGGGGGAAGTTTCAGGACGCCAACTATCTAAGCTCCACCTCCATGCGATGTCTCAAAGGACCGATGATCAAGGCATCCCGTTCAACCTCAATGGTGACCTTTTCCCCCACCTTCCGATCCATCAACGCAAGCCGGATATCGGTATAACTGACTATCTTCTGATCATCGATTTCCAAAATAATATCTCCTTCCTTGACCCCCGCCTCAGCTGCTCCGCTGGTCTGACTGAAGCCGGAGATCTCCGGTGGCGAGTCCTCGGTATCGAGAAACACGCCCAGCTTCCCTGAAGGCGGCAGTTCGATGCGCTTGGGCATGATCAGATAGTCACCCATATCGGGATCGACCTCGGTACCAGGTCTGGCATTGATCACGATAGCCGAGGAGACGGGAACCCGGCGTTTCAACCTATTGGGAATACCTGAGCCATAAACCAGATGCCCGACACCGGCCAGGACCACCATGTGGCCATCGGGATGTTCCCGCAGCCAGCTGGCCGCACGATCAGCCATACCCTCATCCCACAGAAGCTGCACATCCAGGAATCGTTCGAAATCACTGCTCTCGGTCTGCGGGTGATGCTTGAAGATCTCCTCCAGTCTTTTCCGATAGACTTCGTCATCCCGATCGATCTCTTGCGGAATCCTGGTCTTCTGCTCTTCTTCGAGGCTATCCATGCCTCCTTCGCGCACCTGATCGGTGATCTCTTTTTCGATATTGAGTGCGATCAGGGGTATCCCATGCTCCCGGGCATAGGTGAAGATAGGTCGGTAGAGCCGGTAGTCGAAACGCCAGCGCTCGAAATATTCCGAGCGGCGGATGAATTCAGCCTCATCGATCTTGCCGGCGATGTAGTCATCCAGCACGGGCTGAAAGGGCTGCTGGAAAAACTCCAGACCAATGGCCAGCACCGGGTAACGGGCATGCTGATCTTCGATCACCGCCAATTGATTCAGGTGGTGCTCATAGCGGTCGTGGGATTCCCCGACAAAAATAACCCGTCGGTCCGAGACCTTTTCGATCAGGCTTTGCATTGTCATCAGACTCGACAGATCGATCACAGTGGGCGCCTCCTCTTCCGTTGCCTCAGTCACGCCCATCGTGACCATCAACAGGCCAGCCATCAAAACACTTGTTACCACTGATTATTCCTCCTAGCCCGTGAAATTGTCTTTCGATCCCGCCTGCAATAGGTAAAATACGGGGATTATGCGCTCTATGACCCAAAAAACCGTCTACTGGTTCATCCTGTTGATCAACCTTGCCGCAAACACTAGTTACGCAGCAAGCATGGTCATTCAGCATGAGATTGAGGTGTCTCTTTCACCTGAAAAGCAAACCCTGAAGGTAAAAGACCATATCCGCTTACCTGAAAATGCCCCTCTGGAGTTCAAACTTCATGCAGGGCTTGATCCTCGTATTCTAACGCCGGGTGTCCTACTCACCAAAATCGGTGCGTTCACCCTAGGCTCGCCATTGCAGGCCTACCGAGTCACATTGCCTGAAGATGTGCGGGATTTCACCCTGGAATATGGCGGGAAGATTGCACATCAGTTCCGTAACAGGCTCGAGAGTCCCGGACGCAGCCATCAGCTGCTGTCGGGCACCATCTCCAAGAATGGGGTTTTTCTTGATGCGGGAGTTGCATGGTATCCAGTCTTTCCGGATACCCTACAGAATTTCCAGCTGACAATCGACATCCCTGAAGACTGGCTTGCCGTCAGCCAAGGGGCAGGTCCCATTGAAAAACGCAACCAGGGTAAACGAACTGTTATTTGGCGTGAAACCCATCCACAGGACGATATCTATCTGATTGCCGCCCCCTTTCATTTCTACTCCCGGAAAAACCAGCCTGTGCAAGCCCAGGTTTTTCTCCGCAAACAAGATCCGGCACTGGCCAAGCGCTACCTGGACGCTACTGAACATTATCTCTCGATGTATCAGGAACTCATCGGCCCCTACCCATACGCAAAGTTTGCCCTGGTGGAGAATTTCTGGGAGACGGGATACGGCATGCCCTCGTTCACACTGCTCGGATCACGGGTGATTCGGCTGCCCTTTATACTGCATACCTCTTTCCCCCATGAGATTCTGCACAACTGGTGGGGCAACGGAGTCTATGTGGATTATCCAACCGGCAACTGGAGTGAAGGGCTCACTGCCTACCTGGCGGATCACCTGCTGAAAGAACAACAGGGTAAAGGTATCAACTACCGTCGTTCTGCCCTGCAAAGGTTCGGTGATTTCGTACGCTCCGAGAACGACTTCCCCCTTACCGATTTTCGCTCCCGTCACACCACTGCCAGTCAGTCGGTCGGTTATGACAAGAGCCTGATGCTATTTCATATGTTGCGCCGCAAGCTGGGTGACGAGCAGTTCATAGCCGGATTACAACGATTCTTCAAAGACAACCGCTTCAAAACTGCTGGTTTCACTGAGTTACAAGATGCTTTTGAAATCGTCAGTAGCGCTGATCTCAAGGATTTTTTTCAACAATGGACACAACGGTCCGGAGCCCCTGTACTGGCGGTTAGTGATCTAAAAGTAGAGCCACGGACAAAGGGCTTCCAACTCACCGGATCACTGCACCAGACACAAGACAGCGCCCCCTTCCAACTCGATGTTCCAATAATTGTGTATACGGAGGATAGTGAACAACCCATCAAGCAGCTCCTATCGATCCAGTCGAAAACACAAGAGTTCTCAATCGATCTGCCTTCCAGACCCTTACGTCTTGATATCGACCCTTGGTTCGATCTGTTCCGACAACTTCATGTTGATGAAGCCCCGCCAACCTTTGGAAAACTCTTTGGCGCTGAAAAGATCCTCTTCGTTATTCCAAGCGATGTCTCCGAATCGCAATTTGAGGCATACAAACGGATGGCAGCGCAGTGGAGCAAGGGTTATCCGGACGTATCCACCGTCTTGGACAGCGACCTGGAGTTACTACCCGCTGAAGGGAATATCTGGTTGTTGGGTTGGGAAAACCGCTTACTCGAAAACCTCTTAAAGGAATACAGCATTCCCCAATTTGCTCAGCAACAAGGCAGATTCGAGCTTGCTGGAGAGTCTTACCAGAAAAATCAGGACAGTCTGGTGTTTGTGAATCAAGGCAATGAATCCTCAGATCAGATAGTCGGTGTTATAGCCAGTCACAGCGCAAAGGCCATCAATGGACTGACCCGAAAAATCCCACATTACGGCAAATACAGTTATCTGGTATTTTCCGGAGAAACACCCAATAACCGTCTCAAAGGTCAGTGGAAGGTCACCGAATCTCCGTTACGGATAAACTTTTCAGACAATGGAATGCCATTTGAGGCCCTGAAGCCAGAGCCCCTCTGGCCAGCATCCAAGACTGAAACTAAATCAAAAAAAGATGGATAGTGGCGCATGGAGTGTTGCTCCACGTTTCACGACCACTTGGAGTTCTATAGAGAGTTCTATAGGGACAGACCCCAATACCGCTACCAGTCAGCCGCTAAGGTATTGATATTCATTGAGATGAGGTAATTATTTAAAGTTAAGCGCCAACAGTATTCTGGAT
>JBDLIT010000112.1:0-13745 GCA_039714735.1 Pseudomonadota bacterium
ATAAAACCTCATAAACAGGCCGGATATATGGTAGCAACCTTATTCTTGTCAGAACTTGAAATTTTATCTTGCAAACGGGATGGGGTCATATATGGGCTAACATTTGATTGAAGGATCCTCAAAGAGAAATACGTTGTGATATCTGAAGCAGACTATATCAATCTTTTCTACCGTTTCGGTGCGGGGTGGGTCTAACGGGGCTGCTGGGCGGGTTAGCACTTTCTTTCGGGCTGATCTATGCGGTGATTCTCCTGGCTGCCAATGCCGCGAGGTTATATTTAGGTGATGCGGGGATCTATCTTTCCAGCATCACATACCTGAGAGATGTGCCCGTTAAATCTTTTTCTGGCTATTCAAGTGCGGGAAACTGGCTGAAAAAGTTTGGTCCCCTTCCTCCAGTGAAATCAAAATAACTAAGGCAGTCTGCGCTGTGGAGTTGTTCCTCTTCCAAGCCTGCTTGGCATATTGGAAATCAATAGTTGTGTGATAACTGGATATTGTTCAGTTTGTGTTCATCCTGGTTACCTTAATCTATACCTGAGACTTAACAATCACTCAGGAGATGACACCATGAAGACTCTCACTAAAACCATTATTGCAGCATCATTCTGTCTTGTCGCTACAGTCCCGGCATATGCGGGTCATGGACATTTCAATGATCGACTGATCGATCGCATGGAGCGTCAACATGAAAGGATCGAGGATGGTATCCAGTCCAGGGAGCTGACACGCAAAGAGACAAAGATATTGAAGAGACAACAACGTCGAATTCGCCGCCTTGTCAGAGAGTTTCGTGAGGATGGGTGGCTTTCAAAAAAAGAGCGTCGTATCCTCAGAAACAAATTCGACAGGGCCAGTTTCAAGATCAGGGAGTTCAAACACAACGACTTGAATCGTTATGTCGATCTGCACCAGCGATACGGCTCTTGTTGTGACCCTGTCTGGGATGACATGGACAGGGGCATGGTCAGGGGTAAGGATAAGAAACATCGCACCAGCCATGCCTGGTGATAGTCAAGAAAACGCCTACCGAAACCAGCTGAGCCTGGTTTCGGTAGAGCTTTGGCATGGCTGAATCTCAATCACCTTACTCAATGAAGACCCATCAAGCCCCGGTCCTGTCATACGGATGTCATGGTTTTTGACTAGACTATGCCGCTAAATTGCGGGTTTAGTTGGTACAGAATCGTGAATAGATCAATAATATCATGATGTTAGGAGTATACTCCGTTGCCCCGGTATGGTGCTGAAACACCAAGTATCCTGTCCCACTGCGCATGTCGGACGCATCCTTGGCGAGTGTATGGAATTGCAGATGACCCATGAGAGGATGGATTGGCGTTGACGATGGATGTCGTGTATTGCCCTATTTGCTATTGAAAACAACTTCTTACACCAACTATTGGTAGCAATTGATAAACGTTAACTGAATATACCTTATAAAAACTAGGTTTTATAAGGGTGTTAAGCCATGCAGATTCATGCCGATAGCGTATAATACCGGCGCAACAATTGATGCTAATTTGTCGTATTGAGAATTATGGAATAGCTGTGGAGCGTCATGCTGCAGCCAAAAAAACCGGGCGAATGTGACTCTGGTTTCGTTTTCCTGGTTTTTCTTTTTGCGATCAGAATTATTTAGCAGACAACGGTATGGAATGCGCACAGAGAAGCCCCTCAGGTTAAGACTCAGCGGTTTTGTTATTGAGTCCAGCACCCTTGATATGGCATGACAGACTGCCAAATCAATTTTTTGGAACTGCATCATATTTTTCATCTGCATGTAGTACAAACTGCCAGAATCAGTTGGGGTAGTCTGTTGTGCTGTTTTGGAGAAATTATGTCGGTCGGCGGATCTTACGCCGTTCGTAAGGATTAATGAGAATTTTCAGTTCGGACCAATTGCAGCGCTCAGGCATGAGGATTGCTTCAGATTCTGAAGAATACCTGGGCCCAGAAGCGCATCCACGCAATGTCCGGACGCTATTACACGATTTTGAATTTCTATTTTTTTATTTTCACTGCTGTTAATGCCGGGCCGCTGCTTGCGCTCGGCATGGGAGAAAAATCATGCGCCACACTCAAGTCAAGGATTTGGGGAATGAAGAGGTTGGGTCGTTATCGGGTGCTGTCGGTACATCGAACTCATTGGAAGAGAAAGAATTGAAAGATGAATACAAATACCCGGGTATCCAAACTGTCATTCATGGCAATGGCGCCGTGGCCCATGTTATGGGCCATGTATGTGGGGGCGTGATCGGGTATCCCATCACGCCATCCACCGAGATCTCCGAATTGTTCGAGGCCTTTCGCGCCAGAGGCGGTTGCAATGTCTGGGGCAAGCATCCTTTCTTCTTCGAACCGGAGGGCGAACATTCCGCACAGAGTGGTGCGATGGGTGCGGCGCTGACCGGTGGCCGATTTATCTCTAACGCCTCGTCCAGTCAGGGCATTCTCTATGGCTTGGAATCCCACTATGTGACTGTTGGCAAGAAAGTCGGTGGCTTTGTGCTGCAGGTGGCGGCCCGTGTGGTCTCCAGGCACTCTCTCAATGTCATGGCGGGACATGATGATGTCTACGCACTCTTGCCTTCCGGTTACACCATCCTGTTTGGCAGTAACCCGCAAGAGGCCGCTGATCTGGCGGCCATCTCCTACCGGGTGAGTTCCTTGTCGATGATCCCGGTGACCAATGCGATGGATGGTTTTGCCACCAGCCATATGCAGAGCGAGGCCCTGATGCCCGAGCCGGAACTGCTGAAGGAGTTTCTCGGTGATCCGGCAGGCCGGATCAAGGCGCCGACCGTGGCTCAGGAGATGATGTACGGCGCCAAGGGGCGTGTCTATCAGCTGAAACAGTACCTGAGGCAGCGCCAGGGTGACATCCAACCCAGTGACCTGGAAGCGCTTGGTACTTTCCTCGACAGCCGTGCTGACGATATAGAGTCTGACAATGATGGCAATCTGATCTCTAACACCCTGGGTTGGATTCCCGAAGAACTGCAGGGGCAGTGGCGTCGACAGTGGCTGAATGCCTTTGAAAAGGGTACCCGTCAGTTGGTGCCGGCGATGGTCGATGTAAACAACCCCGGACTCTCCGGCGGGGTGCAGAATCAACCTGATTTTCAGGCCGGCACGGTGGATCACAAGACCCACTTCGCCAATGAAGTCCCGCGTTTCGTCAAGCAGGCGATGGATGAATATGGCGCATTGACCGGCCGCTATTATAAATCGGTGCATACCTTCATGGTGGAGGACGCCGAGCATGTCATCGTCGGTCTGGGTTCAGTGACAGATGATGCAGAAGCGGTGGCCAGCTACCTGCGTGGGCAGGGCAAGAAGGTGGGCGTGGTTTCCATCAAACTGCTGCAGCCTTTCCCGGAAGGGGAATTGGTGGAGGCATTGAACGGCAAGAAGGCTGTCACTGTACTGGAACGGTCTGAGGTCACAGCACTGACCAATCTGGTCACCCAGTCGTTGTTCAAGGCCCGGGAAAACGGTGACCTGATCCGCCATCAGGGTATCCCGCCGATTACCAGCCTGCCTAAGATCAGTACCGGTATCTTTGGCTTGGGCGCGCACGATCTGCAGCCACGTCATCTGATCGCGGCCTACCGAAACATGGAGAGCACGCTCAATGTGCCCTTCTTCTATCTGGGCTCCCAGTTCTTTGCAAAAGATCCTTCTCCAAAGATCGCAGGGCTGCAAAAAAGGCTCAAGGCGACCTATCCCGAAACCGAGTTCATGACCTTCGAGACGCAGGATAATCCCAATCTGTTGCCAGCGGATGCCTTTCGCCTGCGTTTCCATTCGGTGGGTGGATACGGCACCATCGCCACCGGCAAACTGCTCACCGATATCCTCGCTGGCGTCCTGGGTCTGCACTCGAAATCAGCGCCCAAATATGGCTCGGAGAAGAGCGGGGCGCCCACCAACTTCTATATCACACTGAGCCCGGAACCGATCAAGATCACCAATGCGGAACTGGAGGATGTAGAGATTGTCATCTCCCCGGACCACAAGGTGTTCAGCCATGCCAACCCACTGCGGGGCCTGTGTGAAGACGGCACCCTGATCATGCAGAACCATCACACGCCGCTTGAGGTGTGGAAGGAGCTGCCTGCACACGCCCGTAAGACCATCCGTGAGAAGCGTATCCACCTCTACATCGTTGATGCGTTCGGTGTCGCCAAGAAACATGCCCCGGCGCCGGACCTGGAGATCCGCATGATGGGTATCGCCTTCATTGGTGCGATCTGCGGCCATGTGGACCGGATTGCCTCCGGCGCCGACCAGGAAGCAATCCTGGAGAAGGTGCGCCAGCAGGTGACGAAGAAATTCGGCGCCAAGGGCGAAGCGGTTGTCGAGAGCAACATGAAAGTTGTCAGGGGTGGTCTCGAGGCCACCCTGCTGATCGACTACAACGCCCCTGAATTCAAAGAGGCGGAACAACTGGTGCAGGTGCAGACGGGCCCTGGTGTGGAGGTGTCAGCCTCGATGGTCAAGGCCTCAGGCAATGCGGTGACCAATGGGGTATTCGACGCGGATTATTTCAAAGAGACCTTCACTGATCGTTTCACTGATGGCACCCTTGGCGAAGCGCCGGTCATGCCCGGCACCGGCATGTTCATCCCGGTGGCGAGTGCCGCCTGGCGCGACAAGGGCCTGTTTCGCCTCGATGTGCCCAAATATGATGCTCATCTCTGTACGGGTTGCATGGAGTGTGCGGTGGTCTGCCCGGATGCGGCAATCCCCAATACCGTGCATGAAATCCATGACCTGCTGCTCACCGCGATTGGCAAACTGGATGTGACCCCGCAACAGAAAGAGCTGATGTCGAGCCATGTCTTTCCGCTAACCAAGACCATTCGCGATGCCTACCGCAAACTCCCGAGCAAGGATCCCAAACAGTTCAATGAGATCGTGGCCGAATCAGCGGCTGGGGTTGAAACCGACAATGCCACCCTGAAGAGGGGTTTCGATAAGCTGGCTGAGGCCCTCGAGATCTTTCCAGTGGTCAAGACCCGGCCTTTCTTCGATGCAATGGAGAAGCATGTGCCAGGTACCGGCGGGCTCTATTCCGTCAATATCGACCCCTGGAAGTGCACGGGTTGTCTCGAATGTGTGGATGTCTGTGGACCGGGTGCGCTCAGCGCACAGCGTCAGAGCAGTCAGGTCCTGGTCGAGCTGAAGCAGAATTTCGAATTCCTCAGCAAGATGCCGAATACCGCAGCACGCTTTACCGAGAATGCGATCCAGCCCGGTGGCGACAGTAAACGGTTGATTCTCGATCATGCCAACTACTACGCCATGACCGGTGGCCATGGCGCCTGCCGTGGCTGTGGCGAAGTGACCGCGATCCGCTTATTGACCGCGACGAACAAGGCGATTCACGAGAGAAAACGCAAGAGCCATATCAATGAACTTGAAGAGCTGATCGCCAGCCTGAACGCTAAAATGGAGCGGGTGCAGCATGATGACAACGATCCTGATCGCCTGGAACGTATGCAGCAAACGGTCAGGACGCTTGAAAAACGCCTCTATCTGTTCGAGAGTGGACCCACCGGTAACGGCCCGGCGAGCGCCGCGTTCGCCAATGCGACCGGTTGCAGCAGCGTCTATGCCTCAACCTTCCCTTACAATCCCTACAGCGATCCCTGGGTGAACAGCCTGTTCCAGGATACTGCACCGGTAGCCAAGGGTATTTTTGAGGGCCTGTGCGCCAGTGCGGTGGATGATTTCGCTGCGCTGCGTACCGCCAAGCTTGATCTGGAAGATCACTACAACCCGGAGATGCACGACAAGTTCTTCCAGTACTTTGGCTGGCACCAGTTCTCCGCCGAGGAGCTTGGTCTGCTACCCGCCGTGGTCAGCATGGGTGGCGACGGGGCGACCTACGATATCGGTTTCGGCGCCCTGTCACGTCTGCTGGTCACCGCAACGCCGATCAAGGTGGTGGTGCTGAATACCGGCGCCTACTCCAACACCGGCGGTCAGACTTCCACCGCGAGCTTTACCGCGCAGGATTCGGATCTGACCCGTTTCGGTGTGGCGCATATCGGCAAGCAGGAGGACCGCAAGGAGCTGGGCCTGATCGCCGCCTTCCATCCGAAGGTGCTGGTGATTCAGACCAATGCGGCCCTGCAGAGTCACTTCATGAAGAACACCATGGACTTTCTCACCTACAACGAGTCCCCGGCGGTGTTCGATACCTATACCACCTGTCAGTCGGAGCACGGCATTGCCGATGATGCCGGCAGCCGCCGTGCGACCCTGGCGGTGGAAAGCCGCATGAGTCCGGTGTTCGTGCATGATCCCCGCAAGGGCGACACCCTGGCGGAGCGTTTCTCCCTGGATGGCAATCCGGAGATCGGCAAGGATTGGGTCACCACCAGCCTGGAATATGTGGACGAAGACGGTAATGCCCAGCTCATGGAGATGCCCTTTACTGCGGCTGATTTCGCACGCGATGAAGGCCGCTTCAAGAAACATTTCCGCAGGTTGAACGGGGCGGGCGAGCCGGTGTCGGTGGCGGAGTACATCGAACTGAAACTGGAAGACCGGCATGGCAAGACGCCGTTCGTCTGGTCGACGGATGCCAACCAGAAATTGATCAAATTGGCGGTCTCTAGTGCGATCATCGATCTGACTGAAGAGCGGCGCAGAAACTGGCGCATGCTGGAGTATCTCAGCGGGCTGCATATCGATCGTCTGAATGAAACCCACCGCCGGGAACTGGAAGAGTTGCAGCACAAGTATCAGGAGTCGAACATCGCTCGCGAGACTTCCATCGATTCCATCGCCAGAGGCATGGCGGAACTGGCATCCGCATCCGGTGTTCCGGCGACTCCCACGGTACCTCTGTCGGCGGTCACTGCTGCCCAGGCAGCCACTCAGGCAGCGGCTCCGGTCAGTACGGAAGCGGGTGGTCCCTTGGTCGAGATCACCGAGGATGACTTGCCCAAGTGCACCAACTGCAAGACTTGCTACCAGGATCTGAATGAACTGTTCGAAAAGACCAAGATCATGGTTGACGGGTCACCCAAGGAGGTGAGCCGGGTGATTCCGGGGGTATTCGAAAAGATCGAAATCACCCAGGATCTGATACAGCGTGCATCCCGCGTGGCGGATGACTGCGATGCGGAGATCATCGGCTTTCATCAGCCTGAGTGAGCGAAGCAATTTAACAACTGACCATCCTGCAATGAAGCTTTCCCTCCCCCTGAGGGGGAGGGTCAGGTCACTATCGGCATCCTGCCTTTCGTGACATTTGTCCATCCCTGGACGGCAGGTGGGGAAAACGAACAGAGAACAAGAGGCAACAGCATGTCACAACACATTGACGAGCAGTCGCAAGCGGCGGGTGATAGCGTCGATCCAACTTCCTCCTGCGCCTATAACCGGGATGACGTGGAGCGTTATTACCAGGCCAATATGGAGATCGAGAACAGCCGGCACCATATCGAAGACGCCAGGGAAGAGATCAAAGAACTGGAACACCATGAGGCGGTGGAGCTGTTTCAAAAGCAGGTGGGACTCCTGCAAAAGCGCCTGGTAAATGATCCACAATTTTTCCAGCAGGTATTCATCACCGAAGGCACAAATGCTATCGCCTGGGAGTTCAAGCAGGACGAACTGGGTGAGCAGTTTATCCATACCCTGTGGGGCCTGCTGCTCAGAAATGACGACATGAGCACCATGTTGTTGCGGTTCCTTTGGAACATACCGCTCAAGTACAAACGCAAACTCGTTCGCGCCATCGACAAGCACCTCTCAGATCGTTATCCCATGTTCAAGGGGCTTTCCGAAGGCTGGCCCGGGGCGAACAATATTCCACCTTACATCCGACCACCCCAGGAACGGGCCGAGGACTTCGATCTGGTCAATCAGGGTTACATTGGCTACATGGGACTGGGCTACAGCTTCCGCGAGGTGGAGATGTTCGTCTGGCTGGAAGTTCTGCGAGACAAGCAGTGTGACGACAGGCCCTGTGAAATCGGCCTGCCGAAGATGGACGGCGGTGAAAATGACGGCGGCTGCCCGGTCAAGATCCATATACCGGAGATGATCCATCTGATGGGGGAGGGCAAGTTCAAGCAGGCCTTCCGCTTGATCAAGGAGTCCAACCCCCTGCCCAACGTGACGGGCCGGGTCTGTCCTCAGGAGATCCAGTGCCAGGGGGTCTGCACCCATAGCGAACGTCCCATCGAGATCGGCCAGCTGGAGTGGTATCTGCCGCAGAGTGAGAAGGTGCTCAATCAGGGTGCGAATTACGAGATCGAGGATATCGTCAACCCCTGGGCCAAGGCCGACAAGCCGCCTATCGCGGTGGTGGGTTCCGGACCAGCCGGCCTGATCAATGCCTATCTGTTGGCGAAAGAGGGTTACCCGGTGACCGTTTTCGAGGCCTTCCATCAGCTCGGCGGGGTGTTGCGTTACGGGATACCCGAGTTCCGTCTGCCCAATGAGTTGATCGATGACGTGGTGAAAAAGATCAACCATATGGGCGGCAAGTTCGTCACCAACTTCATCGTCGGCAAGACGGCCACCCTCGAAGCCCTCAAGCGGGCCGGGTTCTGGAAGATCTTCATCGGCACCGGCGCGGGTCTGCCGCGCTTCATGAACGTGCCGGGCGAACACATGAACGGCATCCTCTCGGCCAACGAATTTCTCACCCGGGTCAACCTGATGAAGGCCCATGAAGAGGGCTATGAAACCCCCTTGCCGGATGTCAAGGGCAAGCAGGTGATGATCATCGGTGGTGGTAACACCGCGATGGATGCGGCGCGCACCGCCCGACGCTTGGGCGGGCATGTGAACATCGTCTATCGCCGCACCAAGGATGAGATGCCGGCGCGGGTGGAGGAGCTGGCGCATGCCCTGGAAGAGGATATCGTGGTCAAGGAACTGCGGGCGCCACAGGAGTTCATCGGCAGCGACAAGACCCAGTTCGTCACCCATGCGATCCTGGATGTCATGGAGCTGGGTGAGCCGGATGCCTCTGGGCGGCGGCGTCCCAACACCACCGGCGAGACCGAGGAGATGCCGATCGATCTGGTGATCATGGCCCTGGGCAATGCCTCGAATCCTATCGTCAAGGACGCGGAGCCTGACCTCAAGACCAGCAAGTGGGGCACTATCGAGATTCGCTCTGGAACTCAAGAGACCTCGGTGGATGGAGTGTTTACCGGTGGTGATGCCAACCGGGGCGGCTCCACTGCCATTAAGGCCGCGGGTGACGGCCAGGCTGCGGCCCAGGAGATCGCGGGTAATATTCCTTTCTCCCTGAGCGAGATCGAATCCCTGGTGGCCAGTGCGGAGCGTTACACCGAAAAGGGCCAGGCGCCGCAGAAGATCGTGGAAAAGATTGAGCTGGCGGAAGGCATCGTCGAGTTCGTGGTCTATTCACCGCTGATTGCAAAGGCGGCCAGGGCAGGTCAGTTTGTACGGGTCCTGGCCTGGGAGAAAGGCGAGCTGATTCCGCTCACCCTGGCGGACTGGGATACTGAAGCGGGCACCATCGACCTGGTTATCCAGGGCCTCGGCAGCAGCTCCATGAAGATAAACCAGATGGAGGTGGGCGATGCGTTTACCGGTATCGCCGGACCGCTGGGTCTGCCCAGCCAGCTGCACCGCTATGAAAATGGCGAGACGGTGGTCTTCACCGCGGGTGGTGTCGGGCTGCCGCCGGTCTATCCAATCATGCGCGAACATCTGCGTATGGGTAACCATGTGACCCTGATCTCCGGTTTCCGCACCAAGGATCTGATGTTCTGGGCCGAGGAGGACGAGCGTGTTGGTCTGCTGGAGGCCGAGTATCCCGATCTATTGGATGTGATCTACACCACCAATGACGGCAGTTTCGGTGTCAACGGCTTCGTTACCGGTCCCTTGGGCGAGATGCTGGAGAAGATGCAGGACGGCACCGGCCGCGCCATCGGCGAGGTGGTGACCATCGGTCCGCCATTGATGATGCGCGCGGTCAGCGAGCTTACCAAACCCTACGGTGTCAAGACCGTCGCCAGCCTCAACTCCATCATGGTGGACGCCACCGGCATGTGCGGCGCCTGCATGGTGCCGGTGAACATCGATGGCAAGATGGTGCGCAAACACGCCTGTATCGATGGTCCGGAACTCGACTCACATATCATCGAATGGGATAAGTTCCTGCCTCGCTTCCTGCAGTTCAAGAAGCAGGAGGATGAAAGCAAGTCCCGCCACGGCTTTGCCTGACCGGTCTGTCATCCGTGTGATCGTTTACTGATCACACGGATGAGGCATTAGTGTTGTGGACAAATCATTTTTTCCGCGGCCCTTACTGCACTATCTCCCATGATCCATCCGCTTGTTGACAGGCTGTGCCATAGACAGACTCTCTGCTCCCCCCAACCGAAACCTCGCTCTGGTATTCACGGCAGTAACGTCCAGTAGTGCTGGTGCCTTCCCGGGTGGGGGTAACCGCTCCGGACGCATTGCCATCTTCCCAGTATATTGTTTCACCCAGGGGAGTGGTTGTGGCATCGTAAAGCGCCCGTTCATGCTCCCGTTGTTGTTGATCATTCAAGTTGTCCAGGATTGCTAGAGTAATCGCTGTAAAGCTCAACAATCCCCAGATATGACTGTCATGTAAATGGCGCCTGTGGCGTGGATAGATATAGCGGAATGGTCGAACTACTAGCCGATCTCTAGAGTGGTGGTGTCTCGGATATCTTGTGACCGGTGGTTTGATTCGCGGGTAGCGAGGATAGGGCCGTGTGTGATGGCGTGATTCGGTTGTATATTCCCTCGTTACTCTATGCTCACGGTCCTTTGGCTTGATTCGCTGATAGCGGGGTTGACGCTGTTCCCGATGATGCGATTCGGCTCTATGCTCTCTCTTGACTCTATGATCTTTTTGATCACGACTCTTTTCCCTGCTATGAGATTCTCTGCGTCGATCTGATTTGTCGTGTGAGCGCCTTTTATCGTATTCCCAATCAGCTGCTCGGGAATCAGCAATCAGCGGGTAAGCGTCAACCGAATGAAGAGAGCGGGAGGACAGACTTTTTTCTGACTCGGCAAAAGCCGATCCCGTCGTCATCAGCAAGCTGCAAACAATGAAGGTAATTGAGGCAGTATCGATATGCATGGGTGTAAACTTGGTAAAAAGTACTTTGGCTTGATTTCTCATAAAGCCCTCCTCGTTATGGTTCTGAATGGCACTGAATTTCAAAAACAAAGTAACAAGAAAAATCTTTCCTTCGAGCGTTAACCATAAAACCACTTTGCTTAATGGTTGCTTAACAGTTTTCACTATTATCGCGGGATGTTTTAGTAAAATATATATTAAAAAATATAACTAACTGATAATTCCCATATAAATAAATATCTTATCTTTGTTGCTTAGTGTGAAATATTTTCCTATTTGTGTGAATTGCAGCACCGTTTTATCCACATGAATGTAGTCTTATATTGCCAGAGGTTCCTGACCCAGGAGCTTTTGGATCGAAACACCATTAGGAGAAAATTATGAAAATGCAGATGACAAAAACTGCTGTTGCTTTACTGGCTGCCGGCTTTATGGCTACCGCAATTGCTTCTGAAAACCAGTTCAACAAGCTTGATGCTGATGCTGACGGTTATATTTCAGCCGAAGAAGCAGCTGCTCATGAAGGACTGCAAAAAGGTTGGCAGGGAACTGACGCCAACATGGATGGAAAAGTCGATGCTGCTGAATTCAGCGCATTTGAGATGAAAGGCGAAGAGAAAAAGGCCCCCGAAGGCAAGTAAGACTGCCAAAGGCTAGTGGCTGAACTGTCCGTCAGTATTGAATGTTGAGGGACAGTGTTAGACACCTTCCGGACCGGCTGCCAGCTCTGCTTGGTGGCCGGTTTCGGTTGGCAGACAACGACTTAGCTTGAGTTCAGGCGGTTGTGTGGAGAAAATAAACGGAGCTGCTTTCGAGAGTGCGCTGAGCCCGAGAATTTGACGGGTATCACCTGGAAATACGGCAGCTTCGACATCTTCCAACACACAGTGATCGCCAATGCGCACCGTGGAAAGCGTATAGACCGGCACCCGCATCTCTTCTCCGTTTGCCAGCACCCCCGTCAATTCCCGCTGATATTCGGCTTCACCGGAATTTTCCAACTGAGCCAGCGTGATCTCATTGATCATCATGTAACTTGAACCGGTGTCCACCATAAATTCACTCGGCGAAATCTCTCCGATCTGACCCGATATATAGTAGGTATGTGCATCTCTAAGTTGCATTGGCACATCGATACTGAAGTTGTCGGCGAAAAGACAGCTGGAAAAGATCAGCAGAGGAATACTTAAAAAGCACTTTTTCATTACTGTGATACTCCCGGCCCGCTAAATGGATTCAGATTTCATTATCTGAATAGATCGGTCAGGATTGTCTTAACTTAAGACCTTTAATGGCTGGGTTGAGATTCTCACTAAATAAATCTGATTTTTGACGAAAATATTGGAGTTCAACTTTATTCTCTCAGGCTTGTTTGAATTTATTTCCGGCTATTCATTGTGGTTAAGTTCCAACACCTCTATACGGGACTCTAAAGTTACCAGTTGCTCCTGCATTTCCAGGAGTAGACTTTCGAGTTCTTCAATTCGCTGTTGAGCACCCGATTCGGTTGTGGAGCTGATCTGCATGGCGGCTTCCGGTGCTGCAGTCATTTCAACCTCGCCGCAGAAGAGGTGGGCATAGCGTGACTCACGCTTACCCGGTTCACGGTTCAGACGCACGACGAAAGGCCCATCTTCCCGCTCCATGAGATGTTGCAGCACAGATTCCGTTTCATGTACGTCGGAGAAATGACACAGGCGGTTGGTGCGGGTGCGTAGTTCTCCGGGTGTTTGCGGACCACGCAGCAGCAATACACAGACAATGCCCAGTTCCTGGGCCGTCAGCTCCAGACCGCCAAATCCTGCATTGCAGAAACGGTGTTGATATTTGGTCACGCGACTGCCGAAACCGCTGCGGTCGCTGAGCAGGTGTTTCTTCATCAGCCCATCGACGACCTCCTGGACCTCCACCTCACTCAGCTGCATCACCGGGTCGCGGCTGCTCTTCTGGTTACAGGCATGGGTGAGTGCGCTCAAAGAAAGCGGGTACTGATCCGGTGTGGTGAGTTCTTTTTCAATCAGGCTGCCCAGGACGCGGGCTTCGTGTAGTGTGATCTCAATGCGCATTTAAAAAACCTCGAAACAGGTTGAAACACTTACAACCCTTTTGGAAATATATGAGAAACAGTTAGGAAATATCATATTGTGTTGCAAGTCTGTGTTTTCAAGCAGTTTTCAGAAAACCAATCCAGGGAAAGTGGATATTTTCTATCAAGAAATCTGCCGCTTCCCCAATAATTAATCAACACAAACGGAAGCGAAGAATGAACCTGAAGAAAAGCCTTATGCAGACAGCACTGTTTGCCACCCCACTGTTATTAACCTTTACGGGCTTGTCTGTCAACGCAGATGGGAACCAACCCGATACCCCTCAATCGATGGAATGTGTAGAAATCGTGGGGTATGCAGGCCTGAAGGAAGACCTTGAGTGCAAGATCGCAGGTAGCCACCATCGTCAGGAACAATATCCTGAATCGACCTTTTTCTATGATCTGATGCCGGAGGCATGTGCCGATTCAAAGAATCCCATGGTTTGCTGCGTCAAAGGACAGATGTGGGGGACTATCGCAGATTATGATTTCGTTGCCGGCGTAGCCTGTGGTTTTACCGTCAATGAT
>JBDLIT010000113.1:0-13578 GCA_039714735.1 Pseudomonadota bacterium
CTCAGTAGGCTATTGGGGCTTTTTGCATTAGGCCAAACAGATTGCATATGACCGATTTGGCTTATGGGCAATCGCCTTGGCCTGGTTTAAGGCCACGGGTAATATTACAAGAGGTGCCCGTATTGGTCCACGTTAAGGCGGCGTTTCCAGCAGCAAGTGTAGGTGTGTTGATGGTTGTCAAATTAACGCCTGCAGCAGTAGTGGCACCGGTAGTAATGGATATGACACCGTCTGTCACAGATGTTATGGCAGTGATATTATCTGTGACTACCAGGGTTGGTATTCCGTTAGTACCGGAATTACATCCTGTGAATGTGCCAGTATCTGCATTACACATGGCTATGGTGGCCTTGACGGAAGCGATTTCTACTGCTGAGCCGGCTGCCTTTGTGCGTGAAACATAGTCACTGTAAGCAGGCATGGCAATGGCCGCCAGGATACCAATAATCGCTACCACGATCATCAGTTCGATTAGAGTAAAGCCAGCTTGATTCTTTCTCATTGGATATCTCCCAAAACTATTTCTGACAAAACTACAAGAGGTGCTGTTGGTAACGTACTTTTTAGAACTCAGCAACAATAAGGCATGATTGATGCCAACTGATACTGTATTTTGGCTGGCTGTTATTAAATGCTCTGAAATCAATGATGCAACAGCATTGTTTATGGCTGTCAATCTGCTGACGCTATCTGGTCTTGGTTTTTAGAGGCTTATTAGCAGCTTATGATGGTTGAAAGGTGACACAAAATGTCACTTTAGACGATGGCCTCCTCCCTCATGCATGGGAGAGGTTGGGAGAGGGGGTCTTTATTAGCGGTTTTCATGCCCCTAACCATTTTGGATCTATTTTTCATATCAGAGAGTTATCATAATTATTGGTCAAGCACACGGGACAGCGGTGACTTATTTCATTATTTTTACTGCGGATGTTTTTTTAGAATGCTGAGTACAAAAAAGCCCCAAGATAGGCTATTGGGGCTTTTTTGCATTGGGCCAAACAGATTACATCTGGCCGGTTTGGCTTATGGGCAGTCGCCTTGGCCTGATTTAAAGCCACGGTTAGTATCACAAGAGGTGCCGGTATTGGTCCAAGTTAAAGCGGCGGTTCCAGCAACCAATGTAGGTGTGTTGACGGTTGTCAAATTAACGCCAGCAGTAGTAGTGGCGCCGGTAGTAATGGTTATAACGCCGTCTGTCACAGAGGTTACGACAGTGATATTGTCTGAGACTACCAGGGTTGGTATTCCGTTAGTACCGGCATTACATCCTGTGAATGTGCCAGTATCTGCATTACACATGGCTATGGTGGCCTTGACGGAAGCGATTTCTACTGCTGAGCCGGCTGCCCTGGTGCGTGAAACATAATCACTGTAGGCGGGGATGGCAATGGCGGCCAAGATGCCGATAATCGCTACCACGATCATCAGTTCGATAAGGGTAAAACCAGCTTGTTTTTTCATGAGATGGATCTCCAGTGTGTATGGTGACAGGTTTGTCGACCAGGGTTTTCAAAACTTGAACCCAATATTTAATCGGGATTGTTTTGTTTGTAGCAGGCAGCATGCCAATATCTCCGTATACAGGGCCTGTTTGGATTGTAAGTGATTAACTTATTGATACTTAAGTGATAATAAATATCGAGATGTGTTCTTCAAGTTCCTGTTCGATGAGGAATGGTGGAGAAAAGGATCTGTACAGTCAGGTTGGTTTTGTCAGAATCTGACAAAAATTGTCACAAATGTTTGGAATAAAAAACTTCCTTGATGTCAATCAGTTGCTACAGTCTGGATTATTCTATGCCCAGCTTTTCTAACCGATAACGCAGGGATCTGAGGCTCATGCCCAGCCTCTTCGCTGCTGCAGTGCGGTTCCAGCGGGTCTCTTCAAGGGCTTGAGTAATGGCCTGCCTTTCCACTTCCTCCATCTTATCGCCCAAGGGTATTTCGTTATTCTGTAGAGAGCTTGAAGCTTCCCTGGAAGCTTTTGGTAACGAGATGTCTTCAACTTCGAGACTGCCGCCATCACACAGTGTCACCGCTCGCTCCAGGATGTTTTCAAGTTCACGAACATTGCCGGGAAAGGCATAGTGCTGAAGTTTTTTAAGTGCGCCTGACTTTAGGTTGGGTTTTGCAATCTCTGATTCTTGGGAAATGCGCGTGAGGATATGCTGGGCCAGCAAGGGGATGTCGTTGGGCCGTTCACGCAGGGGTGGGATCGGCAGTTCGATAACATTGAGACGGTAATAAAGATCCTGACGGAAATCACCTTGCTCCACCAGCTGTGCAAGGTTTTCATGCGTGGCGCAGATGATGCGCACATCCACCGTCATCTCTTTTTCTCCACCAATCGGGCGTATACGCTTTTCCTGAATGGCCCGCAGGAGTTTGACCTGCATGTGTAGAGGGAGATCGGCGACTTCATCGAGAAACAGGGTGCCACCGTCAGCCAGTTGAAAGAGTCCCTGTTTATTAGTGATGGCGCCCGTGAAACTCCCCTTTAAGTGGCCGAATAGTTCGCTTTCCATCAATTCCGCGGGAATGGCGCCACAGTTGACTGCGACAAACTCATTCTCGGATCTGGGGCCCTGGCTATGAATGGATCTGGCCGCAAGTTCCTTGCCCGTACCCGACTCGCCGCTCACATAAACTGGCGCTTGGCTGCGTGCCAGTTTAGCAATCAAATTGCGAACCTTATGCATGACCTCAGAATCGCCTAACAATAGTTCTTGTGAAGGATCCTGCTTGGGCCTGCTTTCGGTCCGTGGCTGTGTGCTTTGGGATCTGAGTTTGATCGCTTTATCCACCAGGTTGCGCAGGATTGTCAGGTCAACAGGCTTTGAGACGAAATCGAAGGCACCGGCTTTGAGAGCTGCAATGGCTGTCTCCATATTGCCGTGGGCGGTGATCATCGCAACCGGCAAGTCCGGGTGTTTTTTATTGATATACCTTACTAAATCGATTCCATTGCCATCGGGCAGGCGCATGTCGGTGAAGCAGAGGTCAAATGATCTTTTTTGTAGAAGTTTGTGGGCGCTTTTCAGGCTAAACTCTGAATGAGCGTCCACCCCCATGCGCAGTAGCGTGATTTCAAGCAGTTCGCAAATATCCGGTTCGTCATCTACAACTAGGGCGATGGGTCGTGTCATGCGAGTGTTGTCTCTGTGATTGGTCGCAAGAAATGCAGTCTGAAACAGCTCCCTCCGGTTGGGCCGGGGATATATTCCAGGCGAATCTGATTGGCTTCCCCCAGTTCCTTCGCAATATACAACCCCAGACCAGTCCCATCATTACGAGTTGTATAGAATGGCTCGAAGATCTGCTTGGCAATTTTTGGCGCAATGCCCGGCCCGTTGTCGATAATGTCAACGATCGGATAGTTAAATTCAACGACCACGCCACCTACCAGACTGATCAGTAGGTTGGGCTGTTTTGCCGCATGCTCTTTGGCATTGTTACATAAATTGGTCACTATCTGGCGTAACTGCTCGGGATCAGCGGTAACCCTGGTATTGGCAGGTTCAATCTGTATATGCAATACGGATTTATTGAAGCCGTGGGTTTTAATCAGTTCATCGGTTAAACCTTCCAGCCATCCTTTCAGAATAATAGCTTTGGGTTTGCCTGGCTTGCGGCGTGACAGTTGCAGGACGTTTTCCACAACCTTGTTAACCCGGACCGAGTTGGTATTGATGATCTCTATAAGCCGCCGGTCTGCAGGATTAAGGTCTGGTGATTCATCGAACAGTTGACTGGCGTGGCTGATGGCCCCCAGCGGATTGCGAATTTCGTGCGCGATACTTGCAGTCAAGCGGCCGAGTGAGGCTAGTTTCATCTGCTGGGCTTCGCGTTGTACCTTGGAATTGTCTTCCAGAAACAGCAGGACGTCTCCAAGACTGCCGCGCCCCATGGGTGTAATGTGCGGTTTGATCTCGGCGCCGTGGGGTTGGGTGCGGAATGCCTGGCAGTCACATTGATGTGTAGTGCGCCAGGTTGTCAGCAGGGTATCCAATTCCGGGGAGGCGGCCTTCAATTGATTGCTGGTCCGGGCTTCAGGCATGCCCAGCAGATACCAGGCAGGATCGTTCATCAGAATGATCCTGTTATCAATATCCACGGCCAACACCCCTGTTTGCATGTGTTGGATGATATATTCATTCAAGCGAGCCATGCTGCTGAGCTTTTGCTGCCGCTCATGCGCCAGCTTTTCACTCGCCCGTATGCGGCTGCTCAGGACCATGGTCAGCAGCGCGGTTGCGAAAAAAACCGCACCGAGAAATCCCGCCTGGGGGAAATGGGTGGAAAAGGCGTGGCTCAGACTTGCGAAGATCTGTTCTGTAATCACGGCAATGGCAGCCAGGGCGGCAAACAGCAGGGCTGAGCGTCCCCCCATGATCAGCGCGCCACCGGTTATCGATATCGCTATGAGCATACCCAGACCGCTCTCAATCCCGCCGCTGGCATGCATCATCAGGGTGAAGGCTAGGATATCTGTGAAAAGAATGAGATAGACCTGCTGTTCCGATTTCGGTGATCCCCAATACCAGAAGACGGCGGACACCAGGGTGAGGCCGCCGTAGAATGTCGCGGTAAAGCCGAACAGCCCTGGGGCTTGGCGGCCGAGAAAATCCGGTCCGGTCTCAGAATAGAAAAAGAAGATGAGCGACAGTGACAGAATGATCCGGTAGAGAAGAAAAAGCCTCAAGGAACGCCAGTTTGGGCCATCATTAGATGCCAGAAGCTCAGGATTGGCTGGTCGAGTAAGTGTTAGTGGGTCAAACCATCCGAGCATCTGCTTCCTCATTTTTCAAAGGTCATCTTCCCTTCATGGATAATTTCTTATGTTCAGATGTGCAAAAAAAGTCGTCGCCGTGATGGACCGCCTCATTGCGTGGCAGATGCAGTCCGCAGTAGGCACACTGCACGCTGTCAACCGATTTAGCGGTTCGGGGCCGCTCTTTCTGTAATCTGTTTTGACGCAAAAGGTGGCGAATTATCAGTATTGCTGCCCAAATGGCCAGCCCAAGAAAAAGATAGCGTCCCATTGAGTTGTTTTGTCTGGATGATGTTTTTGAAATAATAACACTTTGAATCAAGTCTGCTGAATCTGAAGTTAGCACCTGGAAGGAGTACGAGTGAATCTGTCAATCCAAATAGCCCAGTTGAATTTTCTGGTGGGTGACATCGAGGGAAATGCTCAGCGAGTGATCGATGTCGCGCAAGCAGCACAGCCCGATCTACAGGCAATCGTTTTTCCGGAGCTGGCCCTGACTGGATATCCCCCCGAAGACCTATTATTACGGGATGATTTCATTGAGCGGGTCGAGTTGGCCCTGAAGCAGGTTCAGGCCGCTTCCGGAGAGACTCATCTGATCCTCGGTTATCCTCGGCGAGTGGGTAACCATCTATTCAATATGGCCGGCGTCTTTTCAAATGGGGAAATTATCACTGAATATCAGAAACAGCTACTGCCCAACTATAGTGTTTTTGATGAGAAGCGTTATTTCACATCCGGAAATCAGGCGGTGACCTTTGAGCTGCATGGGGTAAGGGCCGGCATTACCATCTGTGAAGATATCTGGTCTCCTGGACCGGCGACAATGGCCTGCGCCGCCGGTGCGCGCTTGCTGTTCAATCTCAATGCTTCTCCGTTTCATGCCGGCAAGGCCCCGGAACGGGAGAGTTTAGTGCGGCGGCGGGCCCGCGAGGTCGGGACCCCCATTATCTACGCGAATCTGGTGGGGGGGCAGGATGAACTGGTCTTTGATGGTGGATCTTTCGTAGTGAATGCCAGAGGTGAGTTGATACAGAGATTACCGTTCTATTCCGAGGCTCAGGCCATAGTCGAACTGGAGCTCAATACGGTACCCGAGCCTCAGATGGGTGTGATCGCGCCACATCTTTCAGAGGAGGCGGCCATCTATCAGGCGCTGGTGATCGGAATTCGGGACTACGTAAAGAAAAATGGCTTCAACGGTGCAATTGTGGGCCTCTCGGGGGGGATAGATTCAGCCTTGACCGTGGCGCTGGCGGTGGATGCCCTGGGCAAGGATCATGTCGAAGTGGTGATGATGCCGTCACGCTATACCTCGGATATGAGTAATGATGATGCGGAAGAAGAGGCGCAGGCGTTGGGTGTCATGCATCGATCTATTCCTATAGAGCCGGCCTTCAGAGCCTTCACGGAGATGCTGGCAGAGGAGTTTGCCGGGCAGCCCGTTGATGTGACTGAGGAAAATATCCAGGCCCGCTGCCGCGGCATTATCCTGATGGCGATCAGCAACAAGAAAGGGCGGATCCTGCTCACAACCGGTAACAAAAGCGAGATGTCCGTTGGCTATGCGACCCTTTACGGTGACATGGCGGGTGGGTTTGCGCCCATCAAGGACGTGCCTAAGACCATGGTTTATCGGCTCTGCAGGTATCGCAATACGCTATCGCCGGTGATTCCGCAGCGGGTAATCGAACGGCCGCCATCGGCAGAATTGGCGCCGGACCAGAAAGACAGTGATTCACTGCCGGACTATGAGGTGCTGGACCCGATCCTCGAGGGCTACGTCGAGAAAGACCAGAGCCCGGAAGATATCATTGCCGCAGGTTTCGATCCGGATACCGTCAAGCGGATTGTGCGTATGGTGGATCGCAATGAGTATAAGCGACGCCAGGCGCCGCCGGGAGTCAAGATTACCCGGCGCGCATTCGGTCGTGATCGGCGCTATCCTTTAACCTGTGGATAACATGACGGCGTATTGGACGTCATATACTGAGGACGTTAAACTCGGGGCCGAATAACATTCAAAGCATCGCCAACTGGAGCAGAAGCGCAATGAAAAAAATCGAGGCAATCATCAAACCTTTCAAGCTGGAGGATGTGCGCGAAGCATTGTCGGAGGTGGGTATCACTGGTATGACGGCTACCGAGGTCAAGGGTTTTGGCCGGCAAAAGGGGCACACTGAACTCTACCGTGGGGCTGAATATGTCGTGGATTTTCTGCCCAAAGTGAAACTTGAAGTGGTGATCAACGCTGATCAGGTGCCGGCCTGTATCGATGCAATCACCAATGCCGCCCGCACCGGGAAAATCGGTGACGGTAAGATTTTTGTGACGCCGGTCGAGCAGGTTATCCGCATTCGCACCGGTGAAGAGAATGAAGCGGCGATTTAAATACGGCAGGGCGTTGCTGCAATAGGTCATCAGTCACTATCCCAGATTGAGCGAAAGAAACCTTTTCCATTCCCCTCATCATCGCCGGCCAGGATGTCGTTTTGCATATTTAGCGTCAAGACGCGATTGGCGTCATCCGCCAGGGCTGTCATGCCAAGCTTGGTATAGGCTTCGACCATGATCTGCAGGGCGTCTTTTACCGCATCGGTTCGCTGAAAATTGGTGACTACACGATTGGCCCGGTTGGCTGCGGCCAGATAGGCGCCGCGCTCCATGTAATAACGGGCGACATGGATCTGATATTTAGCCAGGTTGTTGCGTAAGAAAAGCATGCGTAGACGCGCATCGGTGGCATATTTACTGTCGGGAAAGCGCCGCACCAGTTCGGTGAAGTCATTGAAGGCGTCCAGGGTCGCTCCGGCATCCCGTTGTGAGGGATCTGATGGCAGGACGCGGCTGGTGAAGCTCTGGTTGCGGTTGTAGTTGGCCAACCCCTTCAGATAATAGGCATAGTCTACATAGGGATTTTGGGGATGCAATTTGATGAAACGGTCGGCTGCTGCTATCGCCGAGTCTGGCTCACCATCTTTGTAATGCGCATAGATGACATCCAGCTTGGCTTGAATGGCGAAGCGCCCAAACGGGTAACGCGCCTCCAGGCCCTCGTAATATTTGATGGCTTGCTCATAGTCGCCATCCTGCAGGGCGCTCTTGGCTTCAGAGTAAAACTTGCTGGCGCTCCAGTCCTTGGTTTTGTCGATTTGCTCCGGCATGGCGCAGCCAGCCAGGAACAAAACAGCAATGAGAGACCGAAGTAGTTGATTTACGAGCATAACTGACCATATAAATGCAATTCTAGTGAGACCCGGCAGTATAACGGAAAGTGAAACATAGCGCATGATATCGCTTGATGAAAAAACTACGGCTCCCCTGCTGACGTCCCGCGTCAGGCCAGAGCATATCGGTAGACGTGTCGATCAGGTTTTGTCTGAACTCTTCAGTGAATACTCACGTAGTCGTTTGCAACGTTGGATCAAAGAGGGGCGCGTCACCCTGGACGGAGCCTCCTGCCGGGCCAAGGATAAGGTGCTGGGCGGAGAAGAGATCAAATTGCAGCCGGTACTGAGTCAGGAGGTGAGTGTCCAGGCCGAGGCCATTCCACTGCAGATCCTGTTTGAGGACGAAGAGCTCCTGGTGATCAATAAGCCGGCTGGATTGGTGGTGCACCCGGCGGCAGGTAATCCTGATGGCACGCTGTTGAATGCCTTGTTGCATCATCAGATTGCTCTGGAAAAGATCCCGCGGGGCGGCATAGTCCATCGTCTGGATAAAGACACCAGCGGCCTGCTGGTGGTGGCAAAGACCCTGCAGGCCCAAACCTCCCTGGTCAACCAGTTACAGGCGCGCAGTGTGAAGCGGGAGTATCGGGCGATTGTGCAGGGTCTCCTGACCACGGGTGGGAGTGTGGATGCGCCCATCGGCCGTCACCCGGTACACCGGGTTCGCATGGCGGTGCACCCATCGGGAAAACCGGCAGTGACCCACTATCGCATACTGGAACGTTATCGCGCCCACACTTATTTGCGGGTTAATCTCGAGACGGGCCGCACCCACCAGATTCGCGTACATATGGCCCATCTCCACCACCCTTTGTTGGGCGATCCCGTGTATGGCGGCCGCTTGCGCATTCCGGCTGGGGCATCACCGGCGCTGCAGGAGGCGTTACGCAGCTTTCGCCGCCAGGCGCTGCATGCCGCCAGGTTGGAGCTGCAACATCCCGACTCGAGTGAGTTGATGGCCTGGGATGCACCGCTGCCGGAAGATATGCAGCGGATGCTCACGCTGTTGCAACAGGATGCCGCCCTTTCATGAACTTGCTGAAACCGGAGTGGCCTGCGCCCCCAGGGGTTCAGGCGGTGATCACAACCCGGATGGGCGGGGTCAGTCAGGGTCCCTACGCGAGCCTGAATCTGGGGGATCATGTGGGTGACGAGCCAGTCGCAGTGGCCCGGAACAGGGCCATGCTGCGGGAACAACTCGGCTTGCCCGCTGATCCCCATTGGTTGACCCAGGTGCATGGCTGCCGGATTGCAATGGCCGAGCTGACCCGTCCGGGTTGTGAGGCGGATGGGATCTGTACCGAGCAGCCGGGGCAGATCTGCGCCGTCTTGACGGCTGACTGCCTCCCGCTTCTGATCTGCGACCGGCAGGGAGAGCGGGTCTGCGCCGTGCATGCCGGTTGGCGGGGATTGGCCGCCGGGGTGATCGAGGCGGCAATCCGTAAGATGGGGTGTCCCGCGGCAGATCTGCTGGTCTGGCTGGGGCCCGCCATTGGCCCCGGTGCTTTCGAAGTGGGAGAGGATGTTCGGCAGGTCTTTGTGGCCCAATCTCAAGCAGCGGAGGCGGCATTTGAGCCCATTGGCAGCGGCCGCTGGCTGGCG
Source organism: Pseudomonadota bacterium (assembly GCA_039714735.1). Taxonomy (GTDB): domain Bacteria; phylum Pseudomonadota; class Gammaproteobacteria; order Chromatiales; family Chromatiaceae; genus JASJBU01. The sequence goes on from JBDLIT010000113.1 coordinate 9,604, forward strand.
GACATCTATACCCTGGCCAGACAACGGCTCTTCAGATTGGGGGTGGGCTACGTTGCCGGCGGAGAATATTGTACAGTGACGGACCGAAAGCGTTTTTTTTCCTATCGGCGGGATGGCGTCACCGGACGCATGGCCTCGCTGATATGGCTAGAACCAAGTGTGGTGTAAATCGGAGGTAATGATCCTGATGGATTGGCAAATGTTGACCCTGGTGGGTGAAGACCAACCGGGCATTGTGGCCCAGGTGACTGAGGCGCTGTTCAACGGCGGCTGTACCTTGGGCGAGACGTCCATGATACGGCTGGGCGGAAATTTTACTATCATGCTGATGGTCAGTGACGGTGACCAATCTCTGTTGAAATTGATCGAGCCGGTGGCTGAGAAACTGCAGCTCCAGTTCCACCTGGATCCGATTCGCGGCGCGCTGCACCAGCACCGGGCGCCCAATTTTCAGGTGCGGGTGGTTGGCGCCGATCGGGCTGGGATCGTGGCGCGGGTGACCGGAGCCTTGGCGGCGGAAGGGTTCAATATCCTCGAACTGGAGTCGGATGTCGTCGGCAGCAGTGAGCAGCCGGTCTACATCATGACCATTCAGGGTTATGCGGAGGCGACCCTGGAATCCCTGGAGGCGGTTTTGGAGAATGCCGAAGACGCCGACATCGAGGTCAATATCTCACCCATCGAGACCCTGATCGGCTGAATTCATGGCAATTCTTGAAATTTTGAAGTTGCCGGATGCCCTATTGAAAGAGGTTTCCGAGCCGGTGGAGCAGTTTGATGAGGAATTGCAGCAGTTTATCGCGGATCTGGAAGAGACCAGACTGAATGGACCGGCTGCGGTCGGTATCGCTGCCCCGCAGGTGGGCCGCCTGCGGCGAGTGGTCATCATCGACTGCTCCACGACACGTAAGCCAGTGCCCAACCATGGCCGTCTGGTGCTGGTGAATCCCGAGATTACCGAGTGGGATGGATTCGAGCTGGGGCGCGAGGGTTGTCTCTCGGTCCCGGACTACACCGGCAACGTGATCCGGGCGGAGCACATCAAACTGACTGCCCATGACCCGGCCGGCGTGACCCGGAATTTCGAGATGGAAGGCTACGAAGCGCGGGCCCTGCAGCATGAGGTGGACCATCTGGATGGTATATTGTTCGTCGACCGCCTGGTGAGTCGGCGCACCGATCTGTTTCAGCGCAAGGTCTACCAGAAGGGTGGCAAGAAAAGGCGTTGAGCCAAACTTATAGATGATTAGTTTGTAACTGTAGGAGCTGCCCATGGCTGCGACCAAAGGCTGCAAGCCTTTTCGGCATCTTCACACAAAGCGACTATCGTCGCTGATCGCAGCCATGGGCAGCTCCTACGACGGTATTTCCTGGTTTTTTAGGTAGTTACTGATGGATAATCTCTATACCACTCTCCTGCTGGCTCTGTCTGCGATGGGCTATGGCCTCTATCGTCTGGGCCGGACCTGCCTGGCTGCCGCGGAAGTGGATTGGGGCATTGGCTGGATGAACCGTGTAGACGGACTCAACCGGCTCTTTTGTCATCGCTACCACCGGCTTCCTCCCGTGGACCTGGAGATTCCAGAGAGCGGGCCAGCGATACTCGTCTCCAATCATATTTCAGGGCTCGATCCCATGTTGATGGCGGCTTCGAGCAGCCGTCCCCTGAGGTTTCTAATCGCCCGGGAGCAGTATGAGCGGTTTGGTCTGCAGTGGCTGTTTCGAACCATGGGCTGCATTCCGGTTGATCGGCAGCGTTCACCGGAAAAGGCGATGCGAGCCGCCTTTAAGGTGTTACGCAATGGTGAGGTAGTGGCGCTGTTTCCCCATGGCAAGATTCATCTCGATAGTGATCCGCCACGAAGACTCAAGGCCGGGGCGGCTCGTCTCGCCATGCATACCGGCGCACCCTTGGTGCCGATGCGGATCACCGGGATAAGGCGTCAGGGGCATGTGGTTTCTTCGGTTTTGCTGCGTGCAAACGCAAAAATTACCGTCTATCCCACGATTCAACCTGCCGGAAAGGAACCGGAGGAACTGCTCGAAGAGATACAGAATCTCATCGAACCCTGATGATCGTCAGGCTGACCGGATTACCGGCAGCTCTAAATGCGCATCAACCATGGAGTAGAAAGGGGGATCTTTGTATCATGCGTCTTGTTTGAATTTGAACCGCCGTTGATCAATCGTTCACAGGAATAAAAATATGAAAGTCTCAGTTTTTGGCTCGGGTTACGTGGGTTTGGTCACAGGCGCCTGTCTCGCGGAAGTGGGTAACGAAGTGGTCTGCATGGATGTGGATAGCCGTAAGATTGAAATGTTGAATGCGGGTAAAATGCCTATCTATGAACCAGGATTGGACCAGATGGTGGCGCGCAACGCCAAGGAGGGACGCCTGCGTTTCACCACGGATGCCGATGAGGCGGTACAGCACGGCCTGTTTCAGTTTATCGCCGTAGGTACGCCGCCGGATGAGGATGGCTCAGCAGATTTGCAGTATGTGCTGGCAGTCGCAGAGACTATCGCCAGACACATGGATGGATATCGTGTCGTGGTGGACAAGTCGACGGTGCCGGTGGGTACCGCGGATAAGGTTCGCGCTAAAATCCAGGGGACCCTTGATGAACTTGATCGGAAGCTGGAGTTCGACGTGGTCTCTAATCCCGAGTTTCTGAAGGAAGGCGCAGCGCTGGACGATTTCATGAAACCGGATAGAATCGTCATCGGCGCCGACAACCCACGCACCACCGAATTGTTACGGGCGCTCTATGCCCCCTTCAACCGCAACCATGACCGGTTGGTCGCCATGGATATCCGCTCGGCGGAGCTGACCAAGTATGCGGCCAATGCCATGCTGGCCACCAAGATCAGCTTCATGAATGAGCTGTCCAATCTCGCGGAGCGGCTGGGGGCCGATATCGAGCAGGTTCGTCATGGCATCGGTTCCGACAGCCGCATCGGCTATTCCTTCATCTATCCGGGTTGCGGTTACGGTGGCTCCTGTTTTCCCAAGGATGTGAGCGCCCTGGAGCGCACCGCCCATGAGGTGGGTTACGACGCCCAGCTGCTGACCGCGGTGGAAGAGGTCAACGCCCGCCAGAAACAGGTGATCTTCAATAAGATCCACAAGCACTTTGCCGGTGATCTGCAGGGCCGAAGCTTCGCCCTTTGGGGGCTGGCGTTCAAACCCAACACGGACGACATGCGTGAAGCCTCGAGTCGGGTGCTGATGGAGGTCTTATGGAACGCCGGAGCCAGTGTGCGGGTCTACGATCCGGAAGCGATGGACGAGTGCCGGCGCATCTACGGCGAACGTCCCGACCTGACCTATTGTGAGAATCAGACCGAAACCCTGGAGGGGGCGGATGCCCTGATCGTGGTGACCGAGTGGCAGCTGTTCCGCAGCCCTGATTTCACCAAGATCAAAGAGTCGCTGAAACAGCCGGTGATCTTCGATGGGCGCAATCTCTACGATCCCGCCCATTTAAAACGCGAAGGTTTTACCTACTACGCCATAGGTCGGGGTGAATAAGCCATCAATGAAACAGGGCGCCATCGGCGCCCTGTTGTTTTTCTAAAGACCGGAAAAACTATTAGCGGCCGGCTGCTGCTCGTGCAGACCTACCGGTTAAATTAGTGTTAGCTGCCGGATTTGATCCCGTCATGCTTGTTTGACTGGCTGCACGACTGGTGACAGGATCATCTGATGCAGTGGTGGGATCCTCGTTGGCGTCCATGCTGCGCGACGTGCTGGTCATCATGTCATCGTCTTCCAGCCTGGCATCCATGATCTCATTGTGCAGGCTGTTGGTTTCGCTGAGTACTGCATCGATCTGATCATACAAATCGGGATTGAAGTCTAAGAGTGGATGATGGGCCAAGGCATAGCCGCTCATGGTCAGTGAAGCGATGGCGGCAAGCATCGTAGTTTTCATAATTGTTTTTTTCATAATTCATTCCTCTTACATTTGTGAA
>JBDLIT010000114.1:0-13549 GCA_039714735.1 Pseudomonadota bacterium
ATTAAAGGCAAAAAAATCAAACAGATCGCAACTGAGTTGGAGCTGACTGAAAATACCGCACGATGGTACAGCAAACAGATCATGAGCAAGGTAGGCGTCGATCGACAGGCTGAACTCAACGCCAGGCTTATGAAAGATATTGCTTTTCTGGTAGATGTATAGAGACCTGATAAAAATCCTTCAATGGTGGGCGGTGCCCACCCTACCTGACTGAGCACTCACCGCATAACCCGACTGACTGCTGAGTTTATTTCTACACCAATCCGGTTAGAATCCTTGCTATTCAACCAGCAACAGGAAGTGACATGAAGATCTCGATTATCAGCGGCAGCCACCGAAAGAATGCCCAAAGCACCAAGGTCGCCCGGTTCATACAGCAGACCCTGGAGGAGCAGGGGCTGTGCGATGAGACCTGGCTTTTCAACCTGGCGGAGAACCCCTTGCCATTGTGGGACGAAGGGGTCTGGGAGGGGGACCCGGCCTGGCAGGAACGCTTGTCACCAATCCGCTCTCAGCTGGCCGAAAGCGACGGCTTTGTGGTGGTCTCGCCGGAGTGGCATGGTCAGGTACCGGCAGGGTTGAAGAACTTCTTTCTACTCTGCGGCAAGGACCAGGTGGGTCACAAGCCTGCGTTGATCACCACCGTTTCCTCCGGTGATGGTGGCGCCTATCCGGTCGCTGAATTGCGTATGAGCAGCTACAAGAACAACCGGATCTGCTATATCCCGGAACAGATCATCGTGCGACATGTGGAGTCGGTTCTCAATGATGATCCGGCGCAGAACAACCCAGCTTCCGACAGCTACTTCAGGGGACGTATCCAGTATGCGCTGGGCATCCTGATCGAATATGCCAAGGCGTTGCGCCAGGTACGCAGCAGCGGTGTAACTCAGACAGATAAGTTCCAGAACGGGATGTAACTATAATCAAGGAAGGTCCGGTCCACACTGACTCTTCCTTTATGGCTTACAAAACCATTAAAAGCATACTCTTTTTAATCCTGCTCTACTCTCTGCAGATCGGCGCGGAGGAAATAAATAGCCAGGACGTGTTCGAGTTCGATGATTTCCCCCTTGAACAACCGATGGAGCACCCCGACTGGTTCAAACACAGCTTTCTCGACCTGCAGGAAGATCTGGCCGACGCCACCAATAGCGGGAAAAAGGGCATCATCGTCTATTTCGGCCAGCGGCGCTGCGCCTACTGCAAGATGCTGCTGGAGGTGAACTTCGGCCTGACCGATATCACCGCCTATACCCGGCGCAACTTCGATGTGATCGCCATCGATATCTGGGGCATAGACGAGGTCACCGATGTCAATGGCGAGGTGCTCACCGAACGCGAATATGCCTTGCGGGAAGAGACCAATTTCACACCTTCCTTGATATTTTATGACGCCAAAGGCCAAGTGACCCATCGCCTGCGGGGCTACTATCCACCCTACAAATTCCGTGCTGCCCTGGAGTATGTCGCCGACGACCACTACCAGCGGGAGTCTTTCGTTGACTATCTGGCCCGGGGCGATTCAGGCACCGCCTTCGAGCCCGGCGACCTGAATGAGGAGGATTTCTACATTCCCGGACCACACAATCTGGACCGCTCCAGGTTCGCCGCTGAAAGACCTCTGGTGGTGTTCTTTGAACAGGGCAATTGTCACGCCTGCGATGTGCTGCATGGACAACCGCTCCGCGAACCGGCCATCAACATGTTGGTCCGTAAATTCGACAACGTTCAGCTCGACATCCATGCAGACACCCCCGTCATCACACCACAGGGGAAGAAGACCAGCGCAAAAGCATGGGCGCGGGAGCTGGGGCTTTTTTACACCCCATCCCTGCTGTTCTTCGATGAACAGGGCAAGGAGATCATCCGGGTCGATTCGGTGGTGCGCTTTTATCGGCTGAGAAATGTAATCAACTATATCACCGGCAAGGGTTATCTCTTCGAGCCCAACTATCAGCGCTGGCGGGTGAGTAGTGGTTTTTAACCCGAAAATTTCACCCGTGAACGGGTGAATTTTTCGAGTTTAACCTTACTGACAGAAGCGCTTTAGATAGTCCTCATATTCATCCTGCGTACGGTGCAGTTTCCCATACTGCGAGGCCTTGTATCCCCCACGCAGGCGCTGCTCCACCCGCTCAAGCCGCTTCTCGATCTTCCAGCAACGCTCTTCGTTCGGTTTGCGCTTAGTTTCTCGAACAGGCTTGGATTTTTGTCGTTTGGCCTTTGCCGGCGCCAGTCTCAGCGCCGGTTCTACCGGAGTCATCCCGCTGCTCTGCTCCACGACCTGTGTCTTCTCCTGCTCACCTGCCGTGCAGGGTGTCTGACGAAACTCAACCCTGCCATTCAAAGTACAGCGATAGAACTCCACGGACCAGGCCGTTGATGAGACACCAACCAGCAGCCCCGCCAGCAACATGAGAAACAGATAATTCGCGGAATCAGAAGAGAAAAACGCTCGGTCCACAGCATACACTCCTTGTTATTGGCATCCCTGGAGTATAGAAAAACATCCAGTCAGCCGCTCAAGATCAGGAACCGAAAGCCGATAGAGGTGCAACCAGCTGACATACAAGATCCATGGACCTCGAACAAGAAAATCGTTTTCTTCGCCAACGCCTACTGGAACTGAACCGGGAAGCCCAAAACAATGAGGCCACCCTCAAGCGATTCCACTCCCGCGAACTGGAACTGCTTAGCTGTGACTCCCTGCCTGAACTGCTGAACAGCCTGACTGACGGCATGCAGGTCTCATTTCAGATAAAATCCATTCAGATGGTCCTCCAAGACCCTGAACATGAGATCCGTCATCTACTCAACAATATAGGCATACCGGAGAGCGCATTCCCGAATATCCTCTTCGTGGACGATCTGCAGACCACCAACCACCGATTCAGCAATTTACGCAACCCCTGGCTGGGTCCATTCCTGAGCCCGGACTACAATAACCTGTTCCGTGAAACCCGGGAATTACGCAGTATCGCCATCCTGCCTATCTATCGCCGCAATAAGATGATCGGGAGCCTGAACCTGGGCAGCAGCAGTAGCGATCGCTTCACCCGCCATCACGCCTGTGATTTTCTCGGGCGGCTGGCCACGGTAGCCGGTGTCTGCCTGGAAAACAGTATCAACCGAGAGCGACTGGTCATCAGCGGGCTCACCGATCCCCTGACGGAACTCCACAACCGCCGTTATCTGGACCGTCGCCTGGATGAAGAGCTTGCCCGCGCCAACCGCTACAACCAGCCCATGAGCTGCCTGTTCGTGGATGCCGACCATTTCAAACGGATCAACGACACCCATGGTCATAAGGCCGGCGATGACGTGTTGCGGGAGCTGGCCTGCCGTATCCGCTCTCAACTGAGGAGCAATGACATAGCAACCCGCTATGGCGGCGAGGAGTTTGCCCTGCTCCTGCCCCAGACCACCCTGGAAGAGGCACTGATGCTGGCGGAGCGCATCAGACTCGAGATCTCGGCCACACCAATCACGCTGGACAAAGGTATCGACATTTGGCTCACCGTCTCTATCGGTGTCAGCGAGACCCTGCCCATGCTCGGCAATACCCCCCATAAGGAACTGGGTGAACACCTGTTGGCCAGCGCCGATGAAGCCGTCTACCTGGCCAAGGAAAACGGCAGGAACCGCATTGAATTCCTGCAGAGCGAACACTCCCTGCAGTCGTCACTGCAATTCTAGAGCAGACACCGCAAGACCTGACGAATCAGTCCAGATTGTTATGGCTGCCATCGCAGTAGGGCGGGGTTTTGGTCTGTTTACAACGACAGAGCCAGGCTTCGCCCGATTTTTCCGGCTTGAAACCCAGCGGATCGATCCCCGTACCCTGATGGGACCCGTCACAGAAAGGCTGGCTGGCGGACTTGCCACAGCCACACCACCAGTATTCTCTACCTGCATCCAGCTCAACGGCAATGGGCTGGTCAGCGGCAATCTTTGGTTTATCCATCTCTCTTCACCTCATTAGTCACACAATTGATAGGACTCGGAACCCCTTCCAAATCACCCGGGCCATCATAGAACATATTGCTATTCGCAAAAACAACGTTTCAATTCGGTTAAACAGGACTTCCTGAGCATGCCGGTTGATTGTTTAGCCGACCGGAAGTTACCAGGAATAATCTGCTAGTCTATTGGCGTCTTTTCCCAGAAGCCCATGTCTATGACCCAAGCTAAACCTGAATCCAACCATTGGATCGATTACGACCGACGGCATGTCTGGCACCCCTACAGCGCCATCGGCGCCGATCTGCCTGTCTACCCGGTGGAGTCCGCGCATGGGGTCCGGCTGCGACTACAGGATGGGCGTGAACTGATCGATGGCATGTCTTCCTGGTGGTGCGCTATCCATGGCTACAACCACCCTGAAATGAACCGGGCGCTTGAGAATCAGCTGCAGTCCATGGCGCATGTGATGTTTGGCGGATTGACCCATCAGCCCGCCGTTGAACTCGCGGAGCAACTCATATCACTGACCCCTGAACCTTTGCAGACGCTGTTTTTTGCCGACTCCGGATCGGTCGCAGTCGAGGTTGCCATGAAGATGGCGATCCAGTACTGGCACGCCAAGGGCAGGCACACCAAACAGCGTTTCCTGACCCTCCGCCGGGGCTACCATGGAGACACCTTCGGTGCGATGTCGGTGTGTGATCCGATCACCGGCATGCACAGCCTGTTTTCCGATGTGCTGACCCAGCAATGGTTCGTGGATTCTCCTCGGTGCCGCTTTGGCGAACCCTGTAGCGATGCGGATATCCAACCCTTCGAACAACAGCTGGCAGCCAACCACTCCAGGATTGCCGCGGTCATACTCGAACCTATTGTGCAGGGCGCCGGCGGCATGCATTTCTACTCGGCTGAATATCTGCAACGGGTCAGGTCCCTCTGCGATCGCTATGGGGTGCTGCTGATCCTGGATGAGATCGCCACCGGCTTCGGCCGCACCGGGCGGCTCTTCGCCTGCGAGCACGCCGGCGTGGCGGCTGACATCATGTGTCTTGGCAAGTCACTGACCGGTGGTTATCTGACCCTGGCGGCGACCCTCACCACCGAAGAGGTCAGCCAGACCATCAGTGCGGGTGAGCCGGGACTCTTCATGCACGGCCCGACCTTCATGGCCAATCCGCTGGCCTGCAGTGCGGGACTGGCCAGTTTGCGGTTGCTGCTCGATTCGCCCTGGAAAGAGAACATCAGCCACCTGGAATCGGGTCTGAGCAGAGGGCTGGCCCCCTGTGCCGAGCTTGAGCAGGTGAAAGAGGTGCGGGTGCTGGGTGCTATCGGTGTGGTGGAGATGCAGCAGCCGGTGGAGATGAAGACGATTCAGCCGATGTTCGTCGAGGCGGGAGTCTGGGTGCGGCCTTTCGGGAAACTGGTCTATCTGATGCCGCCCTACATTATCGAAGAAGACGACCTGACACAGCTGACCGCTGCTTTGGTCGATGTGGTCAGCAGGACCGAATGAGACAATCTACAGCTCTGCGACGATCTTCTCGTTCCCACGGTCCTCCGTGGGAGAAGTGCTACAGGGATGTAGCGGTAACGGACCTAAGGATGGAATGCAGACCTGAGGTATGGGTTACCACGGAGGAGAGATTGTGAAAGTATTCGATGTAGGGTGCTGCTGAGCTTGCGAAGCGCACCATAAGTGCTTAATTCATGGTGCGCATCGATCCTCCAATCACACTACAATCGAGTATTTTATGAATTCTTTCACAGACTCAGGACCGTGGGAACCAGTAACCGAGGCTGTCGTCGACGTCGTCCGCAGAATCAAATAACCCGCTAAGGCTCGGCGACAATCAACTCAGCAATCTCACTCTCGAAACGCACCCTGGCCTGCATCGCCGGGGTCAGGTAGACCCGTCCCGACTCGTCCACGAGCATCACCTGTTCCACTCCCATCTGTCCGGCGATCCTCTGCCAGGCATCCGGCCCCGCGACACTCAAGGCGGTGGCGGCGGCATCCGCCAAGCCTCCATCCAGGTTGATCACTGTCGCAGATGCAATATGCTCGACCGGATAACCGCTGCGGGGATCCAGGATGTGCGAATAGCGAATACCTTCGTGTTGCCGATAGCGCTCATAATTACCCGAAGTCAGCGCACACTCATCTCCAGACAGCTCCAGCGAGGCAATCACCCCGGTGCCCTGTGGATGGCGGATACCAATACGCCATGGCCGTTCGCCATGCATACCGGCAGCACAGAGATCCCCGCCGGCATTCACGATGGCGTCGTTCAACCCTGCCGCCTTCAACTGCGTGATGGCAAGATTCAGCGCATGGCCCTTGGCGTAAGCCCCCAGGTCGATCGCCAGCCGCCTGTTATCTGAACTGACCACAGATGCCTCGATCTGCAGATCGCTCATCCGTGGCGCCGCCGCAACCAGATCCCTGATCGCAGCTGCCGCCGGTGGCGGGCCTTGCGGAAGCTCATCCTGATGAAAACCCCAGAGTCCGATAAGCCGACCCAGACCCGGATTGAACAGGCCGTCGCTCTGCTTGGAATAGCTTTTACCCCGCTCCAGCAGTGCACCCAAGTCCCGGCTCACCGGGAAGGACTCAGCCCGAGCCAGCGCACGATTCAGCCGGATAAGTTCCCCGTCCCCTTTCCAGGCATGCCAGTCCTGGTGCATCGCCTGGAATGCCAGATCCAGCTTGTTCAGCGCCTCCTCAAACGCCGTGGTGTTTTCGGTATACGCCGTAATCTCTACCAGAGTGCCGAAAACATACAACGTTTGCCTGTGTTCTGTGGGCTTATCAGCACATGCCTGCAGACACAGCACAACACACAGCAAAAGCCAGCCCTTGGCGCCCGGCGAACCCACCTGCGTATTCAACATTCTCCACCAACCACTGAAAACGGTTATTTATCAGCTTGAGCCTGACAAGAATTAAAGATTTATTTAGCTATGCCGATTCAAACACTGGTCTCTTAGGTGTATTTGTGCACATCCCAGGTTGCATAGGCTCAATGAGCATACACCTAACATACTGATTTCATACCGGCCTTTACGAGAAGAGTGAGTTTGGCCGGCAACGAAACAGCGGACGTTGTCTCAAATAAAGGTAGAAAAAAATGAGCCATATGACGCCCAACAACTTCCAGGACTCCTCCCAGCAAACGCTGGAATACTATAACCAAGCCCAGAAGTTTTTACTCCAGAACAAGATTCCCCCGACGCCTGCAAATTATACCGTGGCTTATGAATATGCGGCCGATCGCCACTCTGGACTGAACCAGGAAATCGACCAGCAAGTGGAGCGTGGAGGCACTATGGACAGCTATTTTCTGGCTGACCTGTTCGAACGCCACTTCATGAATAACGGCATGGAAAAGCTTGACAACCATGTTACGGATATCAATCAGATACTCTTTAATACCCTGCAAGGCATAGGCACGGCTTCAAATGACATCGATGACTATGGAAAACTTCTCGAAACACAGATCGACCAGCTGAATGAAAAACCTGAAATGAACAGCTTCAGGGTCATTGCAGCCAACCTGCTGCAGGCGACCAAGCAGACTCAACAGGTCAGCAATAGACTGAAAGACCAGCTGGAAGAGAGCAATCATGAGATGACAAAACTGCAAAGTGAGCTGGATGATGCCCGCCGGGAAGCCAGTACAGATGCCATGACCGGACTCTACAATCGCAAGGCATTGAACTGCAAACTGGATCAGTTACTAGAACAGGATGTCGATGCCGCCGCTCCGCTCTCTGTGCTGATGCTCGATATTGACCACTTCAAAAAATTCAACGACACATACGGACACCTGATTGGTGATGAAGTCATCCGGCGGGTTGCCTACACGCTTAAACAATATACGTCTGATGAGAGCATCGCGGCCCGCTATGGGGGTGAAGAATTCGTCCTGGTGATGCCGAACACCGATATTGAACAGGCCCTCGAGCTGGCCAATTCCATCCACAAGGCAGTGGCGCAGATCAGTTTGATCAAGCGTAAGACACGGGAAAAACTACCCGGCATCACCATCTCGATGGGCGCCGCAAGCATGAAACAGGGCGAGGAGCGGGACGATCTACTGGATCGTGCGGATCAGGCCCTCTATTTCGCCAAGAGCAGTGGGCGGAACCAGATCATGAGTGAACTCCAGCTTAGTCCCTTGAACTAGAATCTTTCATCGCTGCCTCAGAGTAACGCTTCCAGCACTAGCCAGACATTTTCCAGCAGACGCGGTTGAGCCACCTCAGCAGGGTGATAACCGTCCGCCTGCATCAAATTGCGATCCTGGGCAACGCCTTCCAGCAGGAAGGGCACCAAAGGCAGAGACCTGACTTCGGCCACTCCCCTGAACAACTGGTGAAAGGCCTCGATGTAAGCAGCACCGTAATTCGGCGGCAGCCTGCCCCCGATCAAGAGCACCTGCCCGCCACTCTCCTCAACCGCATCTATCATCTCAAGCTGATTCTTACGCAGCTGCCTGAAGCTGAGTCCACGCAGGCCATCGTTGGAACCCAGTTCGATGATGACGATTTCAGGCTGGTGCTGCTCCAGCAGTGGCGGCAGCCGCGATAGCCCTCCAGCGGTTGTATCACCAGTGATACTGCCATTGATGACCCGCCAGGCAGGCTGCCGCTCGCTGAGACGCTGCTGCAACAGATTGACCCATCCGGCATCCGTGTCGATCCCATAAGCGGCGCTGAGGCTGTCCCCCAACACCAGGATCGAGCGCTCGGCAGACCATGCCGGCAGCACAGACCACAACAGGATTACACATAGTATGAGTTTTATCTTTATTCTCATCCCCTGTAGGAGCTGCCCGTGGCTGCGATTAGCGACGCTGGTCGCTTTGTGTGAAGATGCCGAAAAGGCTTGTCGCCTTTGGTCGCAGCCATGGGCAGCTCCTGCAACGATATTTTCAGTGTGAAGACATGGATATGACATAGGGAGCTGAATAGTTACATAAATTGAACCCATTGGTGGGCGGTGCCCACCCTACTTTTTGAGCGGTTACGAATGAACCTCACCCCAGCAGGCCTGTCCATAAGACCAATGTGCTCAGCTTCGGTTGCGTAGAGTATCAACAAAAATAACGGACAATGGCAACAACAGAGAATTTAAACCTGCAAGTCCAGGCGCGAGATCTGCAGAAGATTGTAATCGGCCCCACCGGGAAACTCACCATTCTGGAACGGCTCGATCTGGCGGTGCATGCCGGCGAGGCGGTGGCGATCCTCGGCGCCTCCGGCTCGGGCAAATCTACCCTGCTGGGTCTGCTGGCCGGCCTCGATGAGGCCACGGCTGGTGAAGTCAGACTGTTTGACAAAAGCCTGACCGGCATGGACGAGGATGCCCGCGCGGCGCTACGCGCCGGCCAGGTCGGGTTCGTGTTCCAGAATTTTCAGCTGCTGCCCACCCTGACTGCGCTGGAGAACATTCTGCTGCCGCTGGAGCTGACCGGCAACCCCCAAGCGCGCCGGGAGGCCCTGGACGCCCTGCACCAGGTCGGTTTGACGCAACGCGCCGACCACTACCCCCGCCAGCTCTCTGGTGGAGAGCAACAACGCATCGCGATAGCCCGCGCCATCGCACCCGGCCCGAAGATCCTGTTCGCCGACGAGCCCACCGGCAATCTGGACCAGGATACGGGCGCACAGATCATCCAGCTGATACTCACGCTACGCAAACAGATCGACGTGGCCCTGATCCTGGTCACCCATGACGCGGAACTGGCACAACAGTGTGACCGCCGCCTGCTGCTGGATCAGGGACGCCTGGAAGACATCCCATGAGGATCTGGCATTTCGCCCTGCTCGGCCTGTGGCGGGAGTGGCGCAGCGGCGAGCTGCGCCTGCTGAGCTTCTCGCTGATCCTCGCGGTGGCCGCTGTCACCTCGGTGGGCTTCTTCACCGATCGGGTTGAACAGGCGCTGCAACAGCAGGGCAATGAGCTGCTGGCAGCCGATCTGGTCATCGAATCATCCAATCCCTTGGCGGATGAGTTCCAACTCCAGGCCGAGGCTGACGGCCTCAGCCTGGCGCATACCCTCTCCTTTCCCAGTGTGGTGATGGGACGCGACGAACCCCAGCTGGTGCAGGTCAAGGCCGTGGACGACACCTACCCTCTGCGTGGTCAACTGCTGTTGCGCAGTGACCGGGATTCCCCCGTAACTGTTGCCCATAGTGTGCCAGCCACGGGAAAGGTCTGGATCGCACCCCGCCTGCTGGTACTGCTCGACCTGCAACCCGGTGACAGCATCTCCCTGGGCGAGAGCCGGTTCAGCATAGAGCAGCTGGTCGAGATGGAACCGGACCAGGGCGGCAACCTGTTTCAACTCGCTCCCCGGGTGATGCTCAACCTACAGGAGATTCCCGCGACCGGACTGGTGACCGCCGCCAGCCGGGTCAATCACCGTCTGCTGCTGGCTGGCCCTCCGGAGTCGATAGCGCTGTTCCGGGCATGGAGCGAACCGCGCCTGCCCGACAGCGCACGCATCCTCTCGATCAGCGATGCGCGCCCTGAATTCCGTAACGCCCTGGAGCGCGGTTCACGCTTTCTCGCCCTCGCCGCCCTGGTCACGGTGCTGGTCACCGGCGCCGCCGTCGCCCTCTCCACCCGACGCCTGGTGGAACGCCAGTCGGATGCCGTGGCGGTAATGCGCTGTCTCGGGGCAAAGAGCGGTTTTCTGCGCAACAGCCTGATCCTGCGGCTCCTGCTGCTGGTGCTGCTCACCGGTCTTGTCGGCGCCGCCACCGGCTATCTTGCCCAGACGGTGCTCGCTAACCTGCTCGGCGACTGGCTCAGCCAGTCCCTGCCGCCGCCCTCACCGCGGCCCCTGCTCACCGGCTTCGCCACCGGCGCTATCACCCTGTTCGGCTTCGCCCTGCCGCCCTTGTTGAATCTGCCAAACGTGTCTCCCCTGCGGGTCCTGCGGCGTGAACTCGGGGCCACCCCACCGGGCCCCTGGCTGCTCGGACTCAGCGCCTTTTCCGCCCTCGCGCTGTTGATCTTCTGGGAGGCGGGAGAGGCCCGTCTCGCCGCCACTCTATTGGCCGGGGTGGTGCTGTTACTCCTGGTTCTGAGTCTACTTGCCCTGCTGCTGATCCGTATCGCCGGCAGGCTCCAGCAGCGAGCCAGGGGCATCCAGCGCTTCGGGCTGGCTTCCCTGAGCCGTCATCCCGGCACCACCCTGCTGCAGGTATGCGGTTTCGGCCTCGGCATCATGGCCATTCTGTTGCTCGCGGTGGTGCGGGTCGACCTGCTCAGCGCCTGGGAGAACACCTTGCCAGCCGGGGCCCCCAACCGCTTCCTGATCAATATCCTGCCCGAGCAGCTGAGTGAACTGGAGGCATTTCTGAAACAGAACTCGATCGAGAGTTCCGGCCTGCACCCCATGATTCGCGGCCGTCTCTCGCAGATCAACGGCCAGCCGGTGATCCCCGAAGCCTACCAGAACCCCAGGGCTCAGCGCCTTGCCGCCAGGGAGTTCAATCTGAGCTGGGGCATGCAGCCCCAGTCGGACAACCAGATCGTGGCCGGGCAGTGGTGGCGGGGCGAGGCCGCACCACCCCAGTTCTCGGTGGAGAAAGGCATCGCCGAGGCCCTCGGCATCGAATTGGGAGACCGGCTGACCTATCGTATGGGGGACCGCTCATTCAGCGCCCCCGTCACCAGCCTGCGCACAGTGAAATGGGACAGCTTTAATGTGAATTTCTTCGTCATGGGCTCTCCCGCGACCCTGCGGAATGAGTCCGCCACCTATATCACCAGCTTCTATCTCGCCCCCGAACAGGAGATCATCGCTGCGCAGCTGATCAAACGCTTTTCCAGCGTGACCCTGCTGGATGTCTCCGCCATTCTGGCCCAGGTGCGGCGCGTGATGGACCGGGGCAGCGCCGCGGTGGAGTATATCTTCCTGTTCACCCTGGCGGCAGGACTGCTGGTGCTCTACGCAGGCATCCTGGCGGGGGCCGAGGCGCGCAGCCATGAATCCGCGATCCTGCGCACCCTGGGCGCCGCGCGCAGGCAACTGCTGGGGGCGGCCGCCATTGAGTTTGCACTGCTGGGGCTGCTCGCCGGTCTGCTGGCTTCGATCGGCGCCTTCATCACCGGGCAACTGCTGGCCCGGCAGATCTTCCAGCTCGATTATGCCTTCTCCCCCTGGCTCTGGGTCAGCGGAGTGGGCGGCGCCACCCTGGGCATAGGCCTGGCCGGTCTGCTGTCAGCCTGGCCCCTGGTCATCCGCCCGCCGCTGCAGAGCCTGCGGCGGGTGGAGTAATTTCAGAACGTATTAAGCCTTCTGACATAACCTCAAAACTCCCTCCCTCAAGATGAGCACTGTCCAGATCATCATCAACTGAAAAGTTTGGTTTTTACCGTATACGGTTGAGGTTTTCCCTAGAACATTTAAACCCTCCACTACCAAGCAAATACGCAGTAATACCCATATTTAGCCGCAGCACAAAAAGTGGAAAATCTATCCTAGGAATGTGCCAATCAAACGGAAGGATAGGTCTTTTGACCTGCAAAGTGTGTGAAACCACTCAGTCGACGGATCGATTGTTCTGGGGAATTCGCACCAAAACACAATATATAAAGTACGACGCCGCATCAGGTAGAGAGTTCATGCCTGCAGGTTAAAGACTCATGGCACGGAAATAATAACTTACCAATAGCTTACCGCGTTTAAGGCTTAAAATAATTTTGAGGTAGAATCGAGATGAAGTTCAACAAGAAAAAGGCAATTGCGGCGAGTATGCCGTTACTCCTGAGTATGACGGCGGCAAATGCCGTCCCGGTTCCCGGGGGAACTCTGGACCCGCTTACCATTCCTAAATATGTCACACCGCTGGTGATTCCGCCGGTGATGAAGAGAACAGGTGATATAGAAACTGATATTGGTACGGGTGATCTTTACGACATCGCCGTACGCCAGTTCAAGCAGCAGATCCTGCCGGGCGGTATCTGGGATAAACTGAGCGGTCGTACCGATGGTTTTCCAGCGACCACCATCTGGAGTTACGGTCCTGAAGGGGACCCGGTACCTGATTCAACCGACCGTGGTGGTGCTCTCGGTGTGGCCCCGGCCCTCAATTCCCAGTTCAACTACCCCGCCTATACCGTTGAGACCCTCAACACTAGAGCCACCAGGGTCAACTGGATCAACGATCTGGTGGATGCCGATGGCAACGCCCTGCCTCACCTGTTTGCGGTGGATCAATCCCTGCACTGGGCCAACCCGGCTGCGGACTGCGCCAGTGGTGAGGTTCGCTCCGACTGCATGGGACAATCCGCCGAACCCTATACAGGCCCGGTCCCCATGGTTACTCACGTACATGGCGCACATACGGCAGCCGCGGGTGATGGTTACACCGAAGCCTGGTGGTTGCCAAATGCAAACAATATCACCTGTGTTCCCAGAGATGATAATGGTGTGCTTACGGCAACACCAACTGGTCACGACCCTGTCACTGATACCTGGAATGTGGCCTGCGAAGGCGCCATTGCCAACCAGATGACCAACCGGCATGGTGAGGTGGTAGCAAATACCAATAACCCTGATTTTGC
>JBDLIT010000115.1:0-13523 GCA_039714735.1 Pseudomonadota bacterium
GCCTCAGGCGCAGCGTCCTGCCTCGCAGCCTCAGTCAGCGCCGGCCGCTTCCATGCCGGACAACGATTTCGACGACGATATCCCGTTTTAGGACTACCTGATTTCCTTTAACAAAGATCATTCCCTCCCCCCGTGGGGGAAGGGTTAGGGTGGGGGCGCGGCTCTTCCGGGAGGTCCCGCAGAAAGGCGAAAATGAACGCCTCGCCATCCATCTCCCCCCAATTTTCCGATACTGACAAACGCAGTGTCGAGCCATCCTTTCTTCGATGCTGCTTGGTGAATTGAGCATGGCCGATCTCTTTGAGCTTCCCGGCTTGGGCGGTGCTTTCACTTTGGTCCTCATCCAACTCCAATTCATGTACGTTCATACTCAATAACTCCGCTCGAGAGAAACCGATCATACGGCAGTAGGCATCATTCACCTCCAGGATCCTGCCTCCGGTATCGGTGATCCAAAAGCCATCGATTGAAGTGTCGAGGATCAATTGATAACGATTGAAGAGGTTCATCATCTCCCGTTCAGTCTTCTTTCTCTCACTGATATCGGAGAAAACCACCACTGTACCCTTGACCTCTCCCTCATGGATCAACGGATGGCTGATATAGCTGACCGGTAGGCTGGCGCCGTCGCGGCGCCAGTAAACCTCATTTTCCGTGTGGGTGACTTCACCCGTTTCGAATACCAGGCAGGCCATGCATTCCTCTACGGGATAGGGCGTGCCATCCGGCCGGGTATGGTGGATAAGTTCATGCATGGACTGGCCTGTCAGTTCGGCAGCATCCGCATAGCCGAGCAGTTTCACACAGGTCGGATTGGCCAGGGTGCAGATGCCCGCCAGGTCCAAGGCGAAGATACCCTCCGCTGAAGAATCGAGGACGGATTGCAGTTTCCTTTCGCTATTGATCAACGCCTGCTCGTTCCGCATCTTCTCGCTGACATCGTCATATATGACGACGATCTCTCCGGAAGGGAGTTTGTAGACATAGCTTTCACGCCAGCCGCTGATTTTGTCATCCTGGTAGAAGGAGACGGGGTGGGAGGCCGGTTCACCGGTCTTCCAGACCCGCTGAAAGACCTCGAACAAGCCAAATTCCACCACCCCGGGGAAGACCTCGTGTACGCTATGGCCGATCAGTTCCTCCCGTTTGACTCCCTCGATGCGCTCTCCCGCCTTGTTGAAGTCTAGAAACACAAAGTCCTCGCCCTTATTGCGCGCCTCGTAGACCGCAACGCCACTGCTCATGTTCTCCACCAGGGAGCGATAGCGCAGGGCATGCGCCATGGCATCCGCCTCCAGCAGCTTGCGATTGGTGATGTCCTCCTGCACGCTCACATAGTGGGTGACCCGGCCCTGCGTATCCTTCACCGGGGAGATGATGGCGGACTCCCAGTAGAGTTCGCCGTTTTTGCGGCGGTTACGCAGCTCTCCCCGCCAGACATGGCCACTGATGAGGGTCTTCCAGAGATTTCGATAAAACCCATTGGGGTGTTCGGACGATTTCAGGATATTGGGAGTCTGCCCCAGGGCCTCTTGTGACGTGTAGCCGGTGATCTCGCTGAAACGGGGATTGACATAGACGATAGCGCCCTCCTGGTCGGTCATAATGACGCTGCTCGGACTCTGTTCCACCGCCATGGTGAGACGCTTGAGCTCCTCCCCCTGTTTCTGGGAATGGATGTCGATGAAGGTAATGACGGCGCCGGCAATTACATGCTCGAGGGTGCGATAGGCGCGCAGGCGCATCAGATACCAACGGCCGTTACGGGTCTGGATCTCCTTCTCCTGGGGGACCAGGGTATCCAGCAGGTTCTCCACATCCTTGACCAGATGGTCATAGTCGAAATCGGTCACCGTATGTTTCAGCGGCCGGCCGATGTCTGTATCGACAAGATGCAGCAGCTGGGTGGCCGCCGGGGTGAAGCGGCGGATCTTCAACTGCTCATCCAGAAACACGATGGCCAGATCGGTGCTCGTCATCAGGTTTGAGAGATCGTTGTTGCTGCGGTTCAACTCCTCCATATTGGTTTGCAGTTCGGTGTTGACGGTCATCAACTCCTCGTTGAGCGAACGCAACTCTTCCTGAGATGTCTCCAGTTCTTCATTGGTGCTCTGCATCTCTTCGTTGGAAGATAGCAGTTTCTCATTGGTGGAGATGAGCTCCTCGTTGGCAGACTCCAACTGTTCGTTGCTGCTTTGCAGAAAATCCCGCGTGCTTTTTAGTTCCTGCCGCAGTTTGCTGATGCGCGGGTCATGCTCCTCTGCGAGTTCGATCTCCTCCGCTTGCGCACCCAGGTCTTCCAGGACCACCAGCAACAAACCGTTCAGTGCGGTGGGTTGATGGATGGGCCGCACCGAGAGCTTCACCAGATGCGTCATTCCGGCAGACTGGACTTTGACCACTTCACACCGTGTCTCCCGGTGATGGGCCACGGCCTGGCGAATGGCATGCCTCAGAGCCGGCCGGAGATCGTCCCGGGCCAGCTTCAGGAGGTTGAGGCTCGCTTCTCCGGTGGTGGTCTCCAGAAACATGCCGGTGTGGCCGGAAACATAGAGCATATTGCCCCGCTCATCGATGGTGATACCCACCGGTGAGTAGTGCTCGAGCAGCGAGCGTTCCGTTACCTGTTGGATGTTTTGGTTGAGATCCTCGGAGTAGCCCTCCGGCATCCTGGATGCCGGTGGTGGAACGGCCGCCGTCTCCAGGGAGTTCCGCTCCCACTTCTCATGCGTATCGAGTGCCTGGTTGAGATAGAGCCGCCATTTGCCGGAGAGGGTCCGAAAGCGATCCGCCAGCGGGCCAATGGACTCTGATGAACCCAACAGCAACCAACCGTTAGGTTTGAGCACATAGTGGAAGGTCGACAATACCCTGCGCTGCAGACTGGGCTGGAGGTAAATGAGCAGATTGCGGCAGCTGATCATTTCCAGGTTGGAAAAAGGCGGATCCTTGATCACGCTTTGCACGGCGAATACCAGCATCTCACGAATGCTCTTGGTCAACTGCCAGGCATGATTTTTCTTGATGAAATAGCGCCTGAGCAGATCCTCCGGCAGATCGGCCAGGATGCTTTCAGGGTAGGTTGCGCTGCGCGCAATCTCGATCGCCTCCGGATCGAGATCCGTGGCGAAGATCTGGACTTGAAACCGGAGATGCCGATCGTCCATGTAACGACGCAACAGCAGGGCGATGGTGTAGGCCTCTTCTCCCGTGGCGCAGCCACAGACCCAGATGCGCAGTGGCTGGTCAGTCGAGCGGTTGGCGCAAAGATCCGGAATGGTCTGCTCTTCCAGCAGCTCGAAGGCCTCCCTGTCGCGGAAAAAGCGGGTCACGCCGATCAGCATCTCGCGAAACAGGATTTTGGCTTCCTGCCCGTTGCGTTGCAGCAGGGCGATATATTTATCCGGATCGACCAGTTGGTTGACCATCATGCGGCGCTCGACACGGCGTCCCAGGGTGCCGGGTTTGTATTGGGTGAAATCGTGTCCGGTCTGAGCACGCAGCAGCAACATCACCTTGTCGAGTTTGGCGGTGTTCTGCATCGCTTGTTTGGCAGCCGTGCCGGGCATCAGCCATTTTTGTCGGTAGTGGATCAGCTGCTCGGGTATCGCCTCGGGTGGCAGCACCAGGTCGACCATGCCTGTCCTGATGGCGCTGCTCGGCATGCCGTCATAGGCTGCGGATTCGGGTGTTTGTGCAAACACCAGACCGCCTTCGTCTTTCACGCTGCGCAGACCCAGCGTACCGTCCGTACCCGTACCTGAGAGAATGATGCAGATGGCGTCATCGTGCAGATCCTGGGCGAGTGAATTGAAAAAATAGTCGATGGGGAGTCTCAATCCATGGGGCTGGATGGGCTCGAGGAGTTGCAATCGGCCATTTAGCAGGCCGATGTCCCGGTTGGGCGGGATGGTATAGACCTGGTCCGGTTCGAGCTGCTGACCATCTTCGGCCTGATTGACCGGCATGCGCGTGAAGCGCTGTACCAGTTCATTCAACATGCTTTTGTGCGTCGGGGCCAGATGCTGGACCAGTACGTAGGCGAATCCGCTGTCAGCCGGCAGATGCCTGAAGAAACGCTCGAAGGCCTCGAGGCCGCCGGCCGAGGCGCCTATGCCCACGGTGGGCGTGGCAGCACCCCTCTCCGTGGCTGAAATTGTCTCTGCATCCCGCGCTGCTGCCGGCTTTTTGGGCTTATGCGATGTCTCTTTTGTGGCCACGCGATATCTCTATATTTATGATCAGGTATTAAGCTCGACTGCAGGGTTCTTCCCCCTGAAGGGGGGTGTTGTAAATGCCAACTACATTCTAATCATATATTTTCAACGCCTTCTGCATGGCATTTACCCTGAGCTGGTCAACATTTCCTGAATCAGTCTGTTCAAAGATTCGGCCTGAACAGGCTTATGCAGTACCCGGATGTCGGGCGCCATCAGCTCATCGGATTGGGTCAGCTGAAGATCCCCGGTGATGATCAGGGCGGGTATGTTCGATCGGTAAGTCTGCCGCACGGCTTCGATTAGCGCGACACCGGTTTCGCCGTCCGGCAGGCGGTAATCCGTGATGATGAAATCGAATGGCTCTCTCTCGCTGCTTATTTTGGCCAATGCTTCCTGGCTGTTCATCGCTCCGGTCACCTGATAGCCCTGTTTTTTCAACAGATGGGCCAGAGAGAAGAGGACGATGTGGTTGTCTTCGACCACCAGCAGGGAGACAGGTGATACTGTGTGGTTCTCCGCCGATTCCCGAGCCCCGGCTTGCGTGCTGAGAATTCCGCTCTCCATGAGCGGAGTCTGTATCGAGAAGAGGGAGCCGTTCGGTCTGGATGTCAACTGGATCTCCTGCCCCAACAGGCGTGCGCCTCGTGCGGCGATGGCGAGTCCGAGCCCCAGGCCTTTGCTGCGCTCCCGCGCGGGATTGTCGAGTTGATAAAATTCATCGAAGATGCGTCCGCGCTGGTCTTCGGGTATGCCGATGCCGGTATCCCAGACTTCGAGATGCAACATCGCCCCATGACGGCGGCAACCAACCAGGACCTTGCCGGTTTCCGTATAACGAATCGCATTCGAAACCAGGTTGTCGAGGATCTGTCCCAACAATATGGAATCGCTACGGATGGTCGCGGAACTGTTGACGATTCTCAGGCTCAATCCCTTCTGCTCGGCCAGCGGCCTGTAGGCGGTGTCGATCCGGGTCAACAGCTCATTGACCGGAAAGCAGCTCAATTTGGGTTTAATCGATCCGGATTCCAGCTGATTCACATTGAGCAGGGCATTGAAAAGCTCATTCATGTTCAGCAGGCTTTTGGATAGGTAGTCGACCAGCCTGAGCGCCTCCGGGTCATCCAGTTTCCTCTTCAACACGTCACTGATGGTGGTCATTGCCTGCAACGGCTGGCGCAGATCATGGCTGGCTGCAGCCAGGAAATGGGATTTCGCTTGATTGGCCTTTTCCGCAGCCTCTCTGGCTTGATGGCTTGCGGCTTCAGCCTGTTTGAGTTCCGTAATATCGGTGACCAGGGTCAGGCATTGCGGGTTGTCTCCCTCGGTTGCCGGTTGCGCGACGCTGTCCAGTTTGGCGAAGAACCGGGCGCCGTTTCCACGTACCATCTCAAGCTCGCAGGTTTGTCGCTTCCGCATCCTGTTCTTGAAAATGTGGCGGAGATGGCTGAACAAAGTATCCCGGTGTTCTCTGGCTACAAAATGGAATAACTCTTGTGAATTGAGCAGAGGCCGGTCGACGCCGAATAACTCACTGCTGGTCAGATTGGCCTTCACAATCCGGCTTTTGTTATCGAGGATGAAGTAGCCGACTGGGGCAAAGTCGAACAGATCGGAATAACTGTCCCGTGCCGTTGCCAGTGCGGCGTGGCTGCGATGCAGTTCGTCATTCTGCATCTCCAACTCGATCTGATGCACCTCGAGTTCATGCACCAGTGTGGTCAGCTGGTCGTGCGGCAGTTCCTGCGGGTCTCCATGGTGCGTGCGCACTCTCTCTTCCGCTTGGCGGCGTAGATCCAGCAGTTCTTTATTGTTATAAATCATATGGCTGTTTGTGGTCGGTATGACGCAATATCTCGTTCGATTTTTCAATCATCACTATTGTTGCATAGTTGGCATGTGAGATTAATAAAATTCAAATCCAATGGTCTGGTTCTGTCCTGCGTATCTGCATTGCAGTAAATCCAAAGCACGTAGAACTACGTGAGTAGTCGTCCGAATTATATTTTTCACGCATAGTGAGTAGCATTTATTGCAGGCCACCATGATGACAGTTCATCGGTTTTCAAGCACCCATTGTGAGCACTCGAGAAAGGCAGGATTAATGGATAGCGACAAGAACGAGAATGTGAAGAACAGGGAAAAAGTGATGATTCGAGCCGACAAAATTCTGGATTGCAGCGCTCACAGTATCTTTACCCAGGCCTGTCGGCAGGCTGATCATCCGGATGTTCAGGCCATCGTCGTGGATCTCACGGCAACTCAGGGGATTCGTGCCTCCGGAGTGGGAATATTGCTGATGTTGAACGACTTTGGAAAAAAGTTAAGTATTCCGATACGGATCGAAAACTGCAATCCGCAAATCAAGACACAGCTTGCCTCGAGTCGACTGCTGGCCGATCTGCTCGTCTCATAAGATTGAAGTGTGCGATGGCGAGTATCTATGCTTTTACGTAGAGTTTCGATGAAAAATCATCGACATCGGATTGGTCGGGCCATACTGTCAGGAACACTATTTCTGGCTGCCGTCATTCTAAGCGTGGTGACGCAATATGACTGGATCGATCAAATCTTGCAATAATCCACATCAGAGATCATGAATCTCCGATCTCTGATTTCATTCTGTCCTCTTTGAGATCCAACTATCTCTCAAACCCCTGGTCGTTCAGAAGGCCGTGGTCAGTAGAATGGCTGTTTTTGTTACATGAACTAAATAAATTGTTTATATTCGAATAGTAGAGGTGCATGATGGGTGGAGCAGCTCGAGCCTCTTGCTTGATGGATACTCCGGGCATGCCGCTTGGGCTATGCTTGGAAGAGCCCAGGTCAAATAGGTGGTGCTGAGTGAGATTTAATAGATTCTGATTGAGAGAGAAAATGTGGCTATGCATCCTGCTGTTTTTGTAGTGGATGACGACATTATTATCAGAGAAGCGCTGACCGCGCTGCTGGAAAATGAAGGTCTGAATGTCCAGGCATGCGCTTCAGCAGATGATTTTCTTGCCTCCTACCAGCCGGGCTCTCCAGGCTGTTTGTTGCTTGATATCGATATGCCCGGCATCGATGGTCTCGAACTTCAGGATTATCTGCTTAATAGTGGATTCAACATTCCTATCATTTTTTTGACGGGTCAGGCAAATGTACCCAAGACGATTCAGGCATTCAGGAATAAGGCATTCGACTTCCTGGAGAAACCTGCTTCAGATAAGGTACTGCTGGAAGCTATACACCGGGCGTTTGCCAAACAGGTGGCTGATCGTGCCGAACAGGAGAAACGGGTATCGGTTGAGGAGCGCATCCAGCGTTTGACGCCGCGGGAGAAAGACGTATTTGTCCTTGTGGTATCCGGATATTCGAACAAGCAGATCGGCGAGGAGCTCGATATAAGTTCCCGGACTGTCGAGGGTCATCGGCGCCGTGTCTATGAAAAAATGGAAGCGGAGTCGTTTGCCATCTTGATAGAAATGGCGTACGTCGCAGGGCTGTTGGATGCTGACAACAAGATCTAGCGTTGCGCGTCATGTGTGCCGGCGCCAAGGACCAACAGAGCGAGCTCGAAAAGGATAGTTTTACAGTAAAAAGCCAACAGGCGGACCATGGCCCGCCTGTTGGCTTGGTGTAATGCTAAATGCGATTACTTGGCCGGAGCAGCAGGAGCCTGAGGGGCAACCGGAGCACCATAAGGAGCGCCGTAACCATAGGGAGCGCCGTAGCCATAAGGACCATAGCCATAGTTGTTGTTGTAACGGTTGTAACCGCGGCCATAACCACGACCAGAACCACGAGCGCTCATGTTCATGTCGAAGTTGCCGTCACCGAACCCGTCACCCATCCAGTCATTCATCCAGTTGTTGTTGCCGTAGCCATTGTTGCCCCAGGGACCGCCCCACCAGGCGGAAGCAGAAGCGGAAGCTGCGATCAGAGCAGCTGCAGCTGCGATTTTAACAATCTTGGTCATTGTAGAGTCCTCAAAAAAATGTCATGAATAATAGGATTAAAAACTAAATTTGATATTGCCTTACTTCTGGTACGAAAGAGTATAAGAATATTCTTAAATAGTCAAATAATATTTAAACAATAGGAATGAAACATGTGTAAATTCTGCTGGGCAATCAGCCTTATTCTTTTTCTCGCGGTATCCGCGATGATTTATAAGTTTATTATTTCGGGTGCGGTTGTACCGTCCGATGATGGCCGACAGGCATTATTACTGGAACCTGGGGAACGGGATTTGGTATTGGCCGAAATGCGCGGTTTCCTGGAATCGGTTCAGGCGATCACGGCGGCTGTGGGCACTGAGGATATGCCACAGATCGTGGCGGCGGCGCGTAAGGTGGGTGCTGCAGCGCAGAATGAGGTGCCGGGTTCACTGGTTGGTAAACTGCCGTTGTCTTTCAAGCGGCTTGGTTTCGATACCCATAAACAATTCGATATGCTGGCTTTGGATGCGGAAGAGTTGGGTGATCCGGGGCATGCGTTGCAACAACTTTCGGTACTGATGCAGAATTGTGTTGCCTGTCATGCTGCGTATCGGATTGATGCGATGAGAGACAATGAATAAGATCATACCCACCACTGATAGGTTTATTATGATCCCGTTTGCAAAGATTTTAGGACAGTCATTTGGCTAACTCACTACACGAACAATTATTGAAAGCAGGCTTGGTTGACGAGAAAAAGGTCAATAAAGCGAAAAAAGCCAAGCAGCGTAAGGAGAAGGAGCAACGTCATAAAAAACAAAAAATAGAAGACGATGCGACGCGCCTGGCCAGGCAGGCGAAGGCCAAGGATGCGGAGCGGGATCGTGAACTGAACCGGAAAAAGCAAGAAGTCACACAACGAAAGGCGATCACTGCCCAAATCAGGCAGTTGATCGAAATGAATCAGCTAGCCCTGAAGGATGGCGAGATCGCATACCATTTCAGTGATGCCGGTAAGGTCCAGAGAATCTACGTAACGGACAAGCTCCATAGGCAGCTAAGCCGGGGGAATCTGGCGATCGTCAAACTGGATGAGCGCTATCAGATAGTGCCCGCAGGCGTTGCCGAGAGGATCAGCCTGAGAGATGCCGCCTGCGTGATCGTTCGCAATCAAGTTGAAAAGGAAGATGACGCGGATGATCCCTATGCAGACTTCAAGGTGCCGGACGATCTGATGTGGTGAGGCCAGGCGCGTGGAGCGCCGAAGGTCTGTAAAAGTTTCGGGGACTCAACCCCTTTGGCCTGTCAGCGGATGTAAAAAAACCGGCAGGATTCCATCCCTGGATCTGTCACCAACGGGGCTGGGTGTATATTCCGTTACTGGTTCGTCAGGGAGTGATCTTGGCCTTTTCCACCAGTAGTGGGTATTTATATCCGGAGCCGAAATCATGCTCGAGGACCAGGGTGCCGGTTACCGTCACTTGATCTCCCACATTGGCGGTTTCCTGACTGGTAATCGTTATGTCATTGGAACCGTCATCAGCACTGCCGGTGCCGTCCTGCAGGTGAAGAAAGTTTCTCTGCATGATCTGGTTGTTGACCTTCACAACCTTTCCTTGCAGTTTGACCATTTTGCCATTGAGTGCAGCCTTTTCCTTGTAAAGATCCCCAACGCTGGTGTTGACGGCTTCACCCGCCAACAGGGGTAAGGCGCTGAGACTGAGGAAAAGACTGGCAATGGTGATGGTGAGGGCTTTTTTCATGTGCCGCTCCTTTTATAGTTTGTTAGAAAAGAGGCTGAAGTATAACACCGTTAGATCAATCGGCGGCACTCAGGGTCAAGTCGCTGTTAAACGAGTCATCTATCCCTGTCTCGGAATCACAAAACGCCGTTATGGGTTTTGACAAATTCCAGGAACTCCTTTTCTGTGAGGGGAGGGCTGTAGTAGAAACCCTGTGCGGCATCACAACCTTCCGCCTTCAGAAAGTTTCTCTGTGCCTCATACTCAACCCCCTCGGCGATTGTCGACAGTCCCAGACTTTTACCTAACGCAATGATGGCGCGGGTAATGGCCTGATCGTCCGGGTCGATTGAGACATCCTTGATGAATGACTGATCGATTTTCAGTTTGTTCAGAGGAAATTGTTTTAAATGGCTTAATGAGGAGTAACCGGTCCCAAAGTCATCAATCGCAATGCTGATGCCAAGATCACGCAGTTGTTTCAACTCGTTGATGGATCTGTGTGGATTCTGCATCAGGAACCCTTCGGTAATTTCCAGTTCAATATGCTGTGTCTTGCAGGATGAATCACGCAGGATTTTCAGTATGGAATCAACG
Source organism: Pseudomonadota bacterium (assembly GCA_039714735.1). GTDB lineage: Bacteria > Pseudomonadota > Gammaproteobacteria > Chromatiales > Chromatiaceae > JASJBU01. The sequence continues at coordinate 10,480 of JBDLIT010000115.1, forward strand.
ATAGAACTATTGATCAGTTGTTTGCCCGAGATGTTTATGGAAATTGGAACCAGTAGGCGTCCATCCTCTTGCCAGTGAGTGATTTTTCCGCAGACATAGTTCAGGACCCAACCGCCAATTTCGAATATCTGTCCAGACTCTTCAGCCATTGGTATGAATCGATTAGGTGGGAGTATTCCCTTTTCAGGATGCTGCCAGCGAATCAATGCTTCGGCGCCGATCACGCGCCCGCTCTGCAGATCCACTTGTGGTTGGTAATGTATGACAAACTGATCCATGATGATCGCTTTGCGCAGTGCGGACTCAATTCGCACTCGCTCAAAGGCTCTTGCCGTCATGTCATCGGTGTAGAACTGGAAGGTATTGCGTCCGACTGACTTGGCTCTGTACATAGCGGCATCAGCATTTTTCAAGAGGGCCTCAGAGTCGGCTCCATCATCGGGGTAGATACTGATGCCGATACTTGCGGTGATGGAGAAGTCTTGTCCATCGATATTTATCGGACTCCGCAGACAATCAATCAACTTCTGCGCCAGCTTACCTGCAAAGCGGTTTTCGATCAGGTTACCAATGATGACGGTAAACTCATCGCCACCCAGACGCGCTACCGTGTCATCTTCACGGATGTTGCTTTCCAGTCGGCGGGATACGGCTTTCAGTAGTTTATCCCCCAGGCTGTGCCCAAGGCTGTCATTGATCTCTTTGAAGTGATCGATGTCGATGAAAAGTAGTGCCAATCGGCTGGTGTTGCGATGAGCGACGTGCAGGGCCTGTTCAAGGCGGTCAAAGAAAAGTAGTCGGTTGGGCAATCCGGTCAGCGTGTCATGATGAGCAAGATGATCCAGTGATTCCTGTTTCTGGATCAACTTGTTCTGAATGGTGATGCGGTCCGAAATGTCACGCAAAGATTCGATGATTCCGTAAACTTCGCCATTCTGGTCGTATAACGGGGTTGCGAGGAGTTCAAGTGTCTGAGTCTGCTGACGGCCATCTTTATGATGGTGTACTAGCCTGGCCGGTTGATGAGTCTTTATGACCTGCTGCAGAGGGCAGGGGTGTTCTTTACCACTGCATGGAGTAGCGCGGTTGTGAAATAGCTGATAACAGGTGCTGGCCCCTTGGACTGATTGACCGATACAAGCACTGAATTCTTTAGCCGGTCTGTTGGCCAGGATCACCTCATAGTCTTTGCGGATGACCAGAATGGGCTCACCCACACCGTCGATCACTGCCTGGAGGAAACTTCGTTCTTTTTCTATCAGTTCCTCAGACCGCTTGCGCTCTGTGATATCCCTCACTAGTCCCAAGGCATGCCAGTTTCCATCGAGAGAGAGACTGGAAAGAGAGAGTTCAATGGGAAATTCCGATCCATCACGGCGCAATGCCATGAACTGGTTAATTTGACCGATTAAGTCACCTTCACCCGTTTGTCTGAAATGATCAAAGTGTTTTCGAAACTTGCTTTGATACAGCTTGGGAACAATCAGATCATGCAGGTTCTGCCCTATTGCCAGTTCAGTGCTATAGCCGAAAATTCTTTCTGCGGCGGGATTCCAATGAGCAATCTTGCCCTTATTATCCATGAGTAGAATGGCATCCCGGGCTGATTCGGCGATGGTTCTGAATTTTCTCTCACTCTCCTCCAAGGCAGTTTTTTCAGTTTCCAACTCGGCCAGTTTCCTGTCCAATTTACGGCTTAAGGTCTCCTGATGCATACGTTCGAGAAGTGGGGATGGGGTCATGCCTAAGACGTTGGAACGATTAGGATCTTGATGGGATTCTGCAAGCAACTCCTGCACAATCTTCAATAATTCAGTTGCTGACTGGGGTTTGGTAAGAAATCGGGTGGCGCCCAATTTCAGCGCGAGTTGTTCATCTCTAGTCTCGGTATAGGCGCCTGTGTAGACGATAAAAGGAATTGAGCTTAAGTGGGGGATGCCCTTTATGCAGCGACAGAATGTAAAGCCATCCATGGTTGGCATCAGCAGGTCTGAGATGATCAGATCCGGGGTTGATTGGCGGGCGGAATCGAGGGCCTGTAGTCCATTTTCTGCGGCATCCACTGAATAGCCTTGCTTCTCCAGCAGCGTTTGTAACATCAGCCGTGAGTCGGGTTGATCTTCTGCAATGAGAATTTTCATTTGCCGCCACCGGTAATCTCATGATGGATGTTATCGATTGCTTGGCCGTCGTTATGACTTTCCTTGTGATCAAAATATTTGGAATCCATCATTCACCCTCTTCGGTGAAATTCACAACATTCTCGAACAAGTTTTGCAGGCATTGGAGGTAATGTTTTCGATCGCTGGTTAAATATCCAACCGATGCCTGTTACTGGATTGTATGCAGAAAAATTAAAGCCACGCAGCATGTCAGTGTGTTGAGGGACTCTCTTACCCATGATGAAACCAATGTTTCTCACTGGTTTTTATCGTAATCGACAGTCAAACTGAAGGAACGGGAGAAACCTGGGAATTTTATAAGGCTATTCCGATTGACGGTTTTTCATCAAGAGACAGATCACTGCTCTGATTTCACTATCCCGCGAATCGGGAAAGTATTTATCACATGCAATGCCGATGCAATGAGAGTTATCAATTTTTTACAAATGCCGGGATTGGAGTGTGGGGGGCGGGTAGAGGGAAGGGTGTGCTGGTCAGAAAAGCCGACCCCGGCAGATGGTGTCAGGCAGGCAGGGTTCCCAAACGCAAACAGGCGGGCTAATAGCCCGCCTGTTTAGTAGATACAGAGGATCTGTATCTACTTAGCTGTAAATCACCGGAGGGTGATTACTTGGCCGGAGCAGCAGGAGCCTGAGGGGCAACCGGAGCGCCGTAAGGGGCGCCATAAGGAGCGCCATAACCATAAGGAGCGCCGTAGCCATAAGGACCATAGCCGTAGTTGTTGTTGTAACGGTTGTAACCGCGGCCATAACCACGACCAGAACCACGAGCGCTCATGTTCATGTCGAAGTTGCCGTCACCGAACCCGTCACCCATCCAGTCATTCATCCAGTTGTTGTTGCCGTAGCCATTGTTGCCCCA
>JBDLIT010000116.1:0-13381 GCA_039714735.1 Pseudomonadota bacterium
GAATAGGATCGATGTAGAGAGTGCCAATGTCAGGCATGTCGCTCCTAAGATTATCGATATCCGTTTTGGTTGAGGTTTGTTTATTGATGTTGCAAACATAAGTCCTCCTTGTCATTGGCGATCTCAGGGTAAACTGCACCAGGATGCACGCCGGATTGGCCATAACTACGACTCGCGTGGGGATTTTCCTCCTAGCATTGCGATGGGTCATTGACAATTGACATTGCAGATTTCTTGAAGAAGAAAATGGTAAGAATCAGGTGTATGGAAAACGTATCGGGTCGAGTATTGCAAGATGCAGGTTGTGTAAAAAAGAGATATTTGTAGGTTGGATAAGCGTTAGCGCAATCCAACCTACATGCAGAGGTTAACAGAACGCTGCAAGATTGCTCTTGATCAGCGCTTGATCTTGCGTAGGGTCTTTTCAGTCCAGAACGTATTCTTTCGCGAGCTGTTGAACTCCACGACTTTTTGTGGAATCACCGCCCAACTCTCCTTCCCCGTCTTGATATCCAGTCCATACCAGTATTTCCAGAACAGTGCGCGTGGATCACCCTCTTCATCCGCATTCACTCTCCCCCAGTCACGGTCGATTACCTTGATCAGTTCTCCATCCTTGTAATAGAGGGTGCGGTAGTCAGCAAAATTCGTGGTATCCACATAACTGACACGATAGTCATACCACCAGTTTTTGAATTTGCTGGTGCTCTTCAGGCCATAGACCTCTTTGTTCAGGTGTCGGCAGCTCCGCTTGGGTAGTTTTCCTGCATAGCGATAATTCTTATCCTCCAGTTCATCGATGACCCCCAGGCAGGTCCGCATTTTCTTTTTACCCAGCAACTCGTGTGTTTCGTGCTCGGGTTTGCGTAGCGTGACATCGCCAAAGGTGAACAGGCTTCCCCCCCAGGCATCATCATGTTCGGGTTCCGCAAACCGGCGTATTTTACGCACGGCAGGCAGCCAGATCTTGTAACTCTGGCTTTTATCATCATCGTTGTAATCGGTGACAAGCATCCCTGTGCCCCGCAGTTTCCCGGAGTGGAAGATGGCGAGATCCCGGGAACGTACCGCATCATCCTCTGAATAGTTGTTATTGAGGTGGCGTTCAAGAGCCGTCGTGGTCTTTCTACCATTGCTATTACGATTTATCAGGACTGTCAGTCGCCTGCCCCGGCGTTGAATCGAAAAATTGTCAAATGAAAAAAAGTGATTTGCATAGTAGACCTGCCTGGCAATCTCATCGGCATCTGGTGGGTTGGCAGGCAACGGGTGATTTTTACTGACAGTCGCATGGCTGCAGACTATCCACAGGATACCGGTAATAAAAACGACCGGCTGAAAAAAGCTTGGAGCACGGAGGATTCTCATCGCATCAAATCTCCTTCTAATTATCAATTCATCACAGGCCACAGCCGATGATTTCAGGTTATGGCTGAAAGCCGGGTTGGTCAGCCCTCCTGGCGATTGAAATACACACACCCTCAGGGACTGGCGCGATAAAACGATAACTCTTACTACATAAAACCGGTGTCGCCTCGCGACCCTTTGCCGGCCACCTAAAGTCTGGGAGCGACAAATCCCGTATCCAAGACGTTAACAGCACATTGCTATTTTTTTCTGCGACTGGTTGCATATCTGAGAATGCTTTTTTTTGTCCGCTCGATATCTCCAATTTCAAGATACTCTTCTAAAACTTTCTGCTTGAACTCCAGGGGAAGCTTTTTATAGAAGATATAGGTGCCTGGCGATTCTTTTTTCAGGAATACAGAAAATGACTCAAGACTTTCAGTCTTTTTTGTACTGCCCCCATTTTCTTTTAAATCAGAACCCACCCAGCTTGATTCCTCTGGAGACTCGAAAGTTCCACTTGAAAATTCATCTACATCGGCCTCAATTGCCTCGATATACTCCTGTTGTGAAGCGACAATCGATAGACTGCACAAGAAGCAACTGAAAAAAGTAATTGCGCGTATGGCATTACGCTTGTTGCGAAAAACTCCCAAAACGGATCTCCTTTGGTAGATCTGACAATAGAGCATCACAGGATCTTTATTACAATTACCAGTATTGAAAAAAGACTGGAACACCGACATGTATGAGCCTTAGTATGGACACTTCACGTATCGTATCTCGACACATTTTATACTATGTTCCATAGAAGGGGTCTCTAGTCAATTAGCATTATAGATAGGACCCGATCATTCCTCCAATTTCTCTACGATATCAAACAATCATTAAAATCGCCGAGTGCAAATTGCAGCTGAGATCAGGGAGCAGAATTACACCTAGACTGCATATCCTGACTAATCGATTCAGCAGCGAGACCAAAAGTCTTAAGCATCCCCAAATATTTCAGGCAGCGATAATCGGCAGCTTCAATCACGCGTCATCAAGGTTACGATTCGGTGGGTAAGAAACATAATGAGCAGAACTGCCGCACCGAAGACAAATATGCCAAAATGGACCTGAATCGTTGCGATGGTGCCTATCTTGATCATTACAACCAGCATGGCCACCACCAGCACATCCAACATGGACCAACGGCCATAATCGTGCATGAGGTGGAGGTATCTCCTGATCGTTGCGGAGTGCGCCTTTCTGTTATTCACGATTCTGAATAAAAGCCAGATCTTCAGGATCGGCAGAACCACACTGAAAAGAGACACCACCACAAAGAGTATAATCTGGCCGTGATTGAAAAGTTCAAAAATCCCAGAGAGGACGGAAAAGGAGTTTCGAATGAAAATGAACTGTGAAATAGTGATGATTGGCGTATTCAGTCCTATGATGAATAGAACAGTAGCAATGACCAGAAGCCACAACATATGTCTTGCAACCGCATCCGGAAGCACATCACCCTGACTGGATAAACTGTCTTTGTTCTGCAACACTATCCATCACCCACTTTTGCTTTTCCCCCGTATAATTCAGCTTTCAATCAATCCCCCTTTTCACTTGTGAATGAATTCTTACCAATTCAGATCAGATGGAAAACTTCCATGAACAATCCGCTTGCTGATGGACCCTACGAATTCGGAGAAAAACGATCATGAGCCCCCACTGGCTTATATTTACCGATCTCGACGGCACATTGCTGGATCATGACAGCTACGACTTCACACCTGCATTGCCTGCAATCGAGCGGCTGAAGCTCAATGGGATGCCCATTATACCCGTTTCCAGCAAGACCTTGGCCGAGCTTGAGGATCTTGTCATTCGTTTGGAGCTTGATGGCCCGGTGATTGCCGAAAACGGCACGGTCATCCGCCTGCCAGGAGAACAACCTATCAACACCACACAGGATTATCGGACGATCCGTACCCTGCTCTCTGAATTGCGAAAAAAACATCCTGAATTCAGCTTTACCGGCTTTGGTGACATGACAATCGATAAAGTCGTGCAGGCGACCGGCTTGTTACCGGATGCCGCACAGCTTGCCAGGCAGCGACTGGCCTCTGAACCTATCCTCTGGCAGGGATCCGAAGATGCCTTGGTTCACTTCAGAGAAGTGTTGCAATCCACCGGACTTCACACCCTGCAAGGCGGACGCTTCCTCCATATTTTGGGGAATATGGACAAAGGCCGGGCAGTACAGCGTCTTGTCGACTGGTATCGTTCCCGTGGCTGGGACAATATCACCAGCCTGGCCCTGGGTGACAGCGGCAACGATAAAGATATGCTGATCAGTGTGGATATTCCGGTTATCATAAAGAAGAAAGATGGCACTCATCTCAATCTGCCGCAAAGAGACGATGTACTCATAACTGAGTTGGCAGGTCCCGCCGGCTGGAATCAGGCGATCAATAACCTCTTGAATGAAAAAGGAATACAGTGAATGGCAGACTTTTTTCAGGGTGGTTCCATCACCACGCTTCACAAGCTCACCGACCACCCTCTTGAAACCCTGGAGGATGAACTTCGGGCCTATTCCAAGAAGCGTCCGATGGGCCTCATTCTACCGAGTCTCTTCTCCGAATTGGAGGGACCTGCCCTGCCGAATATACTGAACGAGCTCAAGCACGCCGATTACCTGTCGCATATCATTGTCGGCCTCGACCGCGCGGATGAGGATCAGTTTCAGTATGCCAGAAAGTTTTTCTCCGTCCTGCCGCAGCGGGTCCACCTGCTCTGGAATGACGGACCGCGCTTGCAGACCCTCGATCACGAACTGCATGGCCTGGGCCTTTCACCACCCGAACATGGCAAGGGAAGAAATGTCTGGTTCTGCATGGGCTATGCCCTGGGACTGGAGGAGCTGAAGGTTATCGGCCTGCACGATTGCGACATCGTGACCTATTCGCGGGATCTGCCCGCCCGCCTCCTCTACCCGCTGGCGCATCCCAATTTCGGTTTCGAGTACGCCAAGGGCTATTACGCGCGGGTGAATGAGAATGTTCTGGGGGGACGGGTCACCCGCCTGTTCGTCACTCCCCTGTTGCGCGCCCTGAAGAAACTCTCGGGGCCGATCGACTACCTGGAATACATGGACAGCTTTCGCTATCCGCTCTCCGGCGAATTCGCCATGAGCCGTGACCTCGCCTCCCAGGTCCGCATCCCCAGCGACTGGGGTCTGGAGGTTGGACTGTTGTCGGAAGTCTACCGGAACATCTCACGCCACCAGATCTGCCAGGTCGATATCGCAGACCATTATGACCACAAGCACCAGGAGCTTTCCGCGGAAGACCGGGCCAGCGGTCTGGCCAAAATGGGTACCGACATCGCAAAGTCCATCTATCGCAAGATGGCCACGGAAGGCATCCAGATGAACAAGGCCTATTTCCGTAGTCTCAAGGCCTCTTACCTGCGCATCGCCCTGGATTTCGTGGAGATGTACTGCCACGATGCAAAAATCAATGGGCTCAGCTTCAATCGGCATGGCGAAGAGGAGGCCATCGAGGTCTTTCAGCACTGTATCGTGGAAGCGGGCCACAGCTTTTCAGCCGATCCGCTGGAAGCCCCCTTCATCAACAACTGGAAGCGCGTGCTCTCCGCGGTGCCTGATTTCACCGCACGGCTCTATGCTGCGGTGGAAGAGGACAATCTGTAGAAAGAACCGCTTCAGGCAAGCAGCCAGATTGTCTGAAACGGGCGCATCTGCAGCACCCCGTGCTCAACATCCGGTGGTTCCGGGTGCAGCAAGTCGACAAAGTTTCGTTCAGGACCGGATACTTCGGCCAGTGAGATCCTTTTCAGATCACTGGTGAGGTTATGCAGCGCGATGACCCGTTGCGCATGGTCCAGGCTGGTCCGCTCCATGCCAAACACACCATCCGGTACTGACAGGAACCGTTGTGGCGCATCGGGATGGAAGGCCCTGATCCCCTGCCGTACCTTCAGCAGCCTCACGTATTCGGGAAAAATCTGTCCACAATCCGACATGGGGGATTCAATCAGGTGCTCCAGCTCCGCCCCATCCCATTTTCTGCGGTTGATATTCCGCGTAATGCTGGTGCGCTCCACCCCCAGCAGGTCGTTGGGGGTTGCAGTAATCGCATTGATATAGACCGCGGGTATGCCACGCAGGGACAGGGGCAAGGTCTGTGAAAGCAGAAATCGGGATAGGTGCCAGGGATCGACTTCGTCTCCCGGCTTGCGGAAGGCGTCGAAATAACTGATATTCAGTTCATAGGGCCGGTCCAGACCATCAGACGTTGCGCGCATGGAAACAAAAGCGCCCCGCTCACGCATCTCCGCGAGAAACTGGTCGACCTCTTCATCCGGCACAATCCCTTCAAGCGGCCTGAGACCCACGCCGTCGTGCGAGGCGGTAAAGTTGAGATATGTACAACCCGTTGGCAATACCTCTCCCTCCAGCTCCCTGGCCCAGGTGGTCAAATAGTCTGAAGATTCGGTGTGAATCGCATGCAGTAATAGGGGTGGCAGAACGAACTGATAGACCAGGTTTGCCTCGTCCCCTGCCCCAAAATAACTGATATTTTCCGCGTGCGGCACATTGGTCTCGGTCAGCAATAAAACTTCTGGCTCTACATGCTTCATCAAGGTGCGCAGGAGTTTGACGACCTCATGGGTCTGCGGCAAGTGAATACAGGACGTGCCTATCTCTTTCCAGAGGAAGGCCACCGCATCCATACGGAACGCCTTTGCGCCTTGGCGGATATAGAATAACAATAGATCGATCATCTCCAGCAACAGATCCGGATTGGCATAGTTGAGATCGATCTGATCGTTACTGAATGTCGCCCAGACATGTTGCATACCACAGGGGCGACGCACCCGGCTCAGCAGTGGGCTGCTGCGCGGCCGCACCACCATACTCAGATTCTCTTTGGGATCTACTTTTATGACGTAGTTGTTGCCCGGTTCAACGCAATTCACAAACTGCACGAACCACAAATGTTCCCTGGACATGTGGTTCAGAACCACGTCGAATAGCAACGAGAAATGCTCCGACAGACGTTCGATATCGTCCCAGCTTCCCAGATCCGGATTGACCGAGCGAAAATCAGAAACCGCAAACCCGCCATCCGAACTGAATGGATAAAAGGGCAGCAGATGCACCAGGCTGAACACCCCTTTGAGGCGTTGATCGAGAAACCCCTTGAGTGATTCGAGGGGCTCCTTCCCGGGATAGATCACACTGTCGCCATAGGTGATCAGGATATTGTCCCGCTCATCCCAGAGACTTGGCTTGGGCAGGTCCGGTTGGTGAAGTTCTGCATGTGCGGAGATCAGTTTGAGCAGCCGTTCAACCAGTGCCGGCGCCCTCGCTTCCCCATAGATTATTTGCAGATGGTCATTGAGTCTTGCTTTGAAAACTTCTTCAGGCATGCCACAGTTTGATCGTACAGATGAAGGATGTCCATACACTGCGAGACTTTTAAAATCCCCTGCTTTGAAAGGGTAATCGATGATCAGAAATGGATACGGATCTCACCAGTATTCACAGGAATCTGTACAATAGCGGGGTCTGGGCGGGTCAGTGACTTTCCCGTCTAACCTATATCGATAAAAAAGGTAGCCATATGTCAGAAGTACTCTATGAAGAACATCCATCCCTGATCCGGACCCACCCTTTGGGTACGGTGATTGCCATCATCCTCATTCCTGTGGGTATCGGCATCCTGATCCTGCTCTATTGGTATCTGACCATGAAAGCCGACAAACTCGTGATCAAAGAGGATGAGGTGATCTGGACCCACGGTCTGTTGAGCAAGAAGTATGTGGAGATCAACATGAGTTCGATCCGCACCACCAAGGTTGAGCAGTCACTGCTGCAGCGGATGCTGAATGCCGGCAAGCTGGAGATCTTCACCGCAGGCGATGAACCGGAACTGACCGTCAATGGCATGCCCAACCCGGATAAGATACGTGAACTCATCAAAGGCGTGGCACTCAAGAAATAATCATGGGCAGCGAACAGCGCAGTGAATTGAAGATGTGGGGAATCATCCTCGGCGCCGGGCTTTTACTGGTGGTCCTGGGGTTGGTTGTCGGCGTTCCTCTCCTCAAAGAGTTCATCGTCCTGCTTGAGCCCGGCGTTGACCTCAAAACCGCCGCCACCTGGTCTTTTGGCGTCACCGTCGTGATGTTTGTCCTCTTCGCGCTGGTTGCCGGAGATGGACTGCTGGGGGAGATTCAGTTCATGCTGGGAGGGTTTTTTCTGTTTTTCGTCATCATCACCCTGCTGATCGCCTGGGTGTTTTAAAACCGCTTTCTCAGACGCCCAACAACGCCACAGGCATCCCCGCCCTATCGGTGCTAAATACTTCAATGTAGAAAGGTGGGCGGTGCCCACCCTGACGTTTCTAGAATCCACTCATAGTAAATTTCAGATTCAATACTTTTTACGCACCAGCGGCACGAAGGCGACACCCAGTATATCCTTCACGGTTATCTCACCCTCGGCATCTTTCTCGACCAGCACCAGATCCTGATGGTAATAGGGTTGACCGATGGGGATGACCAGACGCGCACCCGGTTTAAGTTGCTCAATCAGTGCAGGAGGAATCATCGGCGCCGCTGCGGTGACGATAATACCATCAAACGGCGACTCTTCAGGCCAACCCTCATACCCGTCACCGACCCGGCACTCGATATTGGTGTAGTTCAGCTGTTTGAATCTCTCCGCCGCCTGCTGTGAGAGTGGTTCTATGACCTCAAGGGTATAGACCTGCTCCACCACCTGCGACAGTACGGCGGCCTGATATCCGGAACCCGTACCAACTTCCAGAATCCTATCCCCAGCCTCCGGCTCCAGGAGGTCCGTCATCAGCGCGACAATGTAGGGTTGGGAGATGGTCTGTCCATGGCCGATTGGCAGGGGGCCATTGTAATAGGCCTGATGCCGGGCGCCGGCTGGAACGAAGATATGCCGAGGCACGCGCTTCATGGCCTGCATGACGCGCTTGCCGAGGCTTGACCGACCGATCATGCTGCGGGTGTACTCCACCTCACTCTCGATCTCCTTCAACATCTGATCTCTGTCCGACACGCTTGCTCCTGAGCCGCTCAATGTTCCACCTCGTGAAAGATAGTTTCACCCAGCCGGCAACCGGGGTTGGAAAGATCCTGTAAGCCGGACGATACACTCCCTTGCATTTACTGGGCGGTCCGGGAATATTATGCAATCAATCAGAACCATCGGGAATGCGATGGGTTAATAAAAATTCGATTTAACCCTTGATCTGATGCTTCCATACAGTTTGAGATTACGCTCTCACCCGCCGGGCGTGTTAAATTCCCCTGATATGAAATACCAGACATCCCAGAAGACGAGCCATGCCGGAATCCATTGATAGTCTGATCCATGCTGAATGGATCATTCCCGTTGTACCTGAAAACCTGGTGCTTGAGAATCACTGCCTAGCCATCCAGGGGGGACGCATTCACGACATCCTGCCTTCCTCATCAGCCAGTCAGAAGTACCTGAGCAGCCATACAGTCAGTCTACCGGGACAGGCGCTGATCCCCGGCCTCATCAACGCCCATACCCACGCCGCCATGGCCCTGTTGCGGGGTCTGGCGGATGACCTGCCGCTGATGACCTGGCTGAATGAACATATCTGGCCGGCGGAGGGTAAATGGGTCAACGAAGAGTTCGTGCATGACGGCAGTCAGCTCGCCATTGCTGAGATGCTGCTGAGTGGAACGACCTGCTTCAACGACATGTATTTCTTTCCCGATGTCACCGGACGCGCCGCGGATACAGCTGGAATCCGTGCGGTGGTGGGCCTGATCGCCATCGACTTCCCGACCGCCTGGGCCACGGATGCCGATGCCTATCTGCGCAAAGGGCTTGAGGTCCACGACCAGTTTCGCGGCAATGGCCTGATCCACACGGCCTTTGCTCCCCATGCCCCCTATACAGTGGCTGATGGTCTGCTGGAACGCACCCGGGTGCTTGCCGACGAGCTGGAGATCCCAATCCACATCCATCTGCATGAGACCAACGACGAGATCGTCCAGGGACTGCAGCATCACGCTAATCGCCCGATGCAGCGCCTGCAGGAGCTTGGTCTGCTCTCCCCATCCCTGGTAGCGGTGCATATGACCCATCTGGAAGCGGGCGAGATCGAGCAGTTCGCCACCAGTGGCGGGCATGTGGTGCACTGCCCGGAATCCAACCTGAAACTGGCCAGCGGTTTCTGTCCGGTTGCCCAGTTGATAAAAGCGGGCGTCAATGTCGCTCTGGGCACTGATGGCGCCGCCAGCAATAACGACCTGGACATGTTCAGCGAGATGCACACTGCCGCTTTACTGGCCAAGGGTGTGGCAGGAGACGCCAGTGCGGTGCCGGCGGCCCAGGCCCTCTCCATGGCGACCATCAATGGCGCCAAGGCGCTGGGTCTGGCCGAGGAGACCGGCTCGCTGGAGATCGGCAAATCCGCCGACCTGGTGGCCGTGGACCTGAACCGGCTGCAGACCCAGCCCCTCTATCACCCAATCTCGCAACTGGTCTACGCGACCGGTCGTGAACAAGTTCGGCATGTCTGGGTTGCCGGCCGGCAACTGGTCCGGGACGCCGAACTCACCACCCTCGATCAGTCCGAGCTGCTATCCAGGGCTGTGCACTGGCGCAACAGGATCATACCTGAGTAGTGTTATAATCATTCTCCTCAGATAGCCGACAGATCATCCCATGACTCAAGAAACACTCAACGTCGACCACGCCGAAATCAGTAAATTCGAGGAGCTCGCATCCCGCTGGTGGGACCCCCACAGCGAGTTCAAGCCTTTGCACGAAATCAATCCGTTACGCCTTGGCTATATCGACAAGATCACCTCCCTGGCCGGCAAGCGGGTGCTGGATGTCGGCTGTGGCGGGGGAATACTGTCAGAGAGCATGGCGGCCAAGGGAGCCGATGTGACAGGCATCGACATGGGCGAGGCGCCGCTGCAGGTGGCCCGTCTGCACCTGCTGGAGAGCGGCCAACATGTCAACTATGAACGCATCCCCGTGGAGCGTCTGGCCAAGGAGCGCCCCGCCGCATTCGATGTGGTGACCTGCATGGAGATGCTGGAACATGTACCCGATCCCTCATCGGTGGTAAATGCCTGCGCGCAACTGGTAAAGCCGGGTGGCCATGTCTTCTTTTCGACCCTGAACAGAAACCCGAAATCATTTCTGTTCGCCATCATCGGCGCAGAATATCTGCTTCAGCTACTGCCCAAAGGCACGCATGATTTCGCCAAATTCATTCGTCCATCGGAACTCGACCGCTGGATCAGGGCGGCCGGACTTTCGACTCAGGACATCACCGGGCTGCTGTATAATCCCATCACCCAGACTTACAAACTGGGAGATGATGTGGACGTCAACTATATGGTCTGCACACAAAAATTTACCGGGTGAGTATTCAAAGCGTCCTGTTTGACCTGGACGGCACTTTTGCCGATACCGCCCCGGATCTTCACTATGCCCTGGACCAGGTAATGTTGCGCCGGGGATTAATCCCGCTGCCTCTGGAAAAGGTGCGACCCGCAGTCTCTCACGGCAGTCAGGCGATGTTGAAAGTAGGTTTCGGATTGGGGCCGGGTGACCCGGGCTATAACGCATTGCGCGAGGACTTCCTCAGCACCTACCTGGCAAATATCGCTAATCGGACCCGGCTCTTCGACGGCATGGAGAATCTGTTGGACGAATTCGAAGCCCGCAAAATCTCTTGGGGCATAGTCACCAACAAACCCGCCTGGCTGACCGACCCTTTACTGGATGAACTGGGACTCAGCCGGCGGGCGACCTGCATTGTCAGTGGTGATACCACCACCCATTCCAAACCCCACCCGGAACCGATTCTGCATGCCTGTCGCCTGGCCGGTGTTGAACCTCAAAGGTCGATCTACGTGGGTGATGCGAAACGGGATATCGAGGCCGGAAACCGCGCAGGCGCCACGACACTGGTTGCACTTTTTGGTTATCTCGCCGAGGATGACAATCCGGAGTCCTGGGAGGCCGACGGTGCTGTAGATCATCCACTGGATATCCTCGACTGGTTGGACTGATCCGGGTTGCATGTCAGCGACTATAATCAACGTTCAATAAAAACCCATGGCAGATAGAGAGATGCTCGACTACACACCACCCGCAGATCTTCTCAAAGACCGTATCATCCTGATAACCGGAGCCGGCAGTGGACTGGGTCATGCGGCTGCCCAAACCTATGCAAGATATGGAGCCACCATTGTTCTGCTGGGGCGCACTCTCAGCAAACTGGAAATAACTTACGACGCCATCGAGGCAGCGGGAGGGACCCAACCGGCGATCATCCCACTAAATCTCGAAGCCGCCACCGAACAGGAGTACTACAGCCTGGGCGAGACCCTCTACAAAGAGTTCGGGCGTCTCGACGGTCTGCTGCATAACGCTGCCCAGCTCCCCCTGCTCAGCCGGATCGATGACTATGACCTGGAAACCTGGAACAAGGTCCTGCAGGTCAATCTAACTGCCCCTTTTATCCTCACCCAGGCCTGTCTGCCTCTACTGCGCAAGTCTGATGACGCCTCGATCATCTTCACCTCAGACAGTGTAGGACGAACAGGCAAGGCCTATTGGGGAGGCTATGGAGTTTCAAAATTTGGCCTTGAAGGCCTGATGCAGACCCTCGCTCAAGAGTTGGAGTCGAGCCAGATCCGGGCCAACAGCCTGAACCCAGGTCCGGTACGCACCAAACTTCGCGCTCTGGCCTACCCCGGCGAGGACCCCGCATCACTCCCTGAACCCGATTCCATCATGAATCTTTATCTCTATCTGATGGGATCAGACAGCAAAGGAGTCAACGGGCAGGCATTCGAAGCGCAATAATCACAGTCATGGATAGAACACTGCCCACCTGAACAGAATAGTTATTTGGCAAGCTCACCGCACTGCAACTAATCTGTGAGCTGCCACTCAAAGGGGAAAACAGGAGGAAAACGATGAATCTAAAAATCCTGGCGTTCAGCTTCTTTCTACTGATCAATTCTCCTCTGCTTTCAGCCAGTGACTATGTCATCGACACCAAAGACTCCCATGCCTTCATCCAGTTCAGGATTCCACACCTCGGTTATAGCTGGCTGCTGGGTCGTTTCAACACCTTCGAAGGCCGGTTTAGCTACGATGAAAAGAAACCATCAGCAACCTGGATTGAGGTACGAATCAAAACAGATAGCATTGACTCAAACCACGCCGAACGGGACAAGCACCTGCGGGGTGAAGACTTTCTGGATACAAAAAAATTCCCTGAAGCGCATTTTGAAAGCACCCGATACGAAAAATCCACCGATAGAAGCGGTGTTCTGCACGGAAATCTCACCTTACGCGGCGTGAAACGACCGATTGCTATCGATGTAAAACAGATTGGCGCAGGTCCAGATCCATGGGGGGGCTACCGCCGCGGATTCGAAGGCAAAACCAGCTTGAGTCTCAAAGAGTATGGGATCGATTTTGATCTCGGACCTGCATCAAAAGTAGTGCAGCTGGATCTATATGTGGAAGGCATCAGGGAAAAAAGTGATAAAAGACGCAAAAAGCGTTAAAAAAACATCCCATGCCTCGATTGAAACTATGCCATGATCATAAATTGTAAGGATACCGAAAGTCCTTACTCAGCTATGCCTATGATAATCACTAGAATTCCGGAGAATAACCGATGAAATACTTGCGAAAACTGCTCTCTGTACTGCTATCTCTATCCCTGCTTATGGCGCCGGTTCTATCGACACAGGCCGCGGTTGTCGGAAACGCCGAGCTGTTTGGCTCAACGGTGATCAGTGCTGACCGCACCCTGCTGATGGAAGCCCTGGACCGTGACTCCGCCAGACAGCAACTGGCCGCCCTGGGCATCAGTCAGGAACAGGCGCTGGAACGCATCAATCAGATGACCGATCTGGAGATCGCCCGGTTGAACCAGCAGCTGGCTGACCTGCCGGCCGGTGGTGATGT
>JBDLIT010000117.1:0-13251 GCA_039714735.1 Pseudomonadota bacterium
ATCATCCGGTTAGCTCTGAACACGGCAATATCACCTTGAGGGAGTACAAGTATGAGCACAACCCAGCCAACCATGTCACTCAGGGAGTTAGCCAAAGAATATGCCGGCGGTAGAATCGACCGGCAGACATTCAGGCAGAGACGAGCCCGCCTCTTAAATGAATTGGCATCTTATACTCCCCCCACACCGCAACAACAGGCAACTCATGCTGAAAATCCAGGTCCGGAGTTAAAGCCTCAAGTAAAAGAACACAAGCGCAGTAAATTATTCATCGGCCTGACAGGATCTCTCGCTTTTTTTGTACTCGCAGGTTCATTGATATACATGAATGCCGTCAATCATGAATCGGCAAAAGATCAACCCACATCATCCGTTGCTGAATCCTCTGAACCTCCTAGACAAGTAGAAGAGATCGTAGCGCCGGTACAAGACACTACCGGGCAGATTGAAAATGATCCAATCAAGAATTTCGTTGTACTGAACGACTGGAGTCCCGAGAACCGCACCCGTCTCCTCCTGCAATGGGATATGCTCTCTCAAGCATCTAAAGAACTCTTCAGTTCAACAAGCTGGTTTCTTTCCTTCAGTGCTGAACTACGCACCATGATCAAAGAAGAACGTGGACTCGCAGGTGGAGAGACATCTGAAGAAGTCAATTTATTGATTGCTTTCGCAGCCCGCGTAGGACTCGATTTCAGTCCGGTTGACAGAGAGATTGATACAATCCCGTCTTCCAAGCCGGTTGAAAACACACCTCTTCCAGTGGAAAAATCGAAGGCGGTAGAATCCAAAACTGCACCAAAGAGCAGTACAACTCCATCCCTAAATAGCGAACAGGAACTCACATCGAAATCAAAGGTCACTGTAGACTCGCCCCCAGAGCCAGAACAGAAAACAGAGTCCATTGAATCCAATGAAGTTGTTGAAAAAGAGCCAATTTCAGCTGCCACCCAATTACCCTTGCCACAAAAACCCGTAGTGCCGGAGAAGACCACACAAAACCCACTGCCTGACCGAATCAAAACGGATGAGAAGCCAACAAGTCCAGAACTGGAAAGTTGCCGCCCACTCAGAACCAACCGTAAAATTACGAAATGCCGGGATCAGCTAAAAAACGGCGCGGAAGGGCCTTGGCTGCAATTGCTGCCAGGTGGTCGATTCACCATGGGGCGGGACGATATTAAATCCGAATCGCCCTCGCATCCGGTTAATATTGGATATCCCTTTGCGATCGGCGCCTATGAGGTAAGCCATAGAGAATTTTCTATTTTCTGCAAAGCAACGGGCTTCACCTGCCCGCCTCAGCCATGGCGGGATAACACATTCCCGGTGGTTAACATCAACAGGGAAGATGCAAAACAGTATGCGAAATGGCTTAGCATCCAAAGTGGACGGGGTTATCGACTGCCTACTGAATCCGAATGGGAATATGCAGCCCGGGGGGGCACCACCACTGCATATCCAATTCCGGAATCCGACCTAGGCACTTACGCCCATTTTTCAGACCGAAGTAGAGAAAAAGCTCCGTTACCCAGAAGACCGCAGAGAACCAATCCCAATCAATTCGGCATTTTCAACATGGCTGGAAATGTCCGTGAATGGGTCTTGGACAGTTGGACTGATGGATATGAGACAGTCCCCAAGGACGGAAGCCCATATAATGAAAAGCAACTGAGCGGCATAGCGAGGGGTGGCTCTTACGCAGATAACAAAGGTCCACTACACTCATCCGCCAGACAGCAACTGCCGTATAGGACGAAAGATGTCTATACCGGATTCAGACTGGTGCGGGATATCTATCTCAGACAAGACCAGGAAAATCTGGCGCGTTGGGGAGACTGGTGGTTGAGCTTTCAGCAGGATGAGCACCTGACGATACAGTTGTTTACCATGAGTAATCTGGATCAGGCTCAGCGTCTTATTGACAAGCACCCCCGTCACTCATTGAAGGTCATCAGTTCAAACCAGCCCACAACCAGGTATCTGATTCTTTTTGGCCTATATGATTCTAAATCTGATGCAATCACTGCCACTCAAAGCTTACCCAATACTCTTAAAAATGCAGAATCAGACTTCAGAATAAGATCAATTCGTGAGCTTCGATGACAATTTCAGCAATGCCGATGGAATAGCACCTATAACGCACACCTGAGCTTACTCACTCAAGTTTCGGAGTTCAAACGAGGCACGGAGAGGGGGTAGCATTTTGAGACAGGCTGTAAATACATCCTTTTGTATTTTCATGATTTTTTACAAATAGCGGCCAGCTTTATCCACTCGCCCAGCCTACAGAACCGCAGAATCGCGTTCTGGAAGTGCATCCTTTGACTTTAGATAAAGATCATCTTTCCGATAGTCAGTGCATCAGTTTCTGCTTTTTTCCGAATCTTGAAGACATTCAAAGACCCATGATGAGTTCAACACCGGCAGGAAGTCCCGAGAGGAAAGACAGAGGAACAGTCCTTATTGCATTTGTGATCTATATCGCCACCAGCCTTTTCATCTGGTTTTTTACCATCCCGTCCATTGGATTATTCGATTCAGCCATCTCACACAGCACTTTTTCCGGCAATACACTTGATTTACACCTTGAATATGCCCGGGATCAGGCAATCCAACGCAAGCAACCGATAACCATCTGTGGCTCTAATAATGGATTGGAATGTTCTGACAGCCATCGATGGACAAATGGCTGGATCGTATTCACAGATTCAGACAGAAATCCTGGTCAATTCAATTCAGATGATCAATTACTCTACGCATATAATGTGAAGAATCAGGAGTTGGCCCTCGAGATCAGTGCAAATTATGTCAGGTATTTGGCAAATGGTGTCATTGAACTTGACTGACCCGGAGTATTTCAAATGACACCGGTCTAAGCAGAAACTGGGTGTCAACCATCCGCAAGTGCGCTGGCTGCAGCTCTATCCATCAGCCAGTCGCCTTTGCTGGCCAGGGCTACGGGAACATCACCGACCTCCAGAGCCCGATGCACCGCATCCGCTTTATTCCCACCTTCAGCCAAGACCAGTACCTTTCTCGCAGAATGAATCACCAATGGTGTGATGCTCAGGCGTCGAGGCGGGGGTTTACTGCCAATCACGGGCAGAACCCGTCTATTAGATTCGTTGAGTGCCGGTGAGCCTGGGAAGAGTGATGCCGTATGTCCATCCCCTCCCATCCCGAGTAGCAGGATATCAATTCGATCCGGCAGAAGACCTTCATATTCCAGGGCAGCTAAATCCGGATCGTCTTCACCTCTCATTCGGTGAAGTTCCAGGTTTTCGGGTATCCCATGTGGAAAAAGTGATTCTGTGACAGCCCGGTAGTTACTGTCGCTATGATCAGATGGAACACATCGTTCATCACCGAAATAGAGTTTGAGATCTCCCCAGGGCAGATCCAGAGTCGCCATGGACCTGTAGATTGGCATCGGAGTCCCGCCACCGGCCAACATCAGATGGCAGACCCCACGCTCCTGCAATATGCTCTGCATTGCAGAAACAATCCAATTCACTGCCGTGTCAACAAAAGCCGCACCGTCAACAATCATTCGTTCGCCAGACATCCACCCTACCCCGCCTATCTACAACTTATCGAGAAAAATTCCAGACACACTGTGTGTCAATACGTATTGAAAATACCCTTATAATGCCATTTTCACTCTGTCTAGGAAGTGATTTCTCTATTTATGCAATTTTACTGGTAAATTACAGAACGAAGAGGCATCTTAATAAGGTATAGCTGTACCAAACAGACAGTAAGCAGGAACGTTTGTCAACACGCAAGGTCTGTAGTGGTGAAGAATAATACAATTCAGTGAAGTAGCCGGTTCGGCTCATTGATTCCATACACCACAATTAAAACCACTCAAGATCTGTTTCGATAATCTTAATCAAGGCCACTGAAATTGCATCAAAATATAAAAGTCGGCGTATTCGTTGACGCAGAAAACATACGTTATAATGGCGGCTATCAACTCCGCTACGATATTCTCAGGCGTTTTGCCGGACGCTATAACGGCAGCCTGCTCAGGCTCAATACCTATATTGCCTTTGATAAAGAGCGCTCCAAAGTTGATACTGAATATGCCAAGCGCGCCTACTCCTACCAACAAATGGTGCGCGATTTTGGTTGGAAGATTATCGTTAAGGAGGTGCGCCGCTACACCGACGAAGAAGGCAATATCACAACCAAAGCCAACGCTGACCTAGACATGGCAGTGGATGCGATGGTCCAGTCTGAAAAGCTCGACCTGGTGCTGCTGGTGACTGGCGATGGTGACTTCCTACAGGTCGTGACCGCCCTGCAGGACCGCGGTTGCCGCGTTGAATTACTAGGCTTCCGAAACGTATCCCAGGAACTCAAACGCCAGGCTGATGACTACTTCCCCGGCTTCCTTATCCCTGACCTGCTGCCCATCTCATATGAACCCAGAAACGAATGGGGCGCCGCGGGTTCCTGTGTACGCGGAGTCTGCTCCAAGTGGTTTCCAGACAAGGGATATGGTTTTCTACGGTTTCTTAAAAAAATTGATCCCAATCTATGGATTACTGACCCTCGCGAGGCTGACTCGCCCTATGAAAGCGTTTTCTGTCACATCAACGAATTGGCGGAAGGGGTAACAGATACCGTGCTGACGAACAAGGACACCATCCTGGAGTTCTATGTCGAACACAGTGACAAAGACACCGGACTGGTTGCGAAAAACATCCGTTTGGTCCCAACCTATGGTAATACCGGCTTATAGAACCGGCCGCAACCGTCATGCGTACAGCATAGCGGCCCATCGAAGACCTGCGGGAGCAGATCCATGGAGCACGCGCAGGCAGTGAAACGGCATTGGAGATAACCGCTTCCGTGATCGAGCAGTTAGAGAAGGCGTGTAAAGCTCCTATTCAAGCAGTGTGGTTTCATAACGCCGTGGATTCTCCGAGAATCTGACGATGGTGCCCTCGCGAAGTGGAAATCCACCATTTCCAAGATCCGTAAAAAAAAGTTTCAGGGTTTCTTCGACTACAGGGAAGGCAATCTCTTTCCAAGGGATCTCTTCTTCGCGGAACAGCATGACCTCCAAGCTTTCGTCTCCCGGGCCAAAATCGAGATCCAGCAACTGACTGCGAAACAGCATATACACCTGATCAATACGCGGCAGATTGAAAAGTGAATAGAGATTGCCGACTTCGACTCTCGCATTCGCCTCCTCCATAGTCTCTCTTGCTGCCCCCTCCTGAGTCGTTTCACCATTTTCCATGAAACCTGCGGGAAGCGTCCACAGTCCATATCTCGGTTCAATGGCCCGCCGGCAGAGTAGAATTCTATCCTCCCAGACAGGAATACACCCCACGACAACCTTGGGGTTTTGATAGTGGATACTGTCGCATTCTCTACAGATAAATCTGGGACGGTTGTCTCCATCCGGCACCTTGACCTCAACCTCTGCGCCACAATGACTGCAATATTTCATAAGCATACCCGTTTCCACAATCTGCTTTATTTTCCAGGTTACGCGAGTTTCAAGCAATGGGAATAAACGTTTAATCCAAACTAGAAACCCGAAAAAATGCAGGAGTTCCTCCCATCAATCCTGTTAAAATTAGCGGCGTTTTAGTCAGCTTCCCTTCGAATGCAACGGAATTAGCCTTTGGTAATGAAGGAATCGAATATCACATCCTCTGATTCTTACTCAACAACACTCCCTGTGAAGTGTTGCTGGACACTGATCTTCAAGTAGGCAGGAAACCATGCAGGACCAGACTCAAGAAACCGCCAACCTAGATGAAGCCATCGCCGCCATCGATCTGGGATCAAACAGCTTTCACATGATCGTAGCCCGGGTGCAAAACGGAAATTTGCAAATAATCGACAAGTTGCGGGAAATGGTAAGGCTCGGGGAAGGACTGACCCCGGAGAAGGACCTCGACCCCGTTGTCGCTGAACGTGCTCTCGCATGTCTCGAACGTTTTGGCCAGCGTTTGGGGACACTACCTTCAGCGAATGTGCGGATTGTCGGCACCAATACCATGCGTCAGATAAAATCTTCCAACGACTTTCAGATCAAGGCGCAACAAGCCCTGGGTCATCCCATTGAGATAATCGCCGGCCGTGAAGAGGCGCGTCTGGTCTATCTCGGTGTGGCCCATGGCCTGGCCGCTGGAGATGAGCCTCGTCTGGTGGTTGATATTGGAGGCGGCAGCACCGAGTTGATCATTGGCAAAGGCTTCACCCCATACCAGCGGGAGAGCCTGCATATGGGATGCGTCAGCATGAGCCGGGGTTTCTTTCAAGACGGCAAGATTTCTGCCAAGGCCATGAAACAGGCCGAGATTGCTTGCGCGGTCCAGATACGCCCAGTGCGTGAGCAATACAAACACGGTGGCTGGAGCCAGGCTATCGGTAGTTCGGGCACCATCAAGGCAATCCGTAAGGTCGTTATCGAAGAGGGCTGGTGCGAGGCCGGCATCACTCGCGAGGCGCTCGAAAAACTGGTCGATCGGATGATTGCTGCGGGTTCGCTGGAAAAACTGACTCTCAAAGGCCTGACTGATGAACGCAAACCGGTATTTCCCGGAGGCGTTGCTGTGCTACTGGCCACCTTTAAAAATTTGGGCATCAAACATATGCAGGTCTCCTACGAGGCACTGCGTGAGGGGCTGATCTATGACATGATCGGCCGTATCCGGCATGAAGATGCCAGGGAACGCACTGTCAACTCGCTGGCTGAACGCTACAACGTGGATCGGGAGCAAGCCCAACGGGTCAACGACACCGCACAGGCCTTTTTTCACCAAGTCATCAGGGCATGGGATCTCAGTGACCCACGTTATTCCGCGATGCTGAGTTGGGCCGCACGCATCCATGAGATCGGTCTGGCCGTCTCCCATAGCCAGTTTCACAAACACGGCGCCTATCTGATAGAAAATGCAGATCTCTCCGGTTTCACCAAACAGGAGCAGAGGGTGCTTGCTGCGCTGATCAGGGGACATCGCCGCAAATTCCCCACTGCCGCATTCGAATCCCTGCCCAATGATCTGGTGCTCTGTACCAAACGACTCTGCCTGCTGCTGCGGCTGGCCGTATTGCTGCACCGAAGCCGCTCAGCAGTATCTAAACCCCACTCACTACTGGCCGCAAAGGGGAATCAACTTAGTCTGGAGTTTCCCCAAGGCTGGCTGGAAAATCATCCACTGACCCAGGCCGAATTGGAGCAGGAGGCAAACAACCTGAAGGAGGCGGGGTTCAGTTTGAAGTTCAACTGACAGCTATTTTTAGTTGAGGTGCTTACGAATCAGGCGAACCACCTGCTCAGGAGGAGAGCCATGCGGAAGCACCTCCACCAGTTCTCCCCGTCGGTTGATCAGGTAGGTATCCGCCGAGTGATCCACCGCATAGCCAACCTCCGAGGCCTGCTCTACCTTGCGGTAGGCCGCACCATACAGGTTGGCCACCTTGGCCACTTCAGCCGCACTGCCTGTGATGCCGAGAATCTTCGGATGAAAATATTCCCCGTACTCTTTGAGCCGTTCCACGGTATCCCTCTCAGGATCGACACTGACAAACAGACTTTGCACCCGCTCCCGTTCATCCGGGGTTAACTCATCCAACGCCAAGCTGGTCAAACCAAGGTTCGTTGGGCAGATATCGGGGCACCAGGTGTAGCCGAAATAGAGCAATACAATCTTGTTTCGGAAATCCCCCAACTCAACCGGCCCCCGATAGGAGTGCAGCGTAAACCCCCCCCCAACCGGTGCTTCGGCCAATGCGGGCACCTGTTCACACAATTCCGGATCTTGAGCCGGTTCCCAGAGTATCGATACCCAGACCAATACACTGGCCAGGATCAGGATAAAACCGATGAGTAGGGTCCGCTGCATGTACGACTTCCTAACGTTTACGGGCTCACTCACACAAGAGTAGGTATTTTGAAACTATTCATATTTCAGCCCGTACGCCTGCTAGATTATGAATTGGTGGCTGATCATACCGATTCGACGGCATATTGACGTTTAGAATTATCAATCAACGCCGCTGCATCTTCACAGCCAGGACCAGATATCCGGCTTCTACCTCCCGTAACAGGGGTTACCTGAATCTGAGTGCTGATGCGCTCTTTGAGGGCTGGTACGTGTGATATTACACCAATCAACTTGCCGTCCTGTTGCAGGCCTGCAAGCGTTTCGAGCGCCGTATCCAAAGCCTCTTCGTCTAAAGTCCCGAAACCCTCGTCTAGAAACAAGGAATCGACTCGTACATTTCTGCTGGCCATATGGGACAGCCCAAGCGCCAGCGACAAGCTGACGATGAAGCTCTCACCGCCCGAAAGATTCTTGGTGGAGCGGACCTCGCCTGCCTGGTAGTTGTCGATCACATTGAGTTCCAGCGGCTGGTCGTCGTCACGGATCAGCAGGTAGCGGTCGGTCATCTTCTGCAGTTGCCGATTGGCGTGACCAATCATCATTTCAAAGGTCAGCCCCTGGGCAAAGTTGCGATATTTCTTTCCGTCGGCCGAACCGATCAGCTCATGCAGCAGATCCCAGCGTGAGCATTCATTTTTTTGCGCATCGATGGCCTGCGCCCGTTCCTGTTGCTGCTGCTTCAGCTTTTCATTGTCCTTGAGTTTCTGGCGGATACCGCCGATTTCCTGCTGGATCTCCTGCTGGTTGGCGACCAGAACCGAAAGTGAATTTTTGAGTTGATCCAGCGGTTCTTCCGTCATCTGTTTCTGCCGCTCTGTTTCCAGCAGCTTGGTTTTCTCACGTTCCTTTGATGTGAGCCCGGTTTTCTCATCTGCAAGCTTCTGGGATTGCTGCGCCAGACTCTTGCGCTCGCTTTCCTCTAGCCATGCTGACTGATAGCTTTCCTCGTCAGCAAAGCCGGATTCCTTAAGCCGACCAGAGAAAGCCTCTTCAGCCCCTTTCAGCAGGATGTCCCGAGTTCCAAGCGCTTTCAGCAATTCCTCAATCTTGGATTTCAGCTGGCTGAGCGCCTGATTCGCGGCACTCAGTCTCTGTCGGGCGGCATCCAGTTCCTGGTCCGCAGAATCGATAGCCGTGGCAAGACGTGCTTCTTCATTGTCAGGCTTTTTATCTCCGAAAATACCCTGCCGCTCACCAACTAAAGCCTCACGATCTCGCAGGAATCCATCGAGCTGGCTCTGTTGCTTCTTCAGCTCATTTTCAGATTTCTGAATCTGTTCAGCTTGGTGAAGCGCCTGCATATCAAGTACAGCAATCTGCTGATCGAGATCAGCCTTTTCCTTGTGCCGCGCCATCCACTGATCGCGCCGTGAAGTCAGCTGCTTTTGAACAAGATCCAAATTGCCGATAGATAGATTTTCAACCCCAAAAGCCCGGCCATCCTTCTGTAAGCTCACGAGGGATTTATTCAGCTGCTCCCGGTACCCCTCCGCCTCTTTTTTCAGCCGTTCCAGCAGCTGTCCGGTGGAATCTTTCTTATGCGCGGCAGCCTGAGTTTCACGCTCGGCTTTTACAACCGACGCCCTGGCCTTTTCCAGCGAATCGCGCAACCTGTTCAATCCCTTCTCGACCGTCTCAGCGGTCTGCACAGTTTTGGAAGCGTGCTCCAGCCCTTGGCGGTTGTCGCCCTGTAGCCCCTCAAGCTTCACATCAAGATCAGGATCGGAAGCAGCTAAATTCAGGTGAGGCGGCAGTTTCGAACAGACCTCAACGATCAAGCAATTTGCTTCGTCGATTTTCCCGGTATGTTCCTTCCGGCTGAATGCCACTTGTTCAAGGTCTTTGCCCAGCTGGGCCAACTTGACCTTTAAACCGGAAACCGCATCAGTCACGGATTTCAAATCGTCTCTTACCCTGGTGAGGCGTTGACGGGTTTCATTCGGAACCGGAACATTCCCTTCTGCAAACGGGTGCTGTTTGGCGCCGCACAATGGGCATGGCTCGCCATCCTGAAGTTGCTGGCGGGCTGCTTCGAGATCCTCGATTTTTTTCAGCAATGTCAGCTGGGTCTCGAGCAGCACCATTTCCTTCTCAAGCGCCGCCTGTCTCTCGGCTTGACTGTTGAGTTGGCTCGCCAGAGTAGATTCCTCGGCGCTGAGGGTTACTTCTCGGTTGCCGAGTTCATCAATAGCCTGTTTGGATTTCAACCGGGATTGGGCTGCTCCAAGCGCTTTGGCAAGCAAGTCTTTTTGCCCTGTCAACAACGATTGCCTGTCGCGCCAGTCCGCCAGCTCTTTATCATCGAGGACTTTTTGAAGCTCCGCCTGTTTTTCGGCCTGGGTGGCCTGAATGCCGTCCTGGCCACGTTTTTCCATGTCCAGATTTGCCGACTGTTCCCGCCAGACTCGAGAGGCTTCCTGAAGCTGACTGTCGGCTTGCTTGATTTCGTCGAGCTTGCCAACCAGCTTATTGTGAAGATTCTGCAAGGCTTCGAACCGTCCCTGTATCCCGGTGAGGTGTTCAACCAGTCCTTCGTCAGCTTTGCTTGCTTGCAACTGCTGCTGTAGATCCGCCAAGGCTTTGCGCTTGAAATCCAGGTCGTTGCAATCGCCATGCTGCTTGGTGCGGAGAGTCTCGAGAGACGTTGAACGTTCTGCGATGGAATCATTGGCCATCTTGATGGGTGCATCTTTCACGGCGATATTCAGATCCAACTCTCGAACCTTACGAATAGTTGGCAGCGCCTTTTGCTGCTCCGTTTTTTTTGCTGCAAGCTGCTCGGTAGCCGTTTGCATGATTCCTTCCGCCAGCTTGACGGATTCATCACAATTGGGCAGGGATTCCCGGCACTCACCCAGCGTTCGCCGATCCGACTCCTGTTCCCGGCGAATAGCCGTCAAGGCAGCGTAGTCACCGGCAAGTTCGAGCGCCTGATTGGCAAGCCTGAGCCTTTCCTGCGCGGGCGCAAAGGACTCCATCCTGGCCTGCAAATCATCTTTTTGCTGACCGAGTTGCTGTAATTCCTCTTCAAGCCGGGCAATGCCCTCGATCCAGGCGATGGCCTGGTTCCTCTGAGCGATCTGTTGATTGAGCTCACCATCCTGATGGATCTTCTGCTCCAGACTAGTGCTCAACTGCTGTTCATCTTCTGGGCTCAAAAGCTGCATACCCGCCAGCTCTGCTTGCAATGCGTCCAGCTTTTTACGCTCATCGGAACGGCGTTCATGAGCGCGCACGGATATCCGGCTGTAGATCTCCGTGCCGGTTATCTGTTCCAGAATCGGAGCCCGCGCATCGGGGGCTGCCTGCAGGAATGCCGCAAAGCCACCCTGGGCCAGGAGCATGGAGCGGGTAAAGCGGTCAAAATCCATCCCGGTGGCGGCTTCAATCTGATCCGCCACTCCTCTAATCTTTGCTCCAAATATTTCACCTGAGTCAGCATCAGCAACTTCGTGCTTTGGAGTCTGCAGCTCACCATTCGGCTTTTTCCGCGCCCGGTGCTGACTCCAATGGCAGCGATAACGTCCAGTCTGGGTTTCGAAGGTCACCTCAGCGAAGCAGTCGCCGGTCTGGCGGGACATGATCTCATTGCCGCTCTTGGTGACTTTATTGAGGCGTGGCGTACGGCCATAGAGGGCCAGACAGATGGCATCGAGGATGGTCGTCTTCCCAGCGCCGGTTGGACCGGTAATGGCAAAGATTCCGTCGGAGTCGAATGCAGGATGCGTGAGGTCGATCATCCATTCGCCGACCAGTGAGTTCAGATTCTTGAATCGCACCTGCAGTATCCGCATCAACAGCCTCTCTATTCTGCCCGGGTATCGTCTTCGTAGAGAGACACAACAGTCTCCTGGTAGGCGCGAAGTAATTCCGGCCGCTGATCTTCAGGTACTCCATGGGCAGCGAGACAACGCTCGAATACATCGTTAACGTTCAGATCATCCAGCGATTCCTCATCATGGATTTGCCCCAATATCCGGTCGATGATCCGCTTGTTCTTCACCCGAAGGATTTCCATTTTCGAGCCGGAGATGGATGCGTCCAAGCGTTCACGCAAGTCGCCAATGACCTCGTCGCCTGCATAGACTACCTCGAGCCAGGCTTGGGAGCCGCTAACCGACAGCTCAAGAATCCTGCTTGAGATCCTATCCCAGTCACCCTGGATGCGCTCAAGCTTCTGAAAGACAGGGACATCGATTAGCTGCACTGCTGCTTCAGTGCTGACAAATTCAATCAGACAAACACTCTTTTGCTGTTTTGCCTCCCCGAAGCCCATGGGCAGTGGGGAGCCGCTGTAGCGCATGACCTCGGAACCGTCTACCTTCTGCGGAACGTGGAGATGTCCAAGCGCCAGATAGTCCAGGTTTTCGGGGAAGATCCCGGCAGTCACATGGGCCAGCGAGCCGACGTACAGCTCCCGCACACCGTCGCCATCGACCGTTTGTCCACCGGCTATAAACAGGTGACCCATCGCGATGATCGGGATCTCGGCCCCGAGATCCGTGCGTTTCTGTTCGGCCAAGGCCGCAACATCGGCATAGTGACTGCGGATGCCTTCGATCAGCTTGCGCTCCTTGTCTTCGATGCTTTCTCCAGCTTCAGCCACGCGGATATCCCTGTCCCGCAGATACGGAACGGCACAGACGATCAACTCCGACGATCCCTGTTCATCGGCGAGGACAAGAACCTCGTTTTCCGGGTTTTCACAGGCACTGCCGATCACATGGACATCGAGCGCTCTGAGCAGCTCTTTCGGCGCATTGAGAAAAGAGGGGGAATCGTGGTTGCCTGCAATCACCACCACATGGCGACAATTTGAAGCCGCCACCTGGCACAGGAACCGGTAGTAAAGCCCCTGGGCGCGATTGCTTGGGGCGCTGGTATCAAAGATATCGCCCGCCACCAGCAGAGCGTCGACTTCATTTTGCTGAATCGTCTCCGCCAGCCAGATCAGAAACGCCTCGAACTCCGCGTAACGCTTTCTGCCGTAGAGGGTCCGACCGATGTGCCAGTCAGAGGTATGGAGAACTTTCATAAGCTGTCATCAGTCCTCACAGATTATGCACTTCTTGATACAGCTTCACTACTAGATGCTCAATAGTCAAATCAAGAATCGGCTCGTACATGAATGAATTGAGAGGAAAATTGGGTCAGTTCTAACATTCCAACAGAGGAAAATTGGGAAAATTGGGTCAGTTCTGGGAAAATTGGGTCAGTTCTAACATTCCAACAATAGGGAAAATTGGGTCAGTTCTAACATTCCAACAATTAGCCATTCTCAGACTCAAATTGCCGAACAGCCCGGCTAACCGTCATATAGTGAACACCAAAATGC
>JBDLIT010000118.1:0-13075 GCA_039714735.1 Pseudomonadota bacterium
GCAGGAAGCGTTTAATGCCACCCAGCCCATGGGAGCCGACGACCACAAGATCAACAGCAAGGTTTTTTGCCGCACGGACGATCTCTCTCGATGGATGTCCTTCTCTGATCAGGCTGTTGCAGTTCCAGCCGGCATCCGCCAATTGTGTTTCTCCTGCAGATATGATGTCTCCAGCCTCATCCAGCAACATCTTTTTGGTCTGCCCGAGTAATTCAAGCTGCTCTTCGCTCAGCTCGGCCTTCTTCTTGCTTCTGTAGAGTTCTTTTTCGATGACAGTGATCAGGTGCAGTTCACTGTCCCCTGGAAACGGGAAGTGCAGGACGTAATCGATGGCGGCCTGTGCTCTTTCTGAACCATCTGTTGCCAGTAAAATTTTCATCTAACTGTGCCTCTTGTATCTGGGACTTCAATGAAGACCGTGTGGCATTGAGTCATCCTGCTCAATGCGCTGCACCTATATTTAGAGCATACTGGAGGAAAACGTAGGTTGCATAGACTCCAAGCAGCCAGGCGCCCTGCCAACGGTAAAAGACTCCCTCTCTGTTCATCGAGATAAACACCCGTAGTGAATAGAGAATAATGAGCATGGCCGGGAAGTGGAAATAGTAGAAGTTATCCGGTATCGCGAGGGGCGTGGCGGCTGCAGCGGCGCCAATAACGAAGAGGACATTCAGTACGTCAGCGCCAACGATATTCCCCACGGTGATTTCCGGGTGACCCTTGCGTATTGCCGCGATGGCAGTCATCAGCTCGGGCAGTGATGTGCCGAAGGCAACCATGGTGGCGGCAATCACATCATCGGGTACCCCAAAGCGGTGCGCGATCTCTGAGGCGCAGGGCACCAGAACGCGCGCACCAACGATGATCAGCACCAAACCACCGATCACCATCAGCCAGGAGAGCCACAAACTCAAAAATTCCTCTTCCGCTTCGCCGTTGTTCTCCTGGTCCATGTCGCCACTCTGTTTGGCCCAGAGATAAGTGACATACAGATAGGCCATCAATAGAAAGAGAAACAGATAACCGACCCATCGATTGAGAATCGGCTCGCCATCGGATGGTGTATTGAACAATAAGAGGATGGCGATCACGACCAGCAGGGTGGCGGCGCCAACCTGTACCCAGCCGGTACGATTGAGGATGTAACGATTGACCGGTACCGCAGCCAGCAAACATGTCAGGCCGAAGATCAACCCGGTGTCAGCGATGATCGAACCGACGCCATTGCCCAGCGCCAGTCCTGGATTGCCCATGTAGGCAGCCATTACGGAGACAAAGGCCTCTGGAAGCGTGGTGCCAAGGGAGACAACGGTAGCACCGATCACGATCTTTGGCAGGCCGGTGCGTCTGGCAAGATCGACCACACCGTCGACCATCCAGTCTGCGCCTTTCGATAGTAGGGCAATGCAGACAACGATGATGATCAGCAGGGTGCTGGTCGATAGGTCAGCGACGAATTGTTGCAGTAGGGTTTCGTCTCCAATCCACTGCAGCAGGCTGTGTTCCATCATCACTCCTTTGCGAGCCGGAAAATGCAGCCCTCAACATTTATTTGGAGTAAGATACGCTATCGCAGGCCATTTGAGCAACCTCGTAATAAAAATGACATGCGCAAGAGTTATGATGCTGTAACAAAAGCTTAAACTAACTGAAATATACGAAAAATAAATGGAAGTTTTCGATCAACAAGCGGCACCTGTCCATTCAGCGATTAAGCTTATCCATGCCAGCGTGCCCGGCCGTATCCGATTAGAGGTTCCCGGGCTCTACCGGTCTCCCCACCTCAAGCAACGTTTGGAGAGTCGGCTCAGTGAAGCCGCAACAATCTTTTCCGTCCAGGCCAATACACGAACCGGTAAATTGCTGCTGGTCCATGCGAAATCCACTCCCCTTGAGGAAGTCATTGGTGAGGTGGAATTGCTACTTGGAGTCAGGCAGGCAGGTTTTACCTCAGCTCATGTCGGACCTCGACTGCCTGAGTTTAATTTTACCCGGGTGCTCGATGGTTTTACCGCCCTCATCAAAGGATTCTCTTCCAGCTATACGACGCTTCCTGTATTTGGTGCGGTAAGTGGCGCGGCACCGTCCGGCCAGCCTGAACAGCAAGTCCAGGAGATCTATCCATGGCATCAGCTGGAGCTTGGCCAAGTCATAGAAAATCTGGATGTGCCTGAAAAACAGGGTCTGGCAGGTGAGGAGGCGATCCAGCGCCTGCAGCGTTATGGTGAAAACAGTCTCGTTGCCAGTCAACGCCGATCGGACCTGCTTATTTTTATCGAGCAGTTTCTCAATGCGCCGGTCGGCATGCTGGGCGCTTCTGCGGTGATCTCCATCCTGACGGGTGGAACCATAGATGCGGCTGTGATACTCGGCGTGGTCTTGATCAATGCGGTGATCGGTTTTGTCACCGAGCGGCAGGCGGAACTGACCATCAGTTCACTCGCCAAGACTGGTGTCAGAGAGGTAACCGTACTGAGGGACGGTACAGAGAGCCTGATTCCGGTCGAACATATTGTGCCGGGCGATATCCTGGTGCTGGTGCCGGGTAGTTATATTGCCGCGGACATCAGGTTGTTGAAGTCACATCGCATGAGTGTGGATGAATCGGCTCTCACAGGCGAGAGTCTGCCTGTTTCCAAGGATCACGACTTTATCGGCAAGGACGACACGGCGCTCGGCGATCGCAGCAACATGGCCTACATGGGCACTCACGTCACTGGCGGCAATGGACGCGGTGTGGTGATCGCCACTGCAAAGGCCACGGAACTGGGCCAGATCCAGACCATGGTGGGGGAGGCCGAGGCGCCTGAAACCCCGATGCAGCGGCAGCTGGATCAGATGGGCACCAAGCTGGCCCTGCTGAGTGGTGTGGTCTGTGCAGGGGTCTTCGTGGTGGGGGTGCTGCGCGGACACGGAATGTTGGCAATGCTCAAGTCTTCAGTCTCGCTGGCCGTGGCGGCAGTGCCGGAGGGCTTGCCGGCCGTGGCAACCACGACCCTGGCCATGGGTATCGCGGAAATGCGTAAGCGCAATGTATCGATCCGACATCTCGATGCAGTGGAATCACTGGGCGCGGTACAGGTTTTCTGCATGGACAAGACCGGTACCCTGACCATGAATCGCATGGCGGTGGTGGCAGTCTATAGCGGTGAATTTGCCTACGCCGTCACCGAAGGTACATTCAGGCGGGAGAACGATGCCGTTGATCCGGTCGGCCGTGAAGAGCTGGTGCGATTGATGCAGATTGTCTCGCTCTGTAGCGAGTCACAGATTGTCGGTAACCATGAACACTACGAGTTGGAGGGTTCTCCAACCGAAAATGCATTGGTGGATCTGGCGCTGAATGCCGGTATCGATGTGCAAAGCCTGCGTGCCGAGCATCCCACTCTGCGCATTCGTTATCGTGCTGAAGGCCGCCCTTTCATGAGCAGTCTCCATCCCTATACGAACGGTAAGCATCTGCTGGCGGTTAAAGGCAGCCCGGAAGAGGTATTGTCGCTGTGTGATTTTCAGGTCAAGGCGGGCAAACGGGTCAGGCTGTCGGCAGAGGCAAGGGCGGAGATACTCAGTCAGAATGAGAAGATGGCGGGGAATGCATTGCGCATTTTGGGCGCAGCCTACCGTCAGCTCGATGCAGAGAGGATGCCGGACAAGACAGCGGGTCTGACCTGGCTTGGCCTGGCGGGCATGGCGGATCCGATGCGTACCGGCATGGATCAGCTGATTGATCAGTACCATCAGGCCGGTATTGAAACCATCATGATCACCGGCGATCAGAGCGCCACGGCCCAGGCGATTGGCGAGCAACTTGGACTGAGTGGCGGTAAGCCGTTGAAGGTGCTCGAATCCAACGAGCTGGAAAACATGGATCCTGAGCTGCTGGCCGGCTTGGCGAAGAATGTACATGTCTTCGCCCGGGTCAGTCCGGCGCATAAACTCAAGATCGTGCGTGCCCTGCAGGAGTCGGGTTACGTGGTGGCCATGACCGGTGACGGTATCAATGATGGTCCCGCCTTGAAGGCGGCCGATGTGGGCGTGGCGATGGGTGGTTGCGGTACGAATGTCGCGCGGGATGTCTCAGACGTGGTGCTGGAAGACGACAACCTGCACACCATGACCGTTGCAGTGGAGCAGGGCCGCACCATCTACAATAACATTCGTAAGATGATTCACTTCATGGTCTCCACCAACCTGACCGAGATCGAGGTCATGTTGACCGGTATTGCCCTGGGTTGGGGTGAGCCACTCAATCCCATGCAGCTGCTGTGGATCAATCTGGTAACCGATATCTTTCCCGGTCTGGCGCTCGCCATGGAGCCAGCCGAACCCGGTATCATGCAACGCCCGCCACGGGATCCGGGTGAGGCGATTATCGAAAGCCATGATCTGAAACGCATGAGCATTGAGTCTGGCATCATTGGTGTGGGTACCATGGGCGCCTTTCTTTACGGTATGAAACGCTATGGGCTGGGTCCGCAAGCGAGCACACTGGCTTTCAATACCCTGGTATTCAATGAACTGGCCCACTCGTTCAGTTCCCGATCCAAATATAGGAATGTTTTTGGGGGGCAGAAATTACCACCCAATCCTCATTTGATGAAGGCAATCCTGGGTATGGGTGGATTCCAGGCTCTGGTCAGCCTGCTTCCGGGAGCCAGGCGACTGCTGGGCACGACGCCACTCAATCCACTCGATATACTGGTGATTGCTGCTGGTGTGATCTTGCCATTGATCGTAAATGAAGCAAGGAAGCCGGCTCCGCCACAGGAAATCGAAGAGTTTGAAACTGATGTTGAGTTGCAGGAAGTTGCAGCAACGGAGGAGACAGCGTGAACGACAATTTTATTTTCACCTCTGAGTCCAGCACGGCAGGACATCCGGACAAACTTTGTGATCAGGTGAGTGACGCTATTGTCGACCACTTTCTGATCCAGGATTACCATTCGAAGATCGTGGCTGAATGTGCGGTCTCAAGCGGTGTCATGTTTATCTCCGCACACTACGCTTCCAAGGCGAAACTGGATATCCCGGAAATAGCCCGGCAAGTCATCCGCGAGGTCGGTTATTCGAAGGATGTATTCGATGCCGATGCCTGCACCATCATGACCAGTTTTATGGATCATACAGTCACCAGCTACTCACCGGTCGAGCTTGAGGAACTGGACGATAAGCAGATCGATCAGATTACCGCCAAGCATCAGGTGACCGTTTTCGGCTATGCCTGTGATCAGACAGCTGCGCTGATTCCCTTGCCGATATGGATGGCGCACCGCCTTGCTGAGCAGCTGGCTTCACCAAAGGTGGTAAAAAAGCTTCCCTATTTGCTCCCGGATGGTAAGACCCAGGTGGGCATAGAGTATAAAGATGGTGATCCAGACCGGATACATTCGGTAACTCTGGTTGCCAGCCAGACAGACGCAGATGCGGCAAACCTCGATCAGTTGCGAGATGACCTGGTCAAACAGGTAGTGCAGCCGGTGCTGAAGGCTGAGGCTTTCAAGGCGGATGACAGGACCCTGGTCTTCGTCAATCCTGAAGGCCCGCTGATTGGCGGTGGACCGGCAGCTCACTCCGGTTTGACGGGGCGTAAGACTGGCATGGATACCTATGGTGAGTATGCCCGCCACAGTGGAGCGGCATTGAGCGGTAAGGATCCACGGCGAATCGATAGAATCGGCGCCTATGCAGCTCGTTATGCGGCAAAAAATGTGGTGGCGTCTGGGCTTGCCCGGGAGTGCGAGGTGCAATTGAGTTATTCGATCGGCAATGCTGCGCCGGTCAGTCTGCGGGTTCGCACCTTCGGTTCCGGTGATGTGGATGATCGTAAACTGACTGAACGAGTCGGCGAGCTATTCGATTTTCGCCTGGCCAGCATTGTCCGTGATTTTCGCCTGCAACACTTGCCTGCCGAAAGGGGGGCAGGTTTTTTCCAGAAACTGGCTGTCTATGGGCATATGGGGCGCATCGATCTGGACCTGCCCTGGGAGCAGACCGACAAGGCGGATGCATTGAAGTAGTCTGTCTGACTTGCCTGAATCAGGTGCTGATTTCTGCTGCTTAAAATATGAAGGATTTCTTTTAAATATCAACTGGATGTGATGGCTGGACAGGTCGTTTTGAATGACTTTACATGCCCCATTTATCCAACATTCTGCTGTCTTTCCATCCCAGACTGTAATCACTTATAGGGCATGGGAGCACAACAGCCACAGCTTTTTAACATTGTGAAAAAGTGTGATCTGAGTCCAGTTTTGAGCCCCAAATCTTGACTAAAGGATTAGAATATCCTAATATACTAACCATTCAAAACTATCTTTGATGTAGGTATATCAAATGGCTAATTTCTCCTGTAAATCTATGAGAACTGCAATTATTGTGGCTGGTGGCTTGTTGAGCTTAGCGATTCTTCTGCTTTCACCTGTAATTTTGCTGCCGAAACCTCTGCCTTATGTTGTGACGCTTTTTGTCTACCCTGGGTTTGCAGCCTTGATTCTCAGCCCGGTGATACTGATCGCGACTGCATTGACCTCTTTGGTGCCATCAGTCAACGCCCAGTTGCAAAACTGCCAGCACTAATCACGAGTACTCCGTCAATACAAACTTGACGAAGTACTAACTGAGTAGGCCTTACTAAAGTGCGATAGAATTGTTGACTCCCACGTCTTGTGGGGGTCAAGCGCCTTTTTTCAACGGGATCTTTCCAACTAAGATTTTCATCAGTGCTCGCACTTGTCCATTTTCTCCTTGGCTCCAGGCAGCACTGAGAGCAGGAAGGTTGCTATCAGTATCAATGGGGCAAATAGAAGCAGCAACAAGCCGGCAAACATGACTATCTGCTGCATGTAGAAAATATCCGGGACTATTTTTGTACCCGCAAGAATCATCAGAATTCCGGCAAAGAAGAAGATCGTAGTAACCAGCACGCCCTCGCGCATGGTTGTGCAGCCAATTTTCAGAAGGTTCATATGTGTAAGACCTATTTAACCGATTGATAGGTTGGGTTTTTTGAGAAAGTCCATGGTGTGGGCTTGTTATCACTCTTCTAAAAGTTTATCTGCCTCTCCAGGTTTTAGACCGTACTTCTCTTCGATCATTCTGTTCCATGCTTCACGTTTGAACACCTTTTCATCCGGAACTCGTAGATGTACAAGATTGTAGTGGCATTCGATGCAGGATTTATCTTTAGCATCCTCCTTGTGGATTAAATTCGTATCCGGCCGGGTGCCGAAGATGGCTTCCTTGACATGGCAACGCTTACAGGTTGCTGAATTCCTGTCCTTAAACCACTGCCGTGCGGCAAATGCTGCTTCAGGTAGATGCAGCTCATTGATTACGGGGTCATCATAGCCAGGTCCAAAGATCTGGTTGAATAGGTCCTTGCCTCCAACAAAATGATCCCAGGTTGCGGACAGGACTCCCTCAGAGACATGACAGTCACCACAACTCGCGCGCACCCCTGAATCAGGACGGTAATGGACCGACTCCCGGTAGGGTTCGGCCACAATCTCCATTGAGTGGCAGGTGGTGCAGAACTCCTCTGTGCTGGTGAAGTGGTCGAACTCAATCAGGAACAAAATAAAACCTATCCCCGCCAGACCGCCGATCATGAGGGCGAACAGCACATGCCGGGTAATGAAAAGTGGCATCCTGAGTTTAATCATGGCTGGGCCTGCCTATGCCATAACCAAGGATAGGATTGGGTTGGTCGAGATTTTTCAGCCAGCTGTGGTGTTCCAGGCTAGTGACATGTTCCTCAATCAGTGCGTCCCCTTGCTCTTTGCCTGCTAATTCACGTACCTGGGGTAAAAACTCACCATAGAAGTTCTGACTTACCAAATGCATACCCTCCCACCAGGCCAGGTTGGGACTCATCATGGCGGCGCCGTGTCTCGCTTTTGTCCCTGCATCGTGCCAAAGGCGCCAATAGGTGAATTCAAGCGGCTCATCGAATGGCGCAGGGGTCAGCAGATTCAGGTCATACAGCGCCCGCATGACCGCCTGGGCCGGCTTGCCGAATTTCTCATTGTAGAGTTCAACTACATCGTCGAACTGTTTCATGAAGCCATTTGCAAAACCTTTGCTGTGACACTCCAGACAGACCTTGGCCATGATCTGACGGCGCCTTTTTGGGGTGGCAACCGCCTTTACTTTACCCATATCGCCATTCAACTTGCTGAGTTCTGTGCCGCGCCGCGGTGCTGCTTGTGAGATGGGCAGATTCCTGCGGTCTCCGTCATCGAAGATGACTAAATTCTGTTTCTCCGAAACAGGGCTGTTGAGGCTCCATGAGTCCCGCATTCCGACGTCATGACTGGCCTTGATGCCTGGTGAGGCCCCCATGTGACAGGTTACACAGGTCGGTGCTGCTGAGTAATCCTTGCCAAGCACCCATTCATCACTATTCAGATTCATCTTGTTTCTGTTAGAGGCAAACAGTGCGCCATGCTTGGAACTCGCATAGACATCATCATCGGGTGATTCAGGGCCGGTGTGACACCAGATACAGGCGCTGGGATCGCGCGCCTGGGCCTTGGAGAAATTATGCCGTGCATGGCATGCGGAACAGGATCCGCGGGACCCATCCGGATTGATGCGGCCTATGCCGGTATTCGGCCAGGTTTCGGGGGTAAGAGTTCCATCGCCTCGGACCTCAACCTGTGATCCATGGCACTGGGCGCAGCCTGCTGCGATCATCTCCCTGCCACTTAGATTATCCGCCAGGGCCGGCATACGGTTTTTTATCAGAGAGAGTGCTTTGGAATGGACGGAACCTTCTGTTTCTTTAAATTCCTTGGTGTGGCAACGTCCACAATCTTTAGGTGAAACTATCGTGGCGATGATGTTGCCTTCGTGCTCAATAGCGTCATTCTCGACCTCGTCGGCAAGATGGCAGTCGAGGCAGTTTACGCCGGCATTGGCATGGGCGCTGCTTTCCCACTCATGGGTCAGACCGGCAGATGCCTTTTTATGGCAGCTGATACACTCTTTACCCTCTTCCAACCCCCAGTTGCTGGCATCTAAAGTGACTTTATCCGCGAGGGATTCTGTAATGACACCTAGCCAGAATGGAATAATCAAACAGAGAAAAAGATAGAGTCTTCTGTGTGATTTAAATTTGATCATGAATCCTCTCCATTTTTATTGTTGCTTCTATATTCTATATAAAGAAAATTAGAAGTTAATTAATTAACATTAGACTGCTTTGTAAAAAATGCTCTAGTTTTGAATTGTAAATTCTCACTTCCGATGTTGATGCATTTGAGTGGTTTTTCACAGAGCAAGTTTTTTATTTTAAATTAGACTGCCTCTTTTTAATTAGAAATTCAATATCGGATTTTTACCAATCTAGAGAATATGGAATTTAAAATAACACATTAATCTATTGTGCACAGATCAGTTCACTGAAGACCATGATCGGGAGATTTTATGGTGATAGAATATGGCATTAAATGGAGTCCTTGCATCGAATAAGCAATAATCCATAAAATTATAAAATACTGATTAACTTACGAAAATTGTTAGTGATTTCCCTAATAGACATATTGTGTGGTTTTCACGAAAATCTTGCAGGCAAAAATTTTCTACTTAAGAGGGTGGGTAATGAAGAATAAGATAAAAAATAGTGTTCTATTGAGTTTGTTCGTTGGGTGGGTTGGTGTTGTTTCTACAGCCGCCGCCGGGCCACTTCACCATATATCAGCTGAAACCTGTAAAAGCTGCCATAAAGAGATTTACAAGCAGTGGAGCAAGTCGATGCATGCAAACAGTACGGCATTGAAGGATCCAATTCACGGGACTTTCTATAAGAAGGTGGTTGGTGATCCTACGAAAGAGGATGTCAAGCACAAGGCTTCGGGTAAGTATCCTGTCTGTCTGCAGTGCCATGCGCCGAATGCCGCGAAAGACAAAACGACTAAGCTGGATGCCAATCCCGCTTATTCTGAAGGCGTCAACTGCATTGCATGCCATACACTGAAAAAGTATAACGGTATTCAGGCGCCGAATGGCAAATTGCAATTGGGTCTTAAGGCATATGACTATTCCAAGGATGCTGCACAAGGTCCTGGTCGCCACTCAAATGTCGGGCTGCAGAAGCTGACGGCTGCCGGCGATGTATTTGGCGGCGGCGGTATGGCGGATGACAGTAAGCCTAATCCACATTTGGGTGAAGCAGTGACTATGGATGGCAAGGAGATCCCTTCCATTCCAATGGAGAGTAATCCCAGGCT
This sequence comes from Pseudomonadota bacterium, assembly GCA_039714735.1. GTDB lineage: Bacteria > Pseudomonadota > Gammaproteobacteria > Chromatiales > Chromatiaceae > JASJBU01. The sequence goes on from JBDLIT010000118.1 coordinate 10,230, forward strand.
GATGAAGACCTCCGATGCCTGCATGGGTTGTCATGACCAGCGTAACAATCCGCAAGGTGTACCACTCTGCCAGACGGGTAACGAATATAATATAAGCAAATCTGACGTCAACTGTCTCGCCTGCCACATGCCGATCAATAATGGCTTGGCGGATCACTCAATGGGTGGTGGTCACAGTACCGCGATGCTGCAACGCTCTGTGGTGTTTGATGTGTCAACTGAGGTTGAGGGTGATAAGATCAAAGCAACTGCCTACTTGAAGAATCCACAGCCCCACAGCCTGCCGACCGGCGCTCCGTTCCGTAACATCTACATGAAGCTGGCAGCCTATGATGCTGAAGGCAATGTACTTTGGGAAAATGCTAAAGGACATCCGGGCAAGAAAGATGCTCAAGCCTATTTCGTCTATGCGCTGGCGGATGAAGAAGGCAAGCCTGCCATGCCCCCCACAGCAACTCAGCTTGGCAAGGACACCCGTCTGAAACCTCATGAAGAGCGCACTATCGTTTACGAGATCCCGGCTAAAGGTGTCAAACTGGTTCGTGGTGAGCTCTACTACAATCTGCTCTGGCCAAAATTGGTTGAAAAATTCAAACATCTTCCCGATGATCTGAAAGCACCGGAGCTTATCGCCGCATCAGAGAGCAGCATCTAACAATATAATATTCGGATCGGATTTCTCCGTAACCGAATAAATACTCTGGGCAACAGGAGATTATTTCTCCTGTTGCCCATGCTAGTTATCTTCAGATACTAAATGGTAGTAAGCAGTATTGCCTTGCAGTATTTGGAGGGAACCAGATTGACATAATAAGATCAATGGGGAGTATGTGATGTTTTTCTTCAGTGACATGTGGAAAACAAGGAAGAGCGCAATAGTTCCAATTCTTGCGTTCATGACGATAAATTTTAGTACAGCCTACGCGGAGACAACACCAGCAAAGAAGGGATCAACTTCAACTGCGGACCACACCAAATTTGAAGAACTTCAGCAGGAGTTCACTACTGCGCCAGATGTGACCAAGGCCTGTCTGTCGTGTCATACAGAGGCCAGCAAGCAGATTCATAAAACCACCCACTGGAACTGGAAGATCACACACCCTGAAACGGGTCAGGCGCTGGGTAAGAAAAAAGTAATCAACAGTTTCTGTGGGTCGATTACAACCAATTACGCGCGCTGCACGAGTTGTCACATTGGATATGGCTGGAAGGACGATAGTTTCGATTTCGCATCGGAAGAGAATGTCGACTGTCTGGTCTGTCACGACACAACGGATACCTATAAGAAATATCCTACTGCAGCCGGTCATCCGACTTATAAGGATAAGTTGTTTCCACCAAAGAAAGGCAAGAAACTATTTAAAGCGCCTGATCTCGCCAAGGTGGCCCAGAATGTGGGTAAACCCCGTCGCGAAAACTGTGGTGTCTGCCACTTCTACGGGGGAGGGGGCGATGGTGTAAAGCATGGTGATCTTGATTCATCCATGACCAATCCTCCACGTAGCCTTGACGTGCATATGGGAACCGATGGTCTTGATTTCGTCTGTACTGAGTGCCACTCCACCGACGGGCATGATTTGAAGGGAAGTCACTACACCTCAAAAGGCAAAGATACCCATGGCATCGACGTCCCCGGGCGGGACGATGAGAGCCGGGCATCCTGTGAATCCTGCCATGGCATGCAACCCCATTCAGCGACCGTCAACGAAAAAATTAACGACCATACCAACAAGGTGGCGTGTCAGACATGCCATATTCCCTACTATGCAAGAGGTGGTGTGCCTTCAAAAACCTGGTGGGACTGGTCGACCGCTGGACGCATGAATGCAGATGGAAAACACATCAAGAAAAAGGATGAGAATGGCTACGTCACCTACGTCACGAAGAAGGGCACTTTCGAGTGGGGCGAAAACCTGATGCCGGAATATGATTGGCTGGCTGGAGACATTCGCTACCAGGAACTGGAAGAGAAACTCGATCCCAACGCTATCGTTCAAATCAACACCTTCAGGGGGAGTTATGACGACCCGGATGCCAGGATTTGGCCATTCAAGATCATGCGGGGCAAACAACCCTATGATAAGGGTAATGACACACTGGTGATCTCCCACCTGTTTGGCAAGGACAGCGAAGCCTATTGGAAGTCATTCGACTGGGATCGTGCCATCAAAGCTGCAATGGGTGCTGCAGGAGCGGAATACAGTGGGCAACACGGTTTTATCGAGACAACCATGCATTGGCCACTCTCCCACATGGTGTCGCCAAAAGAAGAGGCCTTGGGCTGTGCAGACTGCCACAGTAAAAATGGCCGTCTGCAGGAACTCACCGGTTTCTATATGCCAGGACGTGATAAGAGCAGTCTGCTCGATCTCATAGGTTGGCTTACAGTGCTGGGCACCCTGGGCGGGATTTCAGTACATGGTTTTGGACGTATCGCTTTAAGAAACCGGAGGAAAGGTTAATGTCAAATGAGATGCTCTATACACGCTTTGAGCGCTTGTGGCACTGGCTGCTCGCTGGACTAATCTTACCCCTGTTGATCACGGGCTTTGAGATTCATGGCGAATACTCTCTGCTCGGTTTCGAACAAGCTGTTGACATACATATCATATTGGCCTGGGTCATGATGGGCTTACTGGCGTTTGTCATCTTCTGGCATATGACGACGGGGGAATGGAAACAGTATATTCCATCCAGCAGGAGCAAATTGATGGCTATGCTGCGTTACTATACTGTGGATATCTTTATGGGTGGCGGTCACCCCCATCATCAGACCCGCAAAGATAAGCTGAATCCTCTGCAGCGTGTGGCCTATTTAATCCTGCATGTTGTGATTACCCCTTTGA